>CALGJQ010000018.1 GCA_937928545.1 uncultured Verrucomicrobiales bacterium
CGTGAGCGCCACGCAGCGGGGATTTTTTTGGTTCGTGCCCTTCATGACCTGTCGAGAGTGAGTGAGAGCATCCGTCAGCCCCACTGGCACCGTCCCCCATGGAGAGTCATCACATTCGCCCCCATAGAATGACACCCGGTAAGTGGCACAGCAGGCCCCGCAACTCGTGCAAGGGTTGTCATCTTGGTTGTGCCAAGGGTAGGCAGGATTCCCCCGCTCATTGATATCAGCCATTTGTCGGCATTACGCCGTCTGCAAACTGGGGGCCAGTCTCCACTTGTCAACAACTGCTGAACCAAACGTGAGGACAATCTCCCTGCTTCTCGCCCTCACAAAAAATCTGCGTCAAAAATCTCCCCCATTCACCACTCCACACTCAGAATTCACCATTCTAAAGCGCCGCCCCAGATGACATGTGCCTTGTCAGGGCGTGTTGCGCCAATGAAAGATGACACCGAAGCGGTTCGGTGAACAAAGAAGGAAGATTTTGGCTATTTCTTATCCGTCGACCTGAAATGTTGACTTAGCGCTCTATTGTCATGTCCATGAGTCTTTGGGAGAATTAACTCAATTAGACACACCTAAGGAAGCACCCTGAGGATTTAGAATCTACATTCTACCACCTCGCCATCGAAATCACTGTTTATGAGTCCTTTTACTTCTTAGATTTTGTAGAAAATATTACTCAACGCTTAGGCGAGCTATAGTCAGGATCGATTACTCTGACTTCCGCGACTGCTTCGACATATTGCTTACGATACTTCACCGCAGCTCGCTCAAACCTCTTAGCTCGCTCGGCCCACGTCTCCAGCTTTCCCGGAACGGAACGATTTGAAGAATAACGGTCATTGTATTTGGCCGTTCGCGCTGTCTCTTCGGCATAGCGGATCAAGTCAAAATACTTCTCAACCTTAGCGATTCCCTCCAACAAGTTCTTCTCCAAGATCGCGTCGACTTCTAATGCCGAGGGCTGCCCTGCAGCCGCTGCCATTTTTGTTCGGCTCCTTTTTGCGAGAGCATCTTTAAGCCTCATCTCAGACATCACTCTCCGAGCTTCCGAAATATCTAGATCGAGTAATTTACGAAAGTCGGAAGTCAGCTGCGCGACATCCACCCGAGCCGACCCACCGCTATGCATCACCATCAGGCCCGCAGGGTCGATCTTGTTAATGATCGGTTTCTTATACTTCATCGTCCCGACGACATGCTCTGCCTTGAGCTCCGTCTTGAGGTACTTGCTCCAGATTCGTCCTCGAACGCTCTTCTGATAGCGGGCCCTCTCTTCTTCCAGCTCTTCGATATCCTCTCTTCGTTCGGAAGCTTCCAACTGCAGATCTGCCACCACGTCATTGAGCTGCTCTAATTCCGCCTTAAGCCTTTCCCCTTCCGCCACTGGTTTGATCACCTCTTTCTGCTCAATTAGGAGCTTCTTCTGCCGGGCCAAATCTCTCTTCAGCGAAGCCAACAGCACTCCTTGATCATGAATTCTTCCCGCCCGCTCTTCGTTGTGCTTCACCGCCGAAGTTGTCTCGAACATGCCCCTGCTCAGGGCAGAAAAAGCACCACCCACCACCATAATGGTAATGATCCCTCCAAGGATCAACGCTCCAAAGCCAGACGATTCCGAAGAGAAGGCGCTCATTTCTTTACCGCCCTGAGTTGGAGCTCTAGCTCAGCGAGTTCTTTGTTCAATTTAGTAACTTCAAATCTCGCTTGATTGGCACGTTTCACACGAAGACGAGCCTTGTTCCGGGCCTGCGTCGCCTTTCCCTTACTCATCGAAATTTTCCCAGTCGCTCTCGCGATTTTCGCATCTGAATCAAAACGCTTCGCCTCCTTCTCCAAATCACTAGCCTCGTCAGCCTGTTCGTCTGCAAAGATCGTCTTTGCGATGATCTCGGCTTCCACTTTCTTGATCTGCTGGGTCAACGCTGCGACTCTCTCCACTCCCTTTTTTTGATCCATCCGCTTCTTGTTTGCGGCCGCGATGACACCTCGTTTCGCATTGACCGCATTCATCCTCCCTTGGAAGGCGGCAGCTTCTTCTTTACCAAATTGAAAACGATCCTGAACCGCTGCCGGAAGCTTCTCGTAGGGGATCCCTTCCGGCCCAGCACTCCGCATCACCCGGAGATGCAATGGCGAAATTTCGCGGACCGTACTCTTTTCGTAGCCCTCTCCCATCGTTTCAGAGAGATCGAGGACCTCTCCAATTGCCAAGCTGCGTTCATTACTTCGGTAGCGATCTCGATACCCCTCAAACTTCTTCTGAATCCCATCCAACTCCTCATTCAGCTTTTTCACCGAGGCATCGTGCTTTTCAACTAGCCGATTCTCAATAGCAAGATCTCCTGATATTTCCGCAGAAGTCTTCGCGCTCCGAGTTGCCGTATCGCTCTTCATTGTGAGCTTCCCAAGCTTTTCTTTCTGAATTCTCAACGTCCCAGAAAGCTGATCGATCATTCGACCTTGATCGATAACCCGGGTCGCTAAAGTTGGGCCCTTGGAACCCGCGTCGCCACTCAGCACGGCCATCCCCAAACCGCAAAACCCTGCCAATACAAGGAGACCCAAAAGCAAGCCCGCAAGGCCAACACTTCGTGAGCTTTCATGAAAATCGTCAAACATAATATTTCGGTAGCTTAGCTGCTTCTAACGAATGGGGTAAGTCTCCTGATATTTCTCAAAGTCTTCGAGCGCCTTCTTCTTCTTCGCTTCAAGAATACGGGACTCTTTCTCGAGATCTCCCCTCTTTCCGGTAGCCTCTTTCATCTCGGCCTTCAGCTTATCTAAATCTGGAAATTCGTCAGGCACCTCAACTTCCTCAATTGCCGCCCTAACCTCCCTAAGCTCGTCTTCAAGGATATCAATCTCTTCCGCCTGCTTCCGATGCTTAGCAACGAGAGCTTCATCCTCTTTCTCTCCCTGACAAGAAACTAGGATCATCAAAGAGGCGAAAAATATGAGAGCGTTCTTCACAAAGAAAGAATGCTCGCATGTTATCTAGGCTGTCAACTAAAGAGCATGAGTAAAAGCCCTCAAGTATAACTTACTCCTCCGGAAATTCCTCTTCGTAATACTCAATCAGATCACTCTCGGGGAAAGCCTTTTTCAGGATCGTAAACAAGCTCCGCGCGCCTGCGAAATTCTCTTGAGTGAGTTGGTAGTCTAGCGCCGTTTCAAAGGCTTCTTCCGGATATGGCATCTTTAGAAAACGCTCTTCCATTTCACCTGTCGCAAATTCCTTTGGCGAACTTGCTGCTGCCAGGGACGCTAAGCAACCAACCGAAATTGCATTATCTGCCAAGCCTTTCAGAGCAGCCTCGCGAGCTTTCTCTCGCTCTCCGATTTGCAAATAGGAATCGGCAACTAACTCCATCACATCAGAATCAGAGCCAAACCTCTCGGTGTATTTTTGATAGGACGCCAGCGCTTCCTCATGCCGCTCTAGCCCGGCAAATACCGTTCCTTTCTGATAGTTAGAAATTGGCGAAGTGTATCCCCCCTTCTCGGCGGCCACGAGTTCCGCCAATGCTTCCTCAAAATCCGCCCGCGCCGTTAAAACAGAGGTATAAGTCATCGAAGCAAATTTCCGAATCGAAAGAGGAAGATCATTTCCCCGCAACTTAAGCAAAGGCTGCTCAAGTCTATCGAAACTTTCCAGATCAGAAGGATCAAAAACCTGAAGTTGCTGCGCCACCGGCATGAAGTCGGTGATCCATCCATCGTTCTGACCACTCACCTGAATACTGATCACGCTGCCCATCAGGCTAACCACCCGTAAACCAACCGAAAGATCCTCGTAGTCATATGCCCGCCAACCTTTATCTGTCCGCAGAAGCCACCATCTCATCTGCGTCACCACATTCAGTTCATTGTCGTAAAGCTTCACGTAGACCAAGCGCTGATCTTCATCTATCTTCTCCACCAAGACAATTTTGTGATCGTCGACCCCCATCTGCTGAATGGAATCCCCGAGTTGACTCACCGCAGAACGAAACCCCTTCGCCACGGCCCGCTTTTGCTTACTCGAGAGATCCGCCATGGCCTCGGAAGAATTCAAGGCTGAGATCATCCCATCAACCGTAATAAAGTCATCGGCCTCGATTCTCGTTTCCGAGCGCGTCACCCTAGCCAAAAGATTGAAAAAGCGATCAATCCCCGCCGGAATTTCCGACTCCGGAACGCCTTTCGAGGACTCTACAAATCCCTTCTGGATCGCCTCCAAAGAATCAGCCTCAGAGATTTCCTGATGTGTCACATCGTCCGTCTTCGAGTCCTTACATGACGACAAAAAGAACCCCAAAAACAAAAAACCGAAGATGATCTTCATAGGAGTGGCTTATAGGATCATTCCTAAAGTTCAACCTAAGACTCGTCTTCTTGAAGCGATGGCCCAACTGGCCAAATAGGATTGCTATCGAAATTGGAAGGGAGTGCCCCGCCCTCACTTCACCCGTGATGGTCCCCAGCATGGTGTTTTCATGGCTCAGAACGGACTCGGTAAAAGACTCGCTTTGCCCCCGCTGGTGGCGAGCCGTCCTCGTGGGTATGACTTGAGCCACTGGCTGTTTCGTCGTCAATAAGCTCAAGCCAATTCACAAGGTCCGTTGAGCGATCAATCTGATAGACTTGGTCTGCTTCTCAATTCCAAACAAGAGTCGCCTTGCCAGTATCAGGCTCATAATCCAGCGAGGTGATCTCCAGTCCACCGGTTGAGGGAGGAGCCACTGTTTGCAGGAATTGAAAGGGTAAAAGGACCTCGCCAGAAAGTCGGACTTCATCGAGCAAAAGCCCATCAAGATCATTTCCCCACTTATATGACTCCAATCCAATCTTCCGACTACTCTTCCCCAAGCTGATTTTCATCAGACCTAAGCAACTTGTTAGAAAAACTTAAGCGATAAGATTAGATTGGCATTTCCCTAATAAGAGATGCTATAGTGTTCTTCCGCTTGGTTTCTCGAAACGTGAGCCAAAGTCAAAACACCGACACCCCCTGACAATGAAGAAAACCTGCCATTCCTTCCCGATTATTGCCCTTTCCACCTGTCTTACTCTCGGAGTGAGCGCTCAAACGACTCTTCTCGATTGGGGTCAAAATTGGAACTACCTGCATCCCACCGATGGCGCTCTTCCAGCTGGCTCCGGAGCGACCACTCCTCACCCTGATGGAACAACACCGTGGTTTGCGGAGGCCTTTCCCTTTGCGGCGAGCTATACCGGACCTTCTTTTACCACCAGCGGAGCGAATTTCGATGCAGGATCTGGAGCAGGGCCATTCGGATACGGAACGATTAATTACACGTCAACTCCCGACCCCGCACCTGCCGAATTTACTGATGTGGGGACCAATTTGTCCTCCCCAGCAAGCGGAGACCGCTTCACGGCCTACTTTCGAACGACTTTCACAGTACCGAACGATGGGAATTTTTACATCAACCCAACCCTTCGCTACATCCTCGATGACGGTGGCTTCGTCTATCTTAACGGTGAACTGATTCTCCAAATCAATACCAATGCGGCAGACGATTACCTGACGACTGCTTCCGGCACCTCCAATACTGAGAGTCAAATCCGCACGGCAGAACTCAGTCTCCCGGTCGGATCACGAACTGGTGCAAATACGGTGGCCACAACGCCATTCGGAAACAATGCGACCTTATTAAAGAGCTTCCCTCGTCTCAGCCCGGGGACCCACACCCTCGCCGTTTCTGTTCATAATTCGAGCAGTAGTAGCTCGGACCTCGCGATGGCCATTCAAATTCAAACCGAGGTCGTTGATTGCATCATCACAGGATCCGCATCATCCAACACTCGTGACCTTGAGGGCACACCTGCCAATCCCACCGATGATACAATAAGCACCAACTTTACCGTAGCCTCAGAAGGTGTGGTGGACACCACCTGGACCATCACCGGACCAGCCGGCAGTAGCCTCGTCGGTCAAACGGGGGCTTACAATACCCCCGTTACAATCGATAACATTCCCATCGCAGATTTGGCGAGCGGAGTTCTGACCTTGGAAATCGCGGACTCGACTAATGCCGCTTGCACCACAACAGTCGATGTCCTTCCACAGCGAATCATCGGAACCAACGCCCTTCCCGTAACCTCGCTCCCGATCATCACCTCCGGCAATCTCGATACCCCCGGATGGACGTACGACGACACCGTTCCTAATTTAGTCATGAACAACCCCGGCGGAGTTGAGGCGGTTCGATACGTAGTCACTTCTGAGGATGTTGATCTCACTGGCCAACCCGATGTCCAGTTCACCGGAACCCTCACCATCACCGACACCTCATCCGGAAACGAAGAAACGGACGGCTTCGTCGCCTACCTCATTCTCGATGGCGATACCGCCAATCCCGTAAACCTCATCACCCGTCACGACCTCATCACAGCCGATGGAATCTTAACCGGCGACGAGCTCGCGAGCGGACAAGGAACCTTCGTCAAAACCCTCAATCACGTCATTCCAGCGAGTGTGAACTCCGCGCGCCTAGTGATCGAAGGGATTAACAATTCCGCGAGTGAGGTCTTCACCGTCGCTGGCCTCGGGATCACATCTGCTCCTCCTGAATTACAGGCCTACGCCGGACCTATTATTTTCAACAATCAAGGAACCGAGAACCCCGGAGATGACACTTACTCTTCGAACGTTGTCATCACCCCAGTCAACCTCGGTCTGAGCACCGGATGGACAAGTGACAAAACCCCAGCCTCAGGTCTCTACGCCACGCCAAATCCCGTCACCTTTGGCCCCTTCGATCAATTCATAACACTCACCACCGCGAATATTTCTGATGTTTTGGATCCCTCGAAAACCGTCTCTCTTCAAATCGTTCGAGAACTTCCCGAGCTCACCATCAACGGACCAACAAACATCATCCGAATTGAAAATGGACCGGGCTTCGCGGATGACTCCCTCACCTTCGACCTCGAAATCACCGGAACTAACGGAGGACCTCACTGGGTTACACCGCCTAATATTTTCAGCCCTATAACCAATTCCTTCGGCGTGACGACCTTCACGATTCCAGCTCCCCTCACGGCAGGAACAATCACCTTCGACCTGAGCGACGTGAGTTATCCCACCATCACCGAAACCGTTACCTTGCGAATTTCTGATCGCTACCGGGTCGGCCAAAGCGACCTCACTGGGAGTCTCGTTGATCTCACCACAGATCTCACCACTTCACCGAGCGAACGCTGGGTCAATGACTCAACCGCACGCACACTCACCCTCTCCACCGCAAGCACTGGCCTTAGCGTGGTGGAGTCAGAAGTCATCGACCTTTCTACAATGGGAGAAGTTTACTTCACCGGACTCCTCCGGGCCCTCGATACCAGCAGCACTTCGAACTTCGAAACTGGTGACCGCTTCAAGGCAGAGCTAGTCTACAATGTCGCCGGAGTCCCCACCACCATCAACCTGATCACACCTTATGATACGGGTGATGGTGGATCTTCCACGACCGGCACCTTAATGGGGGCAAACGGCCCAGCCGATGGCTTTATCAATGGATACCTCGGAGCAGCCGGCACCGACCTGGCTGACGGGGTCACCGTCTACGCAAGCGTCGCAGAAGACTATGACGCACATGTCGATCGCGATGAATTCAACCCTTTGAATCTCCCAGCCTCTGCGAGTCTCGACGTAAGCTTCAGCCTCACCGCTGCGATCCCTGCTGATGCCGATGACGTGAAATTAGTCATCACCGGCCAAGGGATTGGCGGCTCTGAAAGTGTCGTTCTCAGTAACATCCTCTTCACCACAGAAGACGTCACTAGCGACTCCGATGGTGACGGCCTCCCGAACACCTACGAGGTCGCCAATGGACTCAACCCAAATGATCCCTCCGATCGTGACACCGATCTTGACGGTGACGGCCAATCGAATTTCTCGGAATTTCTAGCCGGCACCGATCCGAATGATCCCACTTCGTTTCTCCGGATCACCGCTTATACGCTCGGGGGAGGAAGCGGAAGCATTTCTTGGAGTAGTGTTCCTGGGAAATCCTACATCATCGAATTCAGCACCGACCTCATGACCTGGACTAACCTCGGCTCCAGCTTCGCCGCGGAGGCCGCACCTGCCACGGAGACCTCATCAGGAAATTTCCCTCTCACCGCGATTGGAACTCCGCCCAAGGCCTTCTTCCGAGTGGCCGTCGCGAACTAGTCCTCACTTCAAATTCTCACAAACGGCTCTTCCCCTTCCCGGGGTAGAGCCGTTCTTTTGTGAGTCAGAAATCGGAGCGCTTGAACCCTCCTGATTTCTACGCAAGATGAAGGTCCACATGAGGAGGGAATTTAGAAAAACAGGAATGAGTGTCGTCCTCCTTGGTCTGATGAATACCTGCTTTGCCGAAGACCAACCCACCCTTCAGAGCTTCATGCCTGAAGGCGCTCAGCTTGTTCTTGAAGAAGACTGGTCCACCGGAAAAATCGATCCTAAGAAGTGGTATGTTCTCCGAAAACGCTGGGGCCGAGACAACCACGGGGTTGTTCCTGAAAACGTCTTCATCGCCAAAGACAAGGTCGGCGGGAAAACACAAAATGTTCTCACCTGCCGCGGCCATGGCGATCTCTACCAAGGCCCTATCAAAGGATGGAAAGGAAACACCACGCGGGTTGGTGGAGTGATCGTCTCGAAGGAATTCTTTGCCTCAGGACGCTTCGAGGTCGTCATGAAAATTGGCTCACCAGAAGTTCCTCGTCCCATCGGAATGGTTCCCGCGATTTGGACTTACGCTTCCAGATGGATTAAAGCAGATCAAAAGACTCCCCTCTCCAACCCGAAGATCAAAAACGGCTATCTCTCGGAGATCGATTTCCCAGAATTCGGCAAAGGCCAAGACCTCGAATCGGGCCTCTATAATACCTTCATGAATAATGAGCATGACAGTCAGACCCTCTCGACCAAGGCTGCGATCGATGGCCAATATCACACTTTCACGACCATCTGGCGGACCCACCTTGTCCCCATGGATGACATTGCTGATACCCAAGTCGCGGAAGCTGAAAACTTCTTCTGGATTCAGGATGCAAAAGTCCCCTTCGCAAGCTATCGTGGCAACCCTCTCAAGCGTCTCGGCAAAGACAAATACGCACGCTACGCAGGAAAAGAAGTGAGCCACTTCATCGATGGAAAACTCATCGGAACCTTCAAAACCTTTATTCCCGCCATGGCTTCCCAACTGAACATGGGGGTCTGGTTCCCAGGCTGGGGCGGCGCGGCGCCGTGGACCACTTCCAGCGTTTCAATCGCCTCCGTAAGAGTCTGGCAGTTCAAAGATTCCGGTGACGTCCGAGGCATCCTTACCGAGGACATCTCCAACAACATGAATGAAGCCGGCACGCCCGTCCGCCAGTAAACAATCCTGCTTCTCAAAACACTCTGCCTCATCTTCATTCCTCCCCAGCGCTTCCTTCGAGAGAGGCTCCTTCCCGAGGTCGGGCTAAATAGTGCCCAGCATGAAGAACAGCCGCGAAGGCAAGATTGTATCACATCTCCGTAGGCCCTTGCGCCATTTCTGGAGTTGATCCTTTTTCCACAACTTATGGAGTTCCTGATCCAGCAAGCTTTGTAAGCCTTCTCTGTTGATCTCACTTAGTCCAGAAAATCGTGAGACATCTACCTCAAAGCCAAAACGCTCCTCCGGGATCGAGCACGATACGATTCGGCATCTCGAAAAGACTTCATTTCTACTTAGAAATTTTTGGAACGCCTCTTGGGTCGGCACCAGTTCTTGGTATGTGTCATCTACTTTCACAGCGTAAACTACGGAGCGGGACTGATTCGACGAGTTCTTTTTGTTTTGTTGAATAGGAGAGCCTGATGCTGAAATTGGGATAACCATAGCGATGACCCTATTGATTCAAAAAAATCAGACAACTTAAAATCACCCAAATTTGCTCATTATTAGCCACTTACCCTGACTATGAGCAAAGATTTCCGGATTAGTAAGAGGGGAAGATACTCTCAATAAAAAAAACAAAATCACATCTTCTAACCTAATTATATAAACACGCTTAGTCCCCAAGACAGTAGAGATTTCCATCCTTCGAGCCGGCGTAGACGCGCCCGTTCCAGACGACGGGGGTGGCGTCGAACATGGGGCCGGTCAGACGATCCAAGCGAATCATTTTTCCAGCGGGGGTGACTTGGTAGAGGTCCATGCCATTGTCGTAACCGATGATGATTTTATCCCCAACGAAGAGTGGAGTGGAGATGGAGCCTTGGGGAAGTTTCACGGTATCAAGTACGAGAGGAGCCGGATATTGATTCTGACGACGTGGCCCCCAATTCATGACTCCGGGTTGAAGCTTCTTGTGATTCACAAGGGTCAGATTTCCATCAATCCCCACGAAGCAGGCGAGATCTTTTGAGACGGTGGATTTGTAGCGGTGGTTCACGGCCGGGCTGCCTACGAGGCCGCCATTCCAAGTATACCACTTCCGGTCGGGAAGAGGATGAAACCACTTCACCTTCCCTCCGGTGGAAAACTTCACCACTCCTCCATGGCCGGGAATGAACTGCTTCTCAATCCCCAGAAGGAGGTGCTTGTCATTAGTCAAAGGCATGGAGCCATTCAAGTCGCCCCCGATTTCTAACTTGGGAGTAAGCCCGCCGCCAAAAAAACCGAGACCACATCCGTAAACACGACCAACTCCAGCCGCGATGTAAGCAGTGCTTCCGATCATAGTCGGCGAGGACTCACAACACAGTTCACTTTTGTAGAGCGCCCGATCACTTTCTCTGAAAAGAATGAGCTGCTTGTTGATCTTCGGCGCTGGAAACCCATCCACCATCTGAGCCTTCCGAACATCAGGAGAGAAGATGGTGAAATATCCGTTCTCTAAAGGAATCGCAGCCTTACCGCCCAAGACAACTGCCGAAGCATCGCAGTCACGACTATTGGACGAAGTGGCACGAGAGTTATGACGCCAGAGCTTTTTCCCAGTGAGATAGGAAATCCCATGCAAACTATGAGCCGTTCCCTTGCGCCAATGCTGACCGTAACCACTCCGACTTCCAACGATCAAGGTGTAACGAGACTCAGCCGGACCCCCAACATCCGCAAAGCTGGGCGTTCCTTTGATCACATCGCCAACGCTCGTGGACCAAATCACCTTACCATCGCTCGCACGGATCTTTTTGACGTGATGACTCAGCGTTCCTTGAATGAGGTAAATCTCTCCTCCTTCCTGAATCACCAAAGGCTGCCCGGTCCAGCCTGCTCCGGACCAAGTCCGCGTATCACTCGTCCCAAAAGTGGTCTTCCCTGTCCCCAACGGAGTGCGCCATTTCACGCTGAGCTTCGAGGGAGCCTGATTGCCATAATAGTTCCGTTGATTATCGCCAAGGTAAGTCCCAACCAAGGGCTTCACTTGAGCGGAAAGACTAAGACAAGTGAAAAGAAGTACGAGAAGTTTCATAGATTAAAAAGCAGCTTTGATTGCAGAGAGCGGAACGGTCTCAGGATAGACTTTAAAGCGACGGTCCGTGAAATGCCACCACTCGTTCGGAAGAGGAAAGAAGCCCGCTTTTGTCATCGCCTGCTGGAGGATGTGCTTCCGCTTTAGGACTTCTGGGTCCGGGTGCTGGTAGGCGGCGGCGGCTTCAGGCGTAAAGCTATCGAATCCCGTAGGCATCTCAACCGCTTTGCCAGCACTCGTCACCAAGGTCACATCGACCGCCGTTCCACAGGAATGCTGGGAAGGCTTCGAAAATGGATCCGCCACAAAACGAACATCGTGGCCTGAGGCATCCCATAACTCAAGCTGCGCACTCGGGGGGCGATAGGCATCCCAGACTTGAATGCGATACCCCTGCATCTTGACCAGCTCATTTGCCCTGCGAAGACGAGCCGCCGTTTCGGGCCGGAGCAATGCGGGCATATTGGGCGCGTAAAGAGCCTTCTTCGCAATCGCAGAGTCACGAGTGTAACGAAGATCGATCGAGATCGAGGAATCGACTTCCGAAATCCGAATGAGCCCAGCCTTCGCGAAAGTTGCATTGGACGAAACCGGCAAAGTCGAAACCACCGGATTACGCCCTTCCCATTGAATTGGTGACGAGCACGCCGCGATAATCACAAAAACCAAAAGGGACAAAGGTAGGATGAGTCTCACGAGCCAGAGCCTAACGCCTTTCTCATCCTCATCAATGAAAACGAAAAGCTACTCATAATAGGCCACGATCCGGAAGAACTGAGCCGATGCGGAAGTCGGGAGAACGACCGTCGCAACATCCCCTCCCCTCTCAATCGGAAAATCCTCCATCGCCAGCCAAGAATAATCCTTCAAATCCACACTCTTTTCCACTCGATAAGACACCTCCTCTTGGGCCTTCCAACTGAGACGAAAATCATCCACCGCAATTTCACGAACCGCCTCATCAATCAGCGGAACAAGCTGCAAATCAAGGTAAACCGGACGGTGATCAGAACCAGTCACCAAACTTGCTCCTTCATCATTCCCGAGCGGCCAAAAAACGGCCCCATCGACAATGTGAAACCCGAGTTGCGAAGGTAAAACATAGTCGACTCGCAGCCCAAAAGTTGAGGTGTCAAACTTGTTACTGGCAGTCGAAGCCCCACTGCGTTCAGGGGTGAAGCTAGCATCAACGCGAGAATGTCCGAGAAGCTGATTAATCGCGGCATTAACGCTATCGCCCCGCGTGGGATCCGCATTCTGATCCCCCGCAATCACGAATCGTCTTTGTAAAGAAAGCCCGCCTCCAAGATAGTCAGCTGCGCCCGGAGTCAGGTAGTCAGCCCAAAGACGAATCTCATCATGGTTACGACGGCCATTTCGATCTTCAGAACCATCAAAGACAGGTGGAGTAGGATGACTCACGAGGAAATGAAAAGTCGTGCCGTAAACCTGCACCGGAATATCCCAATGGCTCTTTGAAGAGAGACGAAACACATCCAACTCCTCGGACCCGTAAAATCCCGGAGGAATCAGATGATCCGGCATATCCTTCCAAAGAATTTCCTCAAAGGTCCGGATCGCTTCTTCCTCCAAAGGAAACTTCGAGAACACCGCCATTCCATACTTCCCCGGAAACTCCCCGAAGCCGAAGGCGTCTCCTCCATAAGAAATATCACCCGGCGTGGAATCGATCCCGCTGGCGTTATCGAGATCAAAACCGGAATGAATGCCCGTATTTGAAATCGCGACATAGCGATAAGGATAATCCTGAGGATCGCGCCCGTTCTGGCTGACCTTAAAATACTTATCATTCATCCGCGTGGCCGCAGTGCCATTCGGGTCGTAGTCAAATTCGTTCAGAAGTAGGACATCAGGCTGAAGGATCTGAACCACCTCCGCGACACGTTTGGCCTGGAGGTAAGTTCCCGGCCGCAAGAGCGCTGATAACTGGCCCTCGGAAGTCTGAGCCATCGAGACATTATAAGTCGCTACGCGAAGGGTTTTCGCAGGTAAAAGCGGGACGAGAATCAGAAGGAGAAGAAAGCGCACACCAGAGACTAACGCATTTTTTTGAGCTGTGACAGTTGAGAAGTGCCAAAGAACGCGGCAAGCTCCAAACATGAGCCTGATCACGCCGCAAGAAGCGGAGAAAATCATCCTAGCGAATGCCGAGCTGCTAGACACCGAATCCGTCCGACTGGAAGATGCTCTCGGTCGCGTCCTGCGTGAGGATCTTTTTGCAGATCGCCCCTTTCCTCCCTTTGACCGAGTCACGATGGATGGAGTTGCTTTTCGATTCTCGGACTTCGGTGGCTCCCCCCTTCCCCTCCAAGGAATCCATGCCGCCGGCAGCCCTATTCCTCCTCCCCTCAACCCCGGACATTGCTGGCAAATCATGACCGGCTCCATCATGCCGCCCGACTGTGACACGGTGGTTCCTTACGAAGAAGTCACCCTCAATGAAGAGAGCGGAAAAATCGAATGCAATCCTACTCCCGGAAAGTTCATTCACCGGGAAGGATCAGACGCGGCAACCGGCGACCTCCTTCTCAAATCAGGCACCCGAATTGGACCGGGACAGCTCGGCATCATGGCCTCCATCGGCGCGGTGGTGGTGGGAGTCACCCGACTCCCCCGCCTCAAAATCCTCACTACCGGAGACGAGCTGATTCCGATTGACGACACGCCCCTCCCCCATCAACTCAGACAGTCAAACGGGCAAACTTTGCTCAGTGCCGTCCATCAATGGGGACCGGCTGACGTAAGCTGGGACCACTTGGCCGACGACTTAGAAACCACCACCGCCGGCATCGCGGCTGCCCTGAAAGAGGCCGACCTTATCATCCTCTCCGGTGGAATCTCCAAGGGGAAAAAAGACTACGTCCGATCCGCACTCGAGTCACTTCGCGGCGAGCCCGCTTTCCACGGCGTAGCACAACGCCCCGGCAAGCCACTCGCCGTCTGGCAAGGAATCATCGCCCTCCCCGGCAATCCAAATTCCACCCTCACCACCTTTCATCGCTACGTCGTCCCACTCCTGCAAAAAATGGTGGGAACCTCTCCCCGCGAGGTCATGTATCTCCCGCTCGCGGAACCAATCAAGCAGAACCCATTTCTCACCCAATTTTTGCCCGCCAAAATGAACCACGAAGGAAAAGCGGTTTCGCTTTCGCCACAAAATTCAGGCGACTTTGTCACGCCCCTCGCAGGGACCGGGTATCTCGAAATCCCTCCCGGCGAAGGTGACCTCTCGGCCGCTCATTTCTTCCCGAGCCACTAAAATAATTGGGATCTTCCTTCTCTCATCCCTCGCTCACTCCAGTGAATAAACTTCGATCGAAAAGTGCTCTCCCTAATCTTTAAGAGGAACTTCTTCAACTCCTAGCGCCTTTGCGACCAGCGCACCGATCTCATTTTTATCCCAAGGCGTCGCGATATGCTTCCCTGTTTTATCAATCAAGTAGTAAGTGGGAAAGACATCGATTCCGAACTTTTTTGAAATCGCGTCATCGACATCGACAATATTGAGCCACGGAAGTTCGCCTTTTTTGGCGTAATAGGCTTTCAGAGTTTCTGGCTGGTCACTTGCAATGCCAAGAATTTCAAATCCCTGAGGTCCGTATACCTTCTTAAGTTTCTTCAACTGAGGAAACGCAGTGAGACAGCCTCCTCACCAAGTGCCCCAGAAGTCAATTAAGACCACCTTCCCTTCGAGTCCCTTGATTGAGAGATCCTCACCATCTAATCCTTTTCCAGAAATATCGAGAACCTTCTTTTCGACAAATTTCTTCTCCTCGATCTCCATGGTCTTCCAATCATAATCAGCATATTTCCAAACATCCTTCACCTTCTTGAATTTGAGCGCGACTTTGTCTTTTTCGCCCTGACCATAATCGATCTCAACCCAGATTGTCTCTTTCGGGTAATCCGCATCTGTGGGCCGAGGAATGATCTTCCCACTGAATTCATTCGGCTCAACTAAATCACTCAAAGTCAGGAGATCTTTGAGAGCTTTATTGCGGTCCTCAGACTTTTCGATAATTCCTACCAGCTCCCCAAAAAACTCCAGCTCTTGTTTCTCGCTTGGGTTTGGTCCCTCTTCGTCCGTAAACCACTTTGGAAACTTCACCTTGTCAAAACCAATGTCTGCCGGAGTCACCGTCACCTTTGTTCCATCAACTATCTTTTCAGGAAATCCCCCTCCTAAAGCAATCTGTTCTGCAACGCCCTCCACCGCGATCGAAATGAACTCCTGCTTCGCCTTCTTCGTCATTGATGACAGCGCTTTTTCCACTTCACCTGCCTTCAACTGAGCCGCTATTTGAGTAAAGGCATCTTCCGGGGTGGCCTGCAAATGGCTAATGCCCAGTAGAAGACAAAATAGAGTGCATAATTTTACGTTCATATTATTTGATGGGTGAAGCGGCTGTGGAGGAAGTTTACGTCAGCTTTACTTCTTCTCTTCTTTCACTCGAAGGTCAGGGACTTTTACGAGTTCGGCTCCTGCAGGCTTCATCTGAGCAATCACTCTCGCCACATGCTCAGGAGAGAAGCCCATGCCTAAGAGTGATTTTTTCGTGTCATTTTCAATAAGATTCCAGACTCGCTTGGCATTTTCCGTAGTAATGTCGGAAGATTTTTGAATGGGCGATTTATCGCGGAAATCCTCAGTCAACATCGCCCCTTTTTCTCTCGCCTCCGAGAGAGTGCCAAGGGTCACTTGAATCGACTTCGGCTGCCCATCTCGGTGGAAGTCGAGCGTGATAGTCGATCCTGGTTTTTGAAGCCGGACCAAGCGCCCCAGATGCTCGGGGGAGCGTGGTTTGTTTTTCCCAATTGCCACAATGACATCGTCCTCCAACAGGCCAGCCTGAGACGCGGGAGAATCTACCCAGACAAAAGCGACTACCACTCCCGGAAGGTAGCGATCACCATCAATGTTTTCATGAGCAGCCACTCCTAACCACGCCGTCTTTGCGTCAGACGCGAACAAGGGCAATGAGATGAGTAAAAATAGGCTTAGAATAGTTTTCATGGATTTTAGAATGAGTTCAAGGCAACGAGCCTACGGCTCGGACGGGTGTTCTTTGTCGAGTTTTCATGAACTAAGACTCGGTAAATCTTCCCATCATCACCAAGAACAATGGGCTCACTTTCAGAATGTGGCACGAAAATCTCATCATCGATCCCTCCGTCGTCCACGACCTTAGCCACTGTAGCTTGAGCCGGAGACACTTCAGATGGGTTCGGTGAATTTAGAATAAGCGCAGCCAAACAAAGAACGGCCGCAGTCGCCAAACCCCAAGGGACGACCCGTGAAAAAATCGAAGGGCTTTGCGGAGCCGCTTCCTCGTTCAGCGCGCGTTCGAAGCGCTCTGAAAATTGCTTTTGGTATTCGTCCGTAGTTTTCGGAGCGAGCTTTCGAAGGCGATCTTCGATATCAAAATCAGGTTTCATGAGAGTTTATTTTTTACAGTTTGGCGGAGCCGTTCGAGAGCGAGGCGGTAGCGGGAAGATGCTGTGTTTGGAGAGATCGAGAGCATCTTCCCGATTTCCTGAAAAGTAAGTCCACCCCACAGATGCAGAACCACCGCCTCGCTGAGATTAGGAGGAAGCTTGCCGAGGGATTTGCGTAGAAGGAGTTCGTCATCGCGCTGCTCAAAGTCGGTTTCGATTGTCACCAGCAAAACGTCGGAGGATTCGGCGAAATCCTGTCTGACCTTCATCTTTCTTCCCAGATCGATGGAGCGCCGTCGAATATAGGAAAAAACAAGGGCCACATCAGGACACTTTTTAGGAGTCCGTTTCCATGCTTCAATAATGGCATCTTGTAACACGTCATCAGCATCGCTATCGGTGCGCGTTTGCTGACGAGCATAGAAAGCAAGCCGTGCGAGATTCTCCTTCATCCAATCATCCCAGTTCATGTTTTGAGACAAGTCTTGGAAAGAAGTGGAGGATGGTTGATCGGATTCTGGAACGGGGGAGGAAAGCCCTCTTCCGGGGAAACTTAGAATACTGGAGGAATTTTCAGTCAACTTTCGTAGGCTCTGGCTTTGATTTAAGGGATTTTGCCAAAGCGTCAACCGCTTTGGCGGGGATTCCGGTATGAAGCATGACAAGAGGGACGGGCTGGCTTTTGCCATCCATTCCAATAACGAGCTCTTCGGCAATCGGCTCGATCTCCGAAACGTGGCAAATCACGTTCCCGAAACGGTCCAGAACGGGAGCACCGCTACTTCCAGGCGCCCAATCGGTGCTGACATTCACCCGCAATTGAGCAAGAGCCCTCAGCGCGGTATCGTCTTTTCCTCTCTTCGGGGTTCTCCAATAAAAACGGTTAATGATTCCAGTGCTAAAATACTGTCGCTGATCCAGCGGTCGGCTCAGGCAATAGGCGACCTCCCCCTGACGGACATTATGATTCAATGGCAAAGCGGTTGTTTCGACATCAATTTTTATCAACGCGGCGTCCATCTTCTCGTGATTGGCGATAATTTTCGTCGCCGGATAGACCTTGCCCTCCATATCAACCGCAACAATCGTCTGTGTTTCCAGATCTGGCTCCAGCTCAAGGCAATGAGCACACGTTGCTAGCACCCCGTCCTTCGTGATCGCATACCCTGCGCCAAAGTTGGTGTGCCACTTGTCGCACTTTCCACAAAGGTAGGCGATACCCACCCGGTAAATGCTAGCACGGGCACGGTCAGCAATATCAGCAGGCTTGAGCTCCTTTTCAGAGGGAGACATCAACGTGATTTTCTTTTCCAGAGGTGCCTTAAGCTGAGTTTTGATTTCTTCAGTGCTTAATAGCTTATCATCCTTTGCAAAGGCCGCGATCTGAAGGTGAATCTTTTGGTCCTCACGGTCTAAACCTTGAGTCGATTGTTCCACGATCGGAACGCCAGGGGCCTGAGCACTCAGTAAACTAGGCAAAAAAACGCAGGTTGCAAAAAGGGGCACGAGGTAAGAAATAGACGTCATCTCAAAAAGAGCGGCTAAGGACCAAAAATTAGTCAAAAAAACACACCCACGGCTGTCCTCCAAGCCCCTAACGTAATGAAACTTGAGTTTATTCATTACAAATTTCGTTTTAAAAATAGTCGCAGTCAGGATTCATTGACTCTATTTTCTTCGATGTAAGTAGAATTTCAGGACGATTGCGCCGTCTTACATGGCGCAGGAGATCCTGAGATTCTCCCCAGAAAAGAAATAGTACATCCAAATGAACAACATCCCCATATTACTAGCAGCTGACATTTCATCCCAAGTCATGCAATGGCTCGACTCCCTCGGACCCATCGCAAAATACGTTGGAGCTTTATTAATCTTCCTGATTGGTAAGTTCATCGCCAAAGGCGTCGGAAAAGGCATTGGCAAAGCCGCCGCAAAGAGCGGCATGGACGACAAGCTCTCCAAGTACCTCGGTGACTCAAACACCACTGCTTCCGGATTAATTGGTAAACTCGTTGGACTCGTCCTCTTCCTCTTCGTCCTCATCTTCGCTCTCGACTTCGCAGGACTCAAGGGAGTGACTCAACCTCTTAACGATCTCCTCGGTGGATTCTTAGGCGTCATTCCAAACCTCGTCGGTGCTGGAATCATTGCTTACATCACCTTCATTCTCGCGAAGGTCATTAAGGAAATCATTCTGAGTGTTCTCCAAGCTGCTCGCGCAGATGAGCGTCTCGGCATGGACACTGAGAAAGCTCCTATCGCCAACGGCGTCGGCGGAGTTGCTTACGGCATCGTCGCCCTCGGTGGCCTCACCGCTGCTCTTGGTGTTCTTGGAATCGATGCGATCTCCAAGCCTGTTGCGCAGATCTTCCAGTCCATTCTTGATGCTGTTCCAAACATCTTGATCGCTGGAATCATCCTCACCATCGGAGTCTTCGTTGCTAAGATCGTTCGCGAAATCCTCACGAACCTTCTCGAAGGAATCGGAGCTGATGAGCTTCCTGCTAAGATGGGATTGACCAACATTCCTGCTGAAGGAAGCCGTTCGGTTTCTTCCGTTGTAGGTCTCGTTTCCTTCATCAGTGTCATCGTCCTCATGGCCGCTGCCGCGATTAATGAACTCAACATCGAGATTCTCTCCACCGCTTCCGAGAACATCTTCTCAGGATACTTCAATATCCTCATCGCCATCCTCATCATTGGAGTCGGCATCATGGCTTCAGGTTACGCTTACCGTGCTCTTGCCGATAAGAACCTCATGCTCGCCAAGATTGCTAAGATTGCCATCATCGCCATCTCAAGTGTCGCTGCTCTTCAACGTTCAGGAATCGCTCCTGAAGTTACCGGAGCTCCTTTCCAAGCTGTTGTTTACGGTCTCGGACTTGCTCTTGGTCTCGGTGGCGCCATCGCCATCGGACTCGGCGGAAAAGACTACGTCTCTCGTTTCCTTGATAAGAAAGGCTAAGATTTAATCAATCACCCCAACCCCCGAACCCCGACTGGATCGCTAAGGCGTCCAGAAGGGTTTGAAGCCCGCTTTTTCACAAAAGCGGGCTTCATCTTTTTCCGCAAACTCGATCACCACTTCGAAACAACCTTCTCAATCACTCCAAGGGTGTCATCAATATCCGCCTTGGTATGAGCCATTGAAATAAAGCCAGTCTCGTAAGGACTCGGTGCAAGATAAACCCCTGCATCGAGACAGCCCCAAAAGAGCTTCTTAAAAATCTCGAAGTCCTGCTTCTGCACCGTGTCGACATTGACGATCTCTTCATCAAGAAAGTAGAGACAGAACATCGAGCCCACTTGGTTCACCCGATGCGGCATCCCTTTCTCGCTCAAAATCTTTCGCAAGCCCTCTGCCATCTGCACACCCACCTCAGCGAGATATTCATAGGCCCCACGCTTATCGAGCTCACGTAGCTGCGTCAAACCAGCCACCATCGCGAGCGGATTTCCACTGAGAGTTCCAGCTTGGTAAACCGGCCCATCCGGCGCGAGCATGTCCATAATATCGGCACGACCACCGAAGGCTCCCACCGGCAGTCCCCCGCCGATCACCTTCCCCATCGCCGTGATGTCTGGCTCGAAATTCTCAAGTTCCTGCACGCCACCCCGAGCGAGGCGGAAACCGGTCATCACCTCATCAAAAATGACGAGCGAGCCATGAGCTCGAGTGATCTCACGAATCTTAGCAAGGTAACCTTCGCGCGGAAAAACGAGACCCGCATTGGCAGGATAAGACTCCACAATGACCGCCGCGATCTGCTCGCCGTGCTGCGCAAAAACCTCCTCCAAGCGCTCCACATCATTATAAGGAAGCGTGATCGTTTCATTCGCAAATGACTGCGGAACCCCCGCTGAATTCGGCTCCCCAAATGTCAGAGCCCCCGACCCCGCCGCCACCAAAAGCGAATCAGCATGACCGTGATAACAGCCCTCAAACTTCACAATCTTATCACGCCCCGTAAAACCTCGCGCCAACCGAATCGCCGACATCGTCGCCTCCGTTCCGGAGTTCGTCATCCTCACTTTCTCAACCGACGGCACCCACTTCGTAATGACCTGCGCCATCTCGATTTCGTAGGGATTAGGAATCCCGTAGGAGACCCCATCCTTCGCCGCTTCGTGAATCGCGCTCGTGATCGGAATCGGCGCATGCCCTAGAATGTTCGGCCCCCACGATCCGATGAAATCAATATAGTGCTTCCCATCAACATCCTCAATCCGTGACCCCTTGGCACGACGCACAAAAAATGGATCTCCATCAACATTCCGAAATGCCCTGACCGGAGAATTCACCCCTCCTGGAATCAATGTTTTTGCCTTGGCGAAGAGTTTCTGAGAAAGCGGTCCGTTCATGACGGAAAACTGACTCAGGATCGCCTCAGACAAAAGGATGAATAAATCATTGCCGCCACTCCGTCATAGATTCATCGACAAGACGCTCGAAATGACTTACTTTGTAAATACTATGAAAACGGCAGCATTTTTAATCCTCTTTGCCCTACCCTTAATGGCCCTACCCAAGAAGCCAGAAAAGGACGTCGTATATATCGAAGAATTCGCGGCAGATGGCATCACGCTCAAAGTCGAAAAACCCGGTTGGGTCTATGCTTCTAAAAAAGGAGGGCGCAAGCGCGGCGCTCTCAAAGTCGGGATCAATGTCGAACTCGTCTCCTTCACCGATAAGGCTTATTTTGTCCGCGGCAAAAAAGAAGACGGAGTAGGTGTTTCCGGTTGGGTTACCCCCGCCGCTTTCTCGTCAAAAGACCCCAAGTTTGTTGAAAAACTCAAACAAGTTCACACCCGCCAGCTTCTTGTTCGTGACCTCATCGCGAAAAAGGAAGTCGCCCTCGGAATGACCACTGATGAAGCGGGCCAAGTTCTCGGCAAGCCCACCAAAACGAAACTCCGTCGCACCGCAGAAGGTCAAACGCAGGTTTGGGAATTCGTGGAATACGAAAAAATCAACCACTACACCACCAGCCGAGATCCCTACACCGGCACGATTTATCGTCGCCTCTCACACACCACCAACGAGGAGAAATCCAAAACCGTCGTAGAGTTTGAAAATGGCTATGTCTCAGCATTCGAAGTCAGCGAAAACAATGGGCCTGATAACCCCACCATCGTGACCGCTCCCATCATCTTCACTTGGTAAGGTCCTCCAACCCTCCTTCCCGCCGATGACCAAAAACTAGGCCCTCAACCCTTGGGCCATTGTCATCACCTCCAGCGCTATCAGCATTTTTGGCGCGATGTATTTCCCTGCGGCCAGAGCCCAGCGGCCTCCTCGTCCGCGTGCACGCCTTCGGCATGGCTCTTTTCTCAGTTTCGCCAAATAGTGTTTGGCTCGCCTGCCTCGCTTTAGGACTCTCTGCCGCTTGGGTCATCCGTCCAAAAAAGCAACACATCTAAATGACAAAATTATAGAAAATCTCGCCATTTGCCGATTGGCTTCGCTCAGCTCGTCAGTCACTCTGAAGTCCGCTCGTTGATGCACTCAGACTACCATATTGAAGACCTCGTCTATCAAAACGAAAACCTCGTTGTCTACCGAGTGCACACGAGCGATGGCACAACTCTGGCCCTTGTCCGCCTGAAGTACGAAGAAAACATTCTCAACCTTCTTAAAGGCGAACGCTTCGACAACGCCCTAAAAGAACTTCAATCACTCAGCCACAGCTGCCTCCGCCCCGTTCTCGACGGCGGGCTCGATCCCGTAGACTCACACCCTTGGCTTGCGGTTCGCTGGTGGGACGGAATCCTTCTCACAGATCGAATCAAAAAAGGTCCCATCCTCACTCAAGAAGAGTTTGATCGCATCAAAAACCACGGCTCCAATCTCGTCGAAACCCTTGGCCCCGTCGCCAGCACCGTCTCATTCACCCCCGAATCCGTCGTCACTTGTGGCACTGATCCCACACAGCTCATCGACACCTTTTCGGTCGATTATCACGCCTGGTTTCATGCCTTTGCCCAAGACGTTCACCCCGCCTCGCTCTCCGCCTCTTATCAAAAACTCGCCGACCTTCTTGAGCGTCTCCGTCGCCACACCGCTCACACTCCAGCCACTCTCGTCACTTCAGATCTAGCCCCCACCACCCACCGTAGCACCCTCACCCACGCTCCCAGCACCCTATCAAACCCCTCTTCTACTGTCCTCCTCCCCTCTGCCACCAAATCATCCTTTCCTCTCAAAACCCTTCTCCTCGTTTCAGCTCTTCTCATCAGCATTGGAGCTGGATTTTGGTTCATGACCCAGAAACCAAAAGAAAAGCCCCAAGAAATCGCCAAATCTCCCAACTCCTCCCCCACTCCAAAAAGGACCTTTCTCAAAAAAACACCCGAAGCAACAACAGCAACAACAGCAGAAGAAGAACAAGAACGACCCGAACGCCCCACTCTCGATATCGGCCATGTCAAAATTGACGCATCCGATGCTCCTAAGCTCAAAAAGAACATTGGGAAATGGGTCCAAATTTCCGGCGACATTTCCGAATTAAATTCTGAAGAACGCCTGATTTTTGACAAGTCCGCTCTCCTCGTATCCCTCCCTCCCAGTTCCCAAACCACCGCAGAAAATGCCGTCGGAAATACCGTCTCTATTCAGGGCTTTCTAGAGTCAGCCACCCTTCTCGATGTTCAAGACCAAGCAGATATTAACATCAGCTACCCCCCAAAAGAGGTCTACTCTGTAAAGGACGAAGCCCAACTCCGGGACATGAAGGGAGAAGTGGTGAGCGTGGCCGCCGAAGCCATCGATTTCACCACCTCGAAAACCAAAGCCACCCTCTACCTTCAGCTTCACAATCGCAGCCCTGAGTTCGCCATCGGCTTCCAAAAATCAAAACTAGAAGACGGACTCGACGAAGCCTACATCCGCTCTCTCATCGGCAAAAACATGCGCTATAAGGGCCCCATCCGAGTCGACACCCATGGACATCGACTCTCGATTGTTGTCACAAAAAAATCCCAAATCACCGCTGCCGAATAAGCATTATCATGACCGCTCCAAAAGCCCTCGTCATCGGAACCGGAGAATACGTCACTGGACTAGTCCACGGATCCGAATCCACCTCCGACAAAGGAGCCGGTATCGTCGCCCTCACTCTCTTTGATCTTCGTGAGAAAGGTCACCTCTCCGAGATCATCCTCGCCGGATCCAACGGCACAAAATTCCCGAAAGTCCGCGAGCACTTCCACCGACTCATCGCTCAAAAATACGGCCTCGATTCCTCCTTCCAGAGTTTCCCAAACGACGATCAAAAAGACCCCACCGCCTGGCGCAACGCCCTGCACGCCCTTTCTCCAGGAGACTTCGTCCTCATCTTCACTCCCGATGACCTCCACCACGAAATGGCCCACCTCGCTGCCTCACTCGGCATGAACGTCCTCGTCGCCAAGCCCATCGTCAAAACCCTCGCCGAACACGACTCCCTCATCGAGATCGCCGCACAAAAAGAAGTCACCATCGCCATGGAAGTCCACAAGCGCTGGGACCCCATTTACGCTGACGCCCGCGCCAAACTCCGAGATCTCGGAGATTTCTCGTACTTCGCCAGCTACATGTCCCAACCAAAGTCCCAGCTCGACTCCTTCCGCGCCTGGGCCGGAAAATCTTCCGACATCTCCTACTACCTCAACGCCCACCACATCGACTTTCACTGCTGGACCCTTCGTGGCCTCGCCCGCCCCCTCTCCGTCATCGCCTCCGCTTCCACCGGAGTCGCACAATCACAAGACCTCCCCACCGAAGACTCCATCACCCTCATGGTTGATTGGGAAAACAACTCCGGCACCAAAGCCACCGCCGTTTACACCTCTGCTTGGATCGCCTCCAAGGCCGAAGTCCACTCCCAGCAACGCTTCTTCGCCCTCCATCACAACGGAGAAGTCCGCATCGACCAAGCCCACCGCGGATACCACTTCGCCTCCGACTCCACCGGCTACCAATCTCCCAATCCCCTCTTCTTCCGCTACACCCCCGACTCAAATGGAAATTTCGCCGGCCAATCGTGCTACGGTTACCAAAGCATCGCTGACTTCATTCTTAGAAAAGACCAAAACCTAGCCACCATCCAAACAACCCGCCCCACCACCGCCATCCTCGAAGCTGGTCGTCAGTCTCTTGATACCGGCACCCGCATCTTACTCTAAATCCTCCATGTTCGGTTTCCTAGCCAGCCCATGTCGCACCTGCGCCCCAGACGACACCCACTCCACCTACCGCAGCTTCTTCTGCGGCCTCTCCGGTGCCCTCCGCGATGACTACACCCCCGCCGCCCGCTTCCTCGTCAACCGCGACTCCACCTTCCTCTCCCTCCTCACCGCCTCCATCAATCCAGCAGCCCCAAGCGTATCAAACCGCACCTGCTGCAACCCCATCTCCATCCCTCGCCCCCTTTTTTCAAATGACCTTCACGCCCGCTTCGCCGCCGCCGTCACCGTCTGCGGACTCTCCGCAAAGCTAGACGACGACCGCTCCGACGAAACTGGCCTCCGAAAAAATACCGCCCGCCTCCTCGGCCGCGCCGTCAGACCCATGACCGACCGAGCCATCTCTTTTCTAAATTCCATCCGCTTCCCCACCGCCGAAGTCATCGAAATGATGGATGAACAATCCGCCATCGAAGACGCCCAGCCCGACCTCCTCAGCGCCGCTTCACCCACCTCGCAGGCCTACGGAACCATCTTTGGCCACGCCGCCCTCCTCGCCGACGCCCCAGATCAAAAAAATAAGCTCCAATCACTCGGCCAAAACCTCGGCCGCCTCATCTACTGGCAAGACGCCCACCAAGACCGCAGCGAAGACGCCAAACGCGGCCGTTTTAACCCGCTCGAAAAAGCTGACCCTGAAGAATTTCAACATCACTTCACCTCTGCGCTCACCAACTTCCATCAAGTCGTAAACTTAACCGGATCCTTTCAAGAAACAGTCCACCAAGTCCTCTCCAGCACCCTCGCCAAACATCAAACCCTCGTCCCAGCCGGAGCCTTTTCTCAACTCGAAAACCCTCCAGCCAAAAAGCCCCGCAAACGGAAAAAGCGGAAGGACCAATGGTGGCATAATTGTTGCAACTGCTCCGACTGCTGCCTCCCTTGCCCCAGCCCAAAGAAGGGCGGCTGCTGCGACTCAGCATTCGACTGCGGCCCCGGCGATACTGGCTGTATCGACTGCGACTGCTGCTCCTGCTCCTGCACCTAACGACCTCCGCGTCCTCCCCCATCGGGTCCTCTGCGACCAAAATCGCGCGAAGGCTCCGTAATTTGCTTCACCACTTCTTCAGAAAACCCACTTGAATCAATCCAAGTCGCGGCCGCTGTCTGATCTTTCCGATACCAATCGCGGGCCACATCGACCTGAGCTTCTTGCTTCAGCTCAGCATCAGCAATCGTATCTACCCACGCCATCGCCGTCTCTGGATCCTCACGAGAAACTCTCGTCGCATAACTCTCAACCGCCGCATCACGCTCAGGCGAAGTCTCTAGGGTCCCCAGAAATTCCCCTGCCGCCACGGGATCTTCACGTGCCCATGATCCCATCGCCTCATCATACGCCGCAATTTTCGATTCACCCGAAAGCTTGTCTGCCCACTCCAAGACCGCTTGAGGGTCTTCCCGTGACCACGAATCCGCAAGTCGATCCACTGCTGGAGCAGCCGCATCTTCATCTCCAAATTGCGCTATCCACTCAGCCGCTGCTTCCCGGTCATCATTCATGATTTCCATTGTCACTCGGGCCAAAACTCCCGTCCGCAGATCTGGATCCTTCACCGTGTCGGCCCAGCTCTTTGCACTTTCTAAACCTTGCTCCAACATCTCATCGGTCACCATCGCCATATACATCCCCTTCGAACGATCTCCCCCTTCCGTATCCGGAAGAGATTGAATAAAGCTCATCGCCTCATCGACTCCATTCACCAACATTCCTTGGACAATCCCAAAAGCCGCCATCCGTGACTCTCGCTCATCTTCAATTCCACTCAAATAAGCCGTCGCGCCAGCGCCATCAACCGTGGCCCATCCCGCCAAGGCACTCGCGAGTTCTCCTCCCATATCACCGCGCCCCCCTCGGCCACCACGCCCTCGTCTTTCCTCACCATCGTTCTCAGAAATTTCCTTAAGAGCCGCCACCGCACCTTCTCCATCAATTCTCCCCCAAGCATTTGCCAAAAGTCGCATCTCATCATCATTCCTTCGCCCAAAAGGCCCACCCCGGCGCGTCTCACGCAGCGCCAAAAAAGCATCCTTCGCATTTTCCGCCGTCAGATTCTCCAACAGCAAAGCCATCATCTTCTGCCTTAAAAGAGGATCGTTCGTGTCCGACATCTCTTTGATTGCCTTCTTCATGTCTTCACTCGAAATCGCCCCATCCACCAAATACCTCGCCAAAAACTCTCCCTCCCTCGTGCTCTTCGTAGCTCCTCCTCGTGCCCCACTCGTCACCGAACGACCACTACTTGAAGACACCTTTTCGTTAGCTCCACCGCTCCCCGCATCTTCACCTCCTCCATCTGGACGAATCACCCAGCCTAAACCAAAAGCCGCTGCTGCGGTCACTGCAAAAAGAGGAATCACTGTGGAATTTTTCATGAAGTTTTTATCTACGACTCATAAAACACCATAGAAATCAAAAAGTTGCTCCCTCTCTCTCCTTTTTTAAAAGCTGACCCTCAGCCCTCCCCCGATCTTCTTCCTCGACATCACCCATCTCTCATCGATCTTAAAAGATCATGAAAGCGCTCTCCCCATTGCTTTTCCTCGCCACCCTCATCTCCCTTAAGGCAGTCGATCGGCCCAATATCCTCTTCATCCCCATCGATGACCTCGTCCCCACCCTCGGATGCTACGGCGACCCCCTCGCCCTTTCTCCCAATATCGATGCCCTCGCCGCCCAAGGCACCACCTTCCTAAATCACCACTGCCAATGGCCCGTTTGCGGCCCCTCCCGCGCTGTCCTCTCCACCGGACTCATGCCAGAGGAAACCGGCGTCACCGGCTTCCGCCCCATCCGCGCCATCCTTCCCGACGTCATCACCCTCCCCCAGCACTTCCGCAATCAAGGATACTCCACCGCTGCCGCCGGAAAATTTCACGACTTCCGCACCGTCGGAAACATCGTCGATCCCACCTCCTCAACCACCAATGGCGGCACCATCGATGACCCCCCCTCCTGGTCCATCCCCTACTCCCACTCCGGAGCAGGATACAAACCTCCCGGAAATCCCGTTGTCGATAATTCCAACCAACCCCTCGCCGACTACGCCGATGAAAAAGTCCTCACCCAAGGCCTTGCTCATCTCAGCACCCTCGCCGCCGACACCAAGCCCTTCTTCCTCGCCATCGGCTTCAAAAAACCCCACCTCCCCTTCATCGCCCCCACCACCTTCTGGGACATGCACGACCGCAATTCCTTCCCCCTCGCCACCTTCACTTCACTCCCCATTGGAGCCGCCCCAGCCCATGCTGATGCCATCTCAAACAACGGAGAGCTTCTCGGCTACGAACCCTTCGACACCACCGGTTTCCCCACCGTCGCCGAACAAAGGGAACTCATTCACGGCTACTACGCCTGCGTCTCGCACATCGACTCCCTCGTCGGCCAAATCCGCTCCACCCTCACCTCCACCGATGACCTTCGGAACCCCGGAAAAAAGCTCTCCGAAACCACCATCATCATCCTCTGGGGCGACCACGGCTTCCACCTCGGCGACCACGGAAAATGGGGGAAACACGACGCCCTAGAAAAATCCACCATCTGCCCCCTCATCATCTACGATCCCCGAAACCCCGGCGCCGGAGCCAAAACCACCGCCCCCGTTAACACCATCGACCTCTACCCCACCCTCTGCGAACTCGCCGGCCTTCCCATCCCCAGCCAACCCATCGACGCCACCGTCACCAACGGACGCCCCATCAAAGGCCGCAGCCTTGTCCCCGTCCTCGATGATCCCACCACCTCCGTCAACGCCGGCGCCATCAGTATCTACGCCCGACAAGGTCAATACGGCTACGCCTACCGCACTCCGCGTTACCGCTACATCGAATGGATCAACGGCCAAAACGTCATCCTCAATCGCGAACTCTACGACTACCAAGCCGACCCTCTCGAAACTCGAAACATCGCTGCCGACCCAGCCAACGCCACTCTCCTTTACCAACTCTCACGCTCCATGAGAGCTGAACCCGCCACCTCCGCCTCGACCCGCCTCCAATCCTCCCCTCCCATCGCCGCCGGGGCAAACTTCTGCCTCCCCTTCTCCATCAGCCAAGCCCCCACTTCGAACAACGCCCTCATCACCTGGCCCTTCGCCCAAGGAGTCACCTACTCCCTCCACTCTTCTCCAAACCTCAGCCCCCCTTGGACCACCACCTCCGTCTCCTCAGGCCTCACGACCTTCCCCATGATTGATGACCGCCACTTCTTCCGCCTCGCGCTAGACCCCTCAAATCATCCCCCCACCTTCTCCTCCGCCATCTTCACCATTCTCAACGCCGAGATCGATACCCCCTACACCGGAAACATCACCTCCTTCGCCTCCGACCCAGACCTTGGCGACACCCTCACCTTCTCAAAAATCAGCGGCCCCGCCTGGCTCACTATCGCCCCAGACGGCACCCTCTCCGGCACCCCCACCACCGCCGACTCAGACTGCGCCGGCTACCACCGCATCCTCGCCACCGATAACCACGGCGCCACCACCATCGGCACCCTCCAACTCTCCGTCTCCCCCCCACCCACCAACACCACCGTCGACTTCCCCATCACCGATGACACCTTCGTCAAAGTCGTCGACCCCGACGCCACCTTCGGAGGATTCGGAAAACTCCAGCTCAAAAAGTCCGACCAACCCTTCGGCCGTATCGCCTACCTCAAAGTCCCCGTCTCCGGCACCGGCACCATCCTCAGCGCCACCCTCTTCCTCCACGCCGATGACGAGACCGACCCCATCCAACTCCTCGCCGTCGCAGACACCAACTGGACCGAATTTAACCTCACCTGGAACACCCGCCCTCCCACCGGAGCCCTCCTCGGCACCACCACCCCCACCGCCGGACAATGGTTCAGCTATGACCTCACCGGACACATCACCGCAGACGGCACCTTCGCCTTCGCCCTCGAAGAAACCGGAAACACCCAAGGAAAAATCAACTCCAAAAACAACGGCTTCACCCCCTACCTCCGTATCACTTGGCAATAAACAGCCTCCACCACAAAAACAATGATTGACCAGCCAAGGTCAATTAGCCAAATTCTCCAGTGCTAAATTTTCACCAAAAACATGACCATGAACCACTTGAAATTTTCATCCATCTTCCCACTCATTATAGCCTCCTCACACGCCGCCGTTGTCTGGTCTGATGATCTCTCCGCATACAGCGATGGAGACCCCATCACCGGAGCCACCGCTGTCGGAGACGGCACCTGGAACAACAACGGAAACATCGCCGCCAACGCCTCCGGCCAACTCCTCGCCACCTCAGACGGAGGACGCGACTCCGTCCAAATCGATAGCAACACCGCTGTCCAATGTGGCGTCATGAGCTTCGACCTCGCCTTCCTTGGCGACTCAACCACTCCTCCCGAAACCGATAACTTCTTCTTCCAACTCACCGAGGGAGGGCGCAGCACCACTGCCAACCCCATCTCCGGCTTCGCCAACACCGTCGATGCTGGCAACCACAACATCTCCACCGACGCCACCGCCCCGAGTAATCTAAAATACTTCTTCAACACCACCGCCACCGCTTACGATTATGTTGGCCCTGACAGCACCACCTACAGCATCAATCCAGGCACCTATCACTACTGGGTCGATACCACTCGCGTGAATGGCAACGGAACCAGCACCACGAACGGCACCGCCACTCCAAGCCAAGTCAGCACCATCGTTACAAATATGTTCAACGGCCAAAACGGAGAATCTTGGGTCTACGATAACTTCGTCATGGATGACCTCAGCGTCGCCCACGTCCCCGAGCCATCCTCCACCATGGCCCTCGCCGTCAGCCTCCTCGGCCTCGGATTCATCCGCCGCCGGAAGTAAGCAAAGCCTCAGCCCCTTTCCCAAATCCCTCGTTGTTCGCAACGGGGGATTTTTTATTCCTTCCATCCTCTAACCCCCTCGAAAAAACTAATCTTTCGATCCCGTCATCTCCCAAAGCACTCCCCTCGTCTGACTCGGATCAATAAATGCCGCCTTCCCGCCTTTCGGAGCCGGATGCGGCTCGCCCGCCTTCGCAGACAAACCATAATCTCCCAACTTCTCCATCGCCTCCTCCGCGTCATCCACCTGCCAACAAAGATGGTGCATTCCCTCCCCACGCTCCTCGATGAACTTCGCAATCGCATGCTCTTCACTCAAAGGCTCCACCAACTGCAACTGCACGTTCCCCATATCCAGGTGAGTTAACCTCACCCCCACCTCGTCGAGAACCTCACTCAGCAAAACCGGCAACCTCAAAGTGTCCCGATAAAATGCCAACGCCTCTTCTGTGTCCTTCACCGCAATCGCGATATGATCTAGCTTTTGAAACATAGCTGACAATGATCAGCCCACACACCGCTCGCAAGCCTGCATGAAAAATCACCACATCGCCGTCCTCCCCGGTGACGGCATCGGCCCTGAAGTCACCGCCGCCGCCGTCGCCGTCCTCCAAGCCGCCTGCCCTGACCAACTCACCTTCACCGAACAAGCCGTCGGCGCTGCCGAATTCCTCCGCTCCGGCACCCCCCTCCCCGAAGCCGCCTTCGAAGCTTGCGAAAAAGCCGACGCCGTCCTCCTCGGCGCCATGGGCCTCCCCCACGTCCGCTGGCCCGATGGCCGCGAAATGACCCCGCAAATCGACCTTCGCGAACGCCTCGACCTCTACGCCGGCCCCCGCCCCATCAAGCTCTACTCTGAGCACGACTCCCCCCTCAAAGGCTACGGCCCCGGCGACATCGACTTCACCATCATCCGCGAAAACACCGAAGGCCTCTTCTCCGCCCGCGGCTCCACCCAACCCGACGACCGCTCCTCCGCCACCGACACCCTCCACCTCACCCGCAAAGGCTGCGAACGCATCTGCCGCTACGCCTTCGAAGAAGCCGTCCGCCGCGACCGACCCAACCAAAAAGTCACCCTCGTCGACAAAGCCAACGTCCTCCCCTCCATGGTCTTCTTCCGCGAAATCTTCGACACCGTCGCTCAAGAATTCCCCACCATCACCACCGAGCACATCTACGTCGACGCCGCCGCCCTCTTCCTCGTCCAACGCCCCGAATCATTCGACGTCATCGTCACCGAAAACATGTTCGGCGACATCCTCTCCGACCTCGCCGCCGGCATCGTCGGAGGCATGGGCATGGCCCCCTCCGGCGACATCGGAGAAAACTGCGCCGTCTTCCAACCGAGTCACGGCACCGCCCCAGACATCGCCGGCCAAGGAAAAGCCAACCCCATCGGCACCATCCTCTCCGCCGCCCTAATGCTCGAGTGGCTCGGCGAAACCAAAACCGCCACCCGCATCGAAAACGCCATCCGCCAAACCCTCTCCAACCCCCAAAACCGCGCCGCCGACCTCCAAGGCACCAAATCCACCCAAGAACTCACCCAACTCATCATCTCCCACCTCTAACCCCTACGGAGCTTAGACTTTAGTCTGAGTACCCTCAACCAAGTCCAAAAAAAACTCTGCGTGAGACTCCCCCCTCAACCAAACCCACAAGTCCCTCTGCTGCTCCGCTGCTCTGCTGCTCTGCTGCTCTGCTGCTCTGCGTGACACCCCACCCTCAACCAAGCCAATCGTCCATTCCGCAATCGTTCATTCGTCCATTTCCAAATGCTCATCGACCTAACCCGCACCATCTCAGAGGAAATCCCCGAGGTCTCCCTAGCCCAACACCGCACCGTCGCAAAAGACGGATGGAACGCCAAAATGCTCCACCTCTATTCCCACTGCGGCACCCACATGGACGCCCCTTGGCATTTCGAGTGCGGCGAAAAATACATCGACCAAACCCCACTCGAAACCTGCACCGGCATGGCCGATATCGTCCGCCTCCCCGACACCAAACCCTCCGAACTCCTCACCGTAAACCACCTCGGCCCCCTCGCCTCATCCTTCCGCCCCGGAGACCACCTCCTCCTCAACACAAACTGGAGCAAACGCTTCGGCCAACCCGACTACAAATCCCACCTCCCTCGCATCTCCGAAGACCTCGCCCACTGGTGCGTTGAAAAAAAAGTCGCCATCCTCGGCGTCGAACCCGCCTCCGTCGCCGACGTCTCCAACCTCGAAGAAGTCACCCGCATCCACCAAATCCTCCTCGGTGGCGGCGTCACCATCGTCGAAGGCCTCATCAACCTTGACCAAATCCCCGTCGACCGCTGCTTCTTCGCAGCCCTCCCGCTAAAAATCCTCAAAGGCGACGGCGCCCCCTGCCGCGCCTTCGCCTCCACCAAACCCCTCGGCCTCTAACCCCTCAGCCAATATGGAGAGTGGGCATCCTGCCCGCTTCCCCTCAACCAAGTCCCTCAACCAAGTCCCTCGTTCAAATCTAAGTGTTAGATGTTAAATGTTCGATGTTCATCCCCCTCAACCAAGCCCACAATCCCTCTGCGCCTCCGCGACTCTGCGTGAGACTCCCCTCAACCCAAGCTTCTCATCCATGACCAAGTCCGACCTCCTCTCAAACCTCCCTCCCATCCCAACCGACGACCTCCTCTCCTCCATCCACGAGGCCTTGGAAAAATCAGAACGCACCATCATCGTCCTCGACGATGACCCCACCGGCACCCAGACCGTCTTCGACGTCCCCGTCCTCACCCAACTCGATGCCGACTCCATCCGCGACGCCATCGACGAAGCCCCACCCCTCCTCTTCCTCCTCACCAACTCCCGCGCCCTCACCGCAGAACAAACTACCGAACTCCACCAAACCCTCGGCACCATCCTCAAAGAATACTCAGACGAAATCATCCTCATCTCCCGCTCCGACTCCACCCTCCGAGGCCATTTCCCCATAGAAACAAACACCCTAAAAAATGCCCTCGGCATCCCAGAAGCCCCCACCCTCTTCATCCCCTTCTTCGAAGCCGGCGGCCGCCTCACCGTCAACGACACCCACTACGTCGTCGAAGGCGAAACCGCCACCCCCGCCCATCTCACCCCCTTCGCGAACGACAACACCTTCCCCTTCACTCACTCCCATCTCCCCGACTACATCACCGAAAAATCTGGCTACCCCGTCGACGTCCAAAGCATCTCTCTCGAAGACCTCCGCACCGGCGATGTCTCAGCCAAGCTCGCCTCCCTCCCCCCCAGCTCCACCTGCATCGTCAACGCCACCTCCCTCCGCGATCTCGACTCCCTCTCCATCGCCCTCCACCAGACCGACCGACGCTTCATCATCCGCTCCGCCGCCTCCTTCGTCCAATCCCTCGTCGGCATCACCAGCCGCCCACCCCTCGATCCTTGGCAAATGCAGGATCTCGAACCCAACCCCAATGGCGGTCTCATCATCGTCGGCTCCCACGTCCCAAAAACCACCGACCAGCTCAACCACCTCCTCAAAAACGCCCCTGACCTCACCGCCCTCAAACTCAGCGTCCCCGACATCCTCAACGGAACCTTCAATCTTCCAAGTACGATTGACACCGTACAAACCGCCCTCACCTCCGGCCAAAGCGTTGTCCTCTTCACCTCCCGCACCAGAGTCGACAGCGACGATAACCTCGCCACCTCAAAAACCATCTCCCAAGCCCTCGTCGACATCGTCAAAGCCATCAAAGCTCGCCCCAGCTTCATCATCGCCAAAGGCGGTATCACCTCCTCCGACATCGCCACCGATGCCCTCGGCGTCAAAAAAGCCCAAGTCCTCGGCCAAATCCTCCCCGGCGTCCCCGTCTGGACCATCGGAAACGAAACCCTCCACCCCGGCCTCGCCTACATCATCTTCCCCGGCAACGTCGGCGACGAAACCGCCCTAACCCAAGCCCACCAAAAAATCACCTCCTAATCCCAAGGCCCAAGGCCCAAGGCCCAAAGGCCCAAAGGGCCTTACTAACGTAGCCCTAGGCAACGCCTAGGGTTCCCCATCCCCCACAACCAAAGGACAAGCCCAGCACCCCACCTCACCAAAAAACTCACCCGCAGTCCGCTCCACCAACCCCACCACCAACCCCACCACCAACCCCACCACAAATCCCCCCCAACCAAGCCCCAAAGAACCTCTGCGCCTCCGCGCCTCTGCGTGAGACATCCCCTCAACCACCCCCCCAAGTCCCTCTGCTGCTCCGCTGCTCTGCGTGAGACCTCCCCTCAACCAAGCCATTCGTCCATTCTGCAATCGTTCATTTGTCCATTCTCTTCCCCCCTTAATCCACTTTCCCCTTATCACTCCCCCCCCTCCCTGCTACTCCTCTCAACATGAAACAATTCCGCTGTGTCATCATCGGCGCCGGCTACTTCTCCCGCTTCCAATACGAAGCCTGGACTCACATCCCCGAAGTCCAAATCGTCGCCAACTGCAACCGCTCCCTCGACAAAGCCCAAGCCTTCGCCACCGAATTCAACATCCCAAAATCCTACCCCGCCTCCCAGTTCCGCGAAATGCTCCTCGCCGAAAAGCCCGACTTCGTCGACATCATCACCCCGCCCGACACCCACCTTGAGCTCTGCCAAATCGCTGCCGAACTCGGCATCATCATCATCTGTCAAAAACCCCTCGCCCCCACCTGGGACGAAACCCTCCAACTCGCCGACCTCGTCCAAAAATCCGGCGTCCGCTTCATGGTCCACGAGAACTGGCGCTGGCAACCTTGGTACCGCGAAATCAAAAAACTCCTCCAAGCCGACACGATCGGCGACATCTTCCACTGCAACGTCCACACCCGCCTCGGCGATGGCTGGGGCGACGACGCCTACCTCGCCCGCCAACCCTTCTTCCGCGAATACAAGCGCCTCTTCATCTTCGAAACCGGCGTCCACTTCCTCGATACCTTCCGCTTCCTCTTCGGCGAAGTCTCAAACATCCACGCCCACACCGCCCGCCGGAACCCCGTCATCAAAGGCGAAGACTCCGCCCTCCTCCTCTGCACTCACGAAAACGGCATCACCTCCCTCCTCGACGCCAACCGCTACAACGAGTCCGAATCCGACAACCCCCGCTACACCTTCGGCACCGTCCGCATCGAAGGCTCAAAAGGCCACCTCGAACTCTCCCTAGACGGCTCTATCCGCATCAAAAAACTCGGAGAACCCTCGTACTCACACGACTACACCCCCAGCAAAGAAAACTTCGCCGGAGACTGCGTCTACAACACCCAACGCCACTTCATCGACACCCTCCAAAACGGAGGCGAATTCGAAAGCACCGTCGAGGATTACCTCAAGTCAGTGAAGCTTGTCGAACAAGCATACTCATCTGAAAAAAGTGGCTATGCAAACGGAGGAAATAATTCGTAGACCATGCGGGCTCTAATTTCAAAACTCTCTTCTCCAGATTTCTTAAAATAATTGATAACAATCTGAGTCGATGAACGAGAAACCTTATAGGCGTTGGCGGATTTCATCGCATTTCTGAACCGGGCTATCTTCTTCATTTGCGACCGGTCGTAATGAGCCTTCTGAACGATTTCTGCATCCGTGTCCGGAAACAAATCGAACGTGGTCATTTGCATAAGAATTTGAGGGAAAGATTTAGTGGCTGACATTTTTAAAGTGGTTAACTGACTTGATTACCCAGCAGAGTTGAGACTGAGTTCGTGTGTCTCTTTCCTCATTTAGGAGCCTCGACATAATACTGTTCATTTGAGTTATTCGTCAAGACTATTAAACAGAATCATGAAAGGGCCGAGTCTTGCCATCTTTTACACTTTAAAAGTAAAAGATCATGCCTCCTTACTCTCGCACAGGCTCGAATAATTCCTCACCAACACCATCTTCCCTTGTGCATCTGAAGAGGGCATTTGTAATTATGGCCTCCTTTCTGAATGTCTCGGAGAAAGTTTGTGGGCTTCCCTGCGATAGTTCGGCCCATAGCATCAAACCTACCGCTCATTGAGCAGTAGCTTGAATCACTTTTGTGAGTTTAGAGGGGGCATTCGTATGAAAAATGCGCACGCCTGCTTTGATGAGCTTTACCCAGTCCTCTTCTTTGCCCTCAGCATGCGTCTCAACGACAAAGCCCTTGTCCGAGGCATAGCGTATCAAGTCTAACACCCTCTCGTTTGTCGGGTCGTCCTTGTTCAACTTGATTTCGATCGTTGAGGAATTGAACCGCGCCTTCACATCGTCAATCTGCTTCCGCGATCCCACTTGAAACATCAGCGTATGCTTGGCCATGACGCCGCCCTGCTCCCGGTATTTTTCATAAAAACCCGCTTCTCGGTAAGGCACGCGAAAGATGATTCCCTCAAGAGCATTATGATCAGTCACGAGCTTCATGATCGCAGCAAAGTGTTTGCTGACTCCTGGCTTCAGATCAGCTTTAAAGACCGTCCGGCCTTTACCACGGACTAAGAATTCTTTGAGGGTCGCCACCCGCTCCGGCGAGAGACTCCGATCCCGATATCGCTTATGAAGCCCCTTCAGCTCGAGAAGAGTCATCTCAGCAACCTTCCCCACCCCAGAAGTCTCCCGATCGATTGTCGGGTCATGAACAATGACAAAGTGACCATCCTTCGTTCGCTGGATATCCGTCTCAAAAAGCTCATAGCCTTTCCTGCGACTGTTCTCGATATTGGCCAAAGAGTTTTCCGGAGCCTCGTCTTCCTTGTCATTTTCGTACCCCCCACGATGAGCCGCGATCAAGACCTTCGAAGAAGCGGGCGCAAGCAGCTTGAGTAAGGTCGGGTTCGAGTGATCGGAACTTAAAGTCTGCCCCATCGCATTCACCGCGATGCCGCAAAGCACGATGATCCACATTTTTCGATTCTCTCGCATAGTCAGTTTTCAGGATACTCGATGCCCAAATACTAGCCACCCACTATTGGGAGTCCCCATCCAATTCTGGTTCAGGTTTCGAATCCGAAGCGGTAGTCGCTTGGCTATCTCCTTCGGGCAGTTTCTGATTCTTCGCCGCCTTCTCCAGCAAATTTCGCTCTCGTTCTAAGCGCTCAATTTCACGCCTGACCTGATCGCGGCGTGAGGCCATCATCGTATCGACCTGCTCGTTCACCGTTTTTCCTTTGAGTTCGGCGAGATCAAACTCAGGCGGAAGTTCCACCACTGACAACTCAGGGATCGCGAGGAACTCGCTACCATGCGCCGATCCCCCGAGACTATAAAGCAGGTAGGTTTTGGAAGGCTCAAGAGGATAGAGGCTGACCACCCGCAAGTTTCCCTTGCCGACCTCTCCCTTTAAGACCTTCACCACTTCAACCTCCCAGACCTCAAGCCCATCGGGCAAAGGGTGCCCCGAAATCTTTGCGAGAGAGGTGCATCGAGCGATCACAATGTCTTTCCCCCGTTCGGTATAGGTTGGGATATCGACAAAAAGCGTGACCATCGCGGCCTGAGCTATCGGAGTGCCCAATGCGAGGACAAGAGCGAATGAAATGACCGCGAGACTTCGCGTGAATGTTTTCATCTTTAGTAAGACACCGCTCCGGGAAATTCCTTAGACTTTTTCTCCTTAGCGTCGGTCGCTTTGAAGTCATGCGCCAGCACCCAGCAACAGTTCTGTGATTTCATGACATCCTTCCGCCTGTTTTGCATCTATCATGAGATGACGTCAAGGCGATGCCCCTAAACCAACCTGCGGCCATTGCCAAAAAATCACCAAACCCTGGTGGAAATTTTGGGCCTAAATCCCTCACCACCACATTTTGACAAACAATCCATCCTCCCCCCTCAAAAAAAACTGCGCAGCACCCCATCTATCGACATCCCCTAGAGAACAATCCGGCAAACTATGATCTCTCCACTTCTTCGCTCCTTCTCCCACCCCCTCTTCCTCTCACTCCTCCTCGCCACCCCCCTCGCCGCTAAAAAGCCCGCCCCCCACGTCCTCGCCTTCCAAAAACTAGACAGCGACAAAAACCAAACCCTCTCTAAAGCCGAACTCCCCGAAAAATCACAACCCGATTTCGCTTGGGCGGACCTTGACCAAGACGGAACCCTCTCACCCCACGAATACCAGCGCTACCACAACATCCATCGCCGCCTCGCCGAATCCCTCAAAACCATCCCCGAAGGAACCAAAATTCTCAAAAACATCCCCTACGTCGAAAACGGCAACGTCCGCCACCGACTCGACCTCTACCTCCCCCCCGGCGCCGACCAATCCCCCACCAAGCTCCCCCTCGTCCTGTGGGTCCACGGCGGAGGATGGAAAAACGGAAACAAAGAAGTCCTCGCCGGCCAAGCCTGCCTTCTCAAAGCCGGCTTCGCCATCGCCTCCACCAACTACCGCCTCTCCCGCACCCACCCCTTCCCCGCTCAAATCCACGACTGCAAGGCCGCCGTCCGCTACCTCCGCAAGCACGCCGCCCAGCACAATATCGACCCCGACCGCATCGGCATCTGGGGCTCCTCCGCCGGAGGCCACCTCGTCTCCCTCCTCGCCACCACCGCCGGAAACCCCGAGCTCGAAGGTGCCCTCGGAAACCAAGACACCTCCAGCGCCGTCCAAGCGGTCTGCTCCTACTTCGGCCCCTCCGACCTCTTTCTCCAAGCCTCCCAAAAAGGAAAACCCAACAAAGAAACCCCCACCGAAACCATCGGCCTCTTCCTCGGCGGACCCTTCGCCGAAAAACACGACCTCGCCCGCCTCGCCTCCCCCCTCTTCCATGTCACCAAGGCCGCCCCACCCTTCCTCCTCATCCATGGCGACGCCGACCCCATCGTCCCGCTTGCACAAAGCACCATCTTCCACAAAAAACTCACCGAAACCGGAGTCGACTCCACCCTCAAAATCATCCCCGGAGGCATCCACTCCTTCTTCAAAGAACCCGCCCAGCTCGACCTCGTCACCCACTTCTTCCGCCGCACTCTAGGCGATCCCACCCTTGGTAAACTCACCTTCCAAGACCACTTCGAACGTAACGAATCACAGGAAGAAAAAGACGAACCCGGCAACGGCTGGACCACCAATAAGGACAAACCATGGTCAAAGGGCCCCAAGCAAGCCGACCTCAAAAACGGCGCCCTCCACACCACCCCCATCGATGGAAAAGAAACCAATCTCCTCCTCATTCGCCCTATCGATTTCCAAGACGGCTCCATCGTTCTCCGCTTTAAGTTCCCCAGCGAAAAAGCGCAATTCCGTGTCGTCATCGCCGATAAAAACCTCAAAGACGTCCACGCCGGACACATCCTCTCCGCCCGCATTTGGAATGACAAAATCCGCCTCACCGACATGCTCACCGGCGGCATGGACCCCACCCTCTGGAAGAAGAAAAAAGACGGCACCCTCACCAAAGAAGACAAATCCCTCATCCGCTCCAAGACCAAAACCTTCCCCTACCAGCCCAAGCCCAACGAATGGCAAGAACTCCGCGTCACCATCGAGGCCGACCAACTCTCCCTCCACATCGATGGCAAGCAACTCGCCAACTTCAACTCACCCGGCATCGCTCATCCGAAAAAAACCATCCTCCGCCTCGCCCCCGTCACCCCCATGGTCATCGATGACGTCCGCATCTACGCGAAAAAATAACCATTCCCAAGCATGCGCTCTCTCAAAAAACTCTCCCAGCTCCTCTCCCTCCTCGCCACCACCACCCTCCTCTCACACGGCGAGCCCCACCAAGTCCACGCCCCCTTTAACAAAGAATACCCCGCCGCCGACCAAGGGAAAATCCTCTCCTGGATGGACCCCGAGAAAGCGATGGGAGCCATCACCTACCACCGCGGCCTCCTCCTCACCCCCATGAGCTTCGACTTCGGCGGCGGCGAAGGCCACGGCGCATTTGCCGCCTACAATATCGACGACCCCACCAATCCCATCCCCGTCTTCGACTCCCGCGACTACCCCAAGATTTACCACGACGAATCCCAGCGAAACTACCTCGGAAATGCCGGAGAAATCCACGGCATGTATTTCCATAATGACCTCCTCCTCCTTCAGGAAAAAGGTCACGACCACGCCGGCTTCTCCATCCTCGACCTCGCCCCCCTCTACGATGACGACCCCGCCACCCTTCCCCAGATCGTCTCCCGCTACGCCTTCCCCGGAGTAGAGCGCTCCACCATTTATGATGGCTTCAGCTTCGCACCCGCCTGGATCGGCGGACGCTATGTCATCGCCCCCACCGGCACCTTCGGCCTCTACATCATCGACACCCAGAACCTCGCCGAGCCCAAGCTCATCGCCCACCTCCCCAAGGAACAACTCTACAATGAAATCCTCCGCGTCGCCAACCCCATCGGCGACCTCCTCATCCTCTCACCCTCCGCCGTCGCCACCGATAAAGACAGCATCGTCCTCCTCGACATTTCTAACCCCGCCAACCCCACCCTCATCAACCGCCACAAGGTCAAAATCGGCTACCAAGGCGCCGTCTATGGCTCCCGCTTCTACAACGGAGCCTACGCCGCCGGACGCGGCGAAGATAAGACCGCCGAGATCATCGCCTACGATTTCTCTGACCCCTACAACATCCAAGAAATCCTCCTCGCCACCCCCCAAGACACCCTCTTCCGCATCGAGTATTCCTTTCTCCAAGACGACCAACTCTTCATCGGTCACTACCCCGGCCTCACCAAATGGAACATCACCGAGAACAAAGCCACCATCATTCCCAAAGCTTCCATCGAACCGCAGTTCCCACCCAATAACGACTACGCCTTCATCAGCCCCCTCGGAAACCTCGCCATCGTTACCAGCGACCACGACGTCCAGAGCAAGATCAACATAGGCATCCACAGCACCCAGCCCGACCGCAAAGGCCCCGAGCTCCGCTACATTCTCCCCAAGAAAAACCAAAGCAAAGTCTCCACCCTCACCAAGATCGGCATCTCCTTCTCCGACTTCATCGATAACGAATGCCTCGAAAAAAATGCCCTCATCCTCCGCGAGCGCGGCTCGAATAAAGTCATCCCCTGCGACCTCAGCCACGGCCTCGGCATCGTCCACCTCGTCCCAAAAAGTCCCCTCAAAATCGACACCAGCTACGACCTCACCGCCACCGACAAACTCCTCGACATGATGGGCAACCGCTTCGAGGGCGACCGCCACCTCACCAGCTTCTCCACCGGAGCAGAACTCACCGAATACAACTGCCAAATCGTCGTCGCACCGCCCCATAAAATCGGCACCGCCGTCACCTTCCACAGCCAAGTCAACAACCCCGCCCTCGCCGACTCCCTCCTCTACTCCTGGGACTTTGGAAATGGCGACACTCCCACCCCCTTCACCGCCGAAACCTCCATCACCAAGACTTTTTCCAAGCCTGGAAACTACCGCCTCACCCTCACCACCAAGCAGCAAGACAGCGATAAGCGCGTCACCAGCTCCGCCGTCCAAGTCATCCACGACCACCTCCCCGAGACCCGTCCCATTACCAGCTCCACCCTCCACCTCGACTCACAAACCAGCACCCTCTACATCGTCAATCCCGACAACAACACCCTCACCGCCCTCGACACAAAAACCGGAAAACCCCGCTACGAAAAACCCACCGGAACCAAGCCCATCTCCCTCATCGCCACCGCAGACCAACTCTGGATCAGCTGCCACGAAGCCGAGCAAATCTCCATCCACTCCCGCACCACCGGCGAACTCATCAAAACCATCCCCCTCCCCTACGGCAGCGCCCCCTACGGCCTCACCCTTGATTCACAAAGCCAGCGCGCCCACCTCGCCCTCAGCGCCACCGGCATCATCCAAGAAATCGACCTCAAAACCCACACCCTCACCCGCCAACTTACCCTCACCGGCCCCCTCCGCCACCTCGCCTACCTCCCAGAAAAACAAAGCCTCATCGCCCCCCAATTCATCGCCTCCTCACAAAAAGGCGCCCAAGTCCACTGGATCAACGCCACCACCTTCACCCACTCCAAGACTGAAACCCTCGCCCCCACCCTCCGGCGAGACGGCCAGGCCAACGGCCGTGGCTACCCCAACTACCTCGGCTCCATCGCCATCAACCCCGAGCAAACCCGCGTCCGCATCGCCGCAAAAAAAGACAACCTCTTCCGTGGCCTCCAGCGCGATGGCGAACCTCTCATCTTCGACCACACCGTCCGCAGCATCACCCTCGGCTTCGACACCACCTCCCAGACCGAAGACCCCGCCCAACGCATCGACCTAGACAATAACGACTTCGCCACCGCCGCCACCTATAACTCCCTCGGCAACATCTTCTACATCGCCACCCTCGGCAGCTCCACCATCAACGCCATCGACGCCTACTCCCCCAACCGCACCACCACCTACAACACCTACGGAAAAGGCGCCACCTCCATCACCACCGACCCACACACCTCCCACCTCTACCTCCACAACCAACTCTCCCGCAGCATCGCCGTCTTCCACGCCCAGCCCGATGGCCGCCTCCAATACCAAACCAAGTGGCCCACCGTCTCCAAAGAACTCCTCCCCCCCAGCGTCCTGCGCGGAAAACAAATCTTCCACGACACCTCCCGCAGCCACCTCTCCCGCGAAGGCTACATGAGCTGCGCCAGCTGCCACCTCGATGGCTCGCACGATGGCCGCACCTGGGACTTCACCAACTTCGGCGAAGGTTTCCGCAACACCATCGACCTCCGAGGACGCGGCGGCATGAAACACGGCCAACTCCACTGGACCGGAAACTTCGATGAAATCCAAGACTTCGACGACCAAATCCGCCAGCTCAACGAAGGCACCGGCTTCCTCGCCGAAGCCATGAAAAAACAATTCCGCCCCCTCTTCCCCCACAAAGCCGGCCTCAGCGCCGAGCTCGATGACCTCGCAAAATACCTCACCTCCCTCACCCACTACCCCAAGAGCCCCCACAAAAATCCCAACGGCACCCTCACCCCCGACGCCGTCAAAGGACGCCAACACTTCATCAGCCTCAACTGCTACACCTGCCACTCCGGCCCCACCTTCACCGATAGCTCCCGCTCCCTGCTCCACGACCTCGGCACCATCCAAAAAAACAGCGGCACCCGCCTCGGCAAAGCCCTCACCGGCTTCGACACCCCCACCCTCATCAGCCTCTGGCAAAGCCCCCCCTACCTCCACGATGGCTCCGCCGCCACCCTCCACCAAGTCTTCGAAAAAGGCACCACAGAACAACACCCCCACCACGTCCCCCAAGAACAACAAGCCGAACTCATCGCCTTCCTCCGCCAGCTCGACTCCGAAAAACACGCCATCACCGCTCAAGACCTCGGCAGCACCAACCAGCCCCCCGTCTTTGAAAAAGAAAACTCCCACTTCCAACACTTCTACCGCTACGACGAAACAAAACACCCCCTCGGAAAAGTCACCGCCACCGACCCCGACCCAACCCAAAAAATCACCTACCACATCGCCCCCTCCGTCTACGCCAAGCTCTTTGCCATCGACCCCCAAACCGGCCAACTCACCTTCCACTTCCAAGACGTCCTCCTCCGCGACCTCGCCAACCGCATCTTCCGTGAAACCCGCACCTACCCCCTCACCATCATCGCCCGCGACAACGGCCACCTCCCCCAAGAAACCCACACCACCGCCCAAGCCACCATCACCTTCCCCGAACTTCCCTTCACCAACAAAGAACTCAACCGATTCATCAACCTCACCAAACGAGTCCTCGATAAAAAGCGTCCCCTCAAAAAAGCTGAAAAAGCCGAACTCAAATCCCTCCAAGAACGCCTCCCCAAAAAATAACGAACATCTATTCGGACTTTAAGATACTACGCCCAAAATCAAGCACCACAGATCGTCCTAAAAACGAGATCAATCACCTGCTGGGAGCCATGAAAACCATAAGATCGCAATTCCCGAGTCACCTCGCGATAGTCCAAAAGCGACCGATTATGAGCTTCAGCCAAAATCCCAAGCGTTCCCACAATACTTACCCCGCAGCTCTCGGCCGCTAACCTTGCCTCTTGATCGTCCATGATAACCGCAAGACCTAACTCATAACCGAGCGCGATCGCTTCCGTCTCCCCCGAACCCAAATCTTCAACCTTCTGAGCGAACCCCGAAGGTAAGCTCAAAACATCCACCCCTTTTCTGACTTCGAGCCAACCCGGCGGCTGCTTAGCCCATTCCTGAACCTCAAAAGGCGCTTTCGAATGCAGGAGCTCCGCCCGAACAGCTTCCGGCAAAATAACCCTTTCAAACATCGCCCCCAAAATCTCGATCCTCCCCAAAAGAACCAGATAATTCACCGGCCCGGTATCTGAGATAATGACAGCCATTAGCGTCCGAACACCTGATCAAGCGCCGCCTTCTCCTTTTCAATATCCTGAACCGTCAACTCTCGGAGCAAGCCCTTACGTGCCAAAAGCGCGTCAGCATCAAGACGATAGAGCCCCAAAAGCTCAGCCACTTTTCCCGCTGAAATCAGACCATCACGATACAATTCTACAACCACAGACTCAATCACCCGACTATCCGCAGCCTTCCCCTCATTAGGAAACGCCCGAACAACCTCATCAGGAATAGTGACCATAACCGCCATGCCTCAAACACTAGCAACAACTCCGGCCCAAATCAAGCTCACCCTTCATCACCCTTTCACCAAAAAAATTCCTCCTCGCCAATCTCCCCTCAAAAAAACAAACTCTCTTTACATGAAAAAACTCTCCTCTCTCTCCGCCCTCATCTTCTGCCTCTCCTTCTCCGCCTCCTATGCCGAAGAAAAAAAAGCAGAAGAAGGCTTCGTCCCCCTCTTCGATGGTAAAAGCCTCAAAGGCTGGACCTCCGCCCACAGCAAAGGCGAGAACGACTGGGGCCCCTACTCCGTCAACGAAGAAGAAAAAGCCATCCATATCTACGCCGGAGAAGAAGCCGGATCAAAACAAAGTAGCGACTGCCTCAACTCCGAAAAAGAATTCAGCCACTTCATCCTCAAGCTCGAATACAAATGGCTCGAAAAACGATTCGCCCCCCGCACCGATTGGGATCGTGACGCCGGCCTCCTCTTCCACGTCCACGGAGACCTCACCAGAGTCTGGCCCCTCTGCCTCGAAATGCAGATCGGCGAATCCCCCGGAGACAAACCCAACGGCAAAGGAAATGCTGGCCGCTACCACACCGGAGACCTCTTCGTCCTCGGCAAAGACCTCAAAACCGACACCGCCAAAAAAGACAACTACTTCCACCCCGAAGGCGAAAAAGTCACCGGAAAACACGTCCACACCAAACTCGGTGTCGAAAAGCCCAAAGGCGAATGGAACGAAATGGAAATCCGCGTCCACGGCAGCAAAAAAGCCACCTTCATCCTCAATGGCGAAACCGTCCTCGAGACCTTCAACTTCACCCAAAAAGACAAAGACGGAAAAACCATCCCCCTCGAAAAAGGACGCATCGGCCTCCAAGCCGAATGGGCCGAACTCCTCTACCGCAACATCCGCATCAAGGAACTCCCCGCCGAGTAAGCAACACCCCTTGCTCACACCGCATCCTATAATGGCGGCCTAAGAACACGCCGCCACCGGCCCGACTCCACTTCCACCTTGGATCTGTCCTAGCCTAGTCACTGCCCTCTTCATCACCCCAACCCAGAAAAGCACTGAGCCAATATTACTGAAAGTTGTAATCGTCATTTCCTGAAAATTGAAAACCGGACGATAAACAGATCAACTTCACCTAGCAAGGTGCGATCTTTCAAACCAAAACCTCTCTGCGCGAGACTAAGCTTCCCCGGCACGGAAGGACTGTCTCCAGACTGTCCCCCCTCAACCGAGCATTATAAGAATAGACCACCACCGGACCCACTCCACTTCCAGCCTGAACCTGACCTAGCTGCGCCACCGTTTCATCGGTTTCAACACGCGTCGTGAAGCTCGAAAAAAAATCCGCAAACGACTCTCCCCCCTCCAAGCGATCCATCAGCTTTTCATCCCTATAGGCATGAAAGCGACTGACACTCTCACACCAAGTAAGAGGTTCGCCCTCTTCTCAAAGTTCCTCCACAAAGAAAAGCGAACCGCGAATCTTCGCCAATTACCGCGAATCCCTCATGCCAAGCGGAAGAACCTGACCAATGATCACCCCTCTAGAAAATTCGCGAGATTTCGCGGAGATTTCGCGGTTAAAAATCTCAAGGCGAATCACCTTACTCAGGCTTCTTCACCGGAATCGTCGTGGGCTCTTCCAACACCAATTTCTCAGGCCCCTTGCCCAACCCTTTGTGCGCGCCATCGCACAAAGGATAATTCTCTGACTTACCACAGGTGCACATAAAATGGGTTCCCGCTTCGAGGGTGATTTCTTGATCAGCTTTATCGCTCATGAAGGGATAGTGGCATCGATTCGTTGAACCGCAATTCTAAGCCGCCAGGCTACGAATAGACCACCACCGGACCCACTCCACTGCCACCTTGAACCTGACGTAACTTCGCCACCGCCTTCTTAATCTTTTCCACCGCTTCATCGGTCTCCTCCCGTGTCGTGAAACTTGAAAAAGAAATCCGCAAACTACTCTTCGCCCGCTCATCAGAAATCCCCATCGCCTTCTGCACATGACTCGGTTGCTGCTTCCCTGTCATGCAGGCACTTCCCGTCGAAATTTGCACGCCCGCTTCATCCAGAAGAATCATCAAGCCGTCTCCCTCACATCCTTCAAAGGAAACATGCGCACATGTCGGCACCCGATACTCCCGGCTCCCATTCAAAGTCACACCCTCGATCTCCTCACTCAGCCTCGCCTCGAGATGATCACGATTCGCCGCGATCCCCGCATGAGCATCTTTTTCCAAGGCCTCCCGCATTAACTTCGCCGCCCTTCCAAGGCCCACGATGTAAGCGACATTCTCCGTCCCACTTCTCCGTCCCGCCTCTTGCCCCCCTCCACGAATCAGCGGCTCAAAGCGCACTCCTTCCCTGAGGTAAAGCGCCCCGATTCCCTTCGGCGCATGAAACTTGTGCCCGCTGATGCTCAAGAAATCGACCGGCACCTCGGACACATTCACAGGAACTTTCCCCACCGCCTGAATCGCATCAGTATGAAAAGCGATCCGATTAGCCCGCGCCATCTCACAAGCCTCCGCAATCGGCTGAATCACACCCGTCTCATTATTAGCCCACATCACGCTCGCAAAACCAGTCTCCGCCCCTTCACAGGCTTCCTGAAACTGAGCCAAATCAAGACGCCCTTCCGCATCCACCCCACAACGCTCGACCGCGAAACCGACATCCTCCATCGCCTGGCACGGACGCAGCACCGCGCTGTGCTCGATCTCTCCCGTGATGACGCGCGAAGTCTTCCGCCCATAAACCCGCGCCAAGGACTTCAGCACCATGTTATTCGATTCCGTTCCACATCCCGTGAAGACAATCTCTTCCTCCTTTGCCCCGATCAACTGCGCCACCTCGCCCCGCGCCTCCGCGATGGCCTTCTTCACCACCCGACTGGCCCGATACCCGCTCGAAGGATTATGAAAATGCTCCGTCAAAAAAGGCAATATCGCCTCCACCACTTCGGGATGCACCGCCGTCGTCGCGTGGTTATCGAGATAGATCATTGAAGAGATGTAATCCGTCCCTATCCTTTCGGCAAGCCGTTCCCCTTCATGTCCGTTCGTCGCCTTCGCCAAATCCTCACCTACCTCGTGCTTGTCCTCGCCACCTTGGTCGTGATTTTCATCCTGCAAGGCATCCAACAGCAAAAGGGCCTCGGAAAGGTCGCTTCTGAAATCACCACGGTCTGCGAACTCCCCGACCTCCCCGAAGACCTGACGATCCGCCACGCCAGCATCGACCGATCAGACAATGAAGAATACATCGATGTCATCCTCGCCCTCTCCGGACCGACTGACGCCCTCGACGATTGGCTTGAGAAGGTTGATCAATGGGAACAAAAACGCCCCGGCGTGATCCAAAACCACCGAATCCGCGAAGCCGAAATGAGCTCACGAGTCGACTTCACTGCCGAGGTCTATTTAAAGTGACCCATGCGCATCATTCTCCTCTCCCTCCTTTTAGGATTTCCCATTTCGGATTTAGGATTTGCGGCGCAGCCGCCCAACATCCTCTTCATCGCCATCGATGATCAAAATGACTGGATCGGACACCTTGGCGGACATCCTGATGCCAAAACCCCTCACATCGATAAGCTAGCCGCCCGTGGGACCACCTTTCTCAACGCCCATTGCCAATCCCCCCTTTGTAATTCCTCCCGCGCCAGTCTCATGATGGGCATGCGGCCTGACAACACCGGCATCTACGGCCTCGGCCCCTGGTTCCGACAGCTCGATGAATTCAAGGACCTCGTCGCCCTCCCCCAACACCTCAAAGCAAACGGCTACACCACCTACTCCGCGGGAAAAATTTACCACGGCAACTACGGGCGTAAAAAGACTGATCAAGAATTCGACCACCTCGGACCCGGAGCCACCGGCGCGCCCTTCCCCAAGAAAAAATTGGTCGACACCCCAAGTACGATGAAACTCGTAGATTGGGGCCTTTTCCCACATCGGGACAAAGACAAAAGTGACTACAAAATCGCCGAATGGGCCGTTAAAGTTCTCGATGACAAACCCGAGGGACCCTTCTTCCTCTCCGCCGGCTTCTTCCTCCCTCACGTTCCCTGCTTCGCCACCGAAAAGTGGTTCAACCTCCACCCCGAAAAAGACACCACTCTCCCTCTCATCAAAAAGGACGACCGGGCCGACACCCCCCGCTTCTCTTGGTACATGCACTGGTCCCTCCCCGAGCCACGCCACCAATGGCTCGTCGATCACAATGAATGGATGAACCTGACGCGCAGCTACCTCGCCTGCACCAGCTTCGTCGATGCCCAAGTCGGCAAGCTCCTCAACGCCCTCGAACGAAACGGTTATGCCGATAACACCATCGTGGTCCTCTGGTCCGACCACGGCTGGCACATCGGCGAAAAAGGCATCACCGGAAAAAACACCCTCTGGGATGACGGCACCCGCGTTCCCCTCATCTTCGCCGGCCCCGGCATTAACAAAGGCCGCTCAAAGCAACCCGCCGAGCTCCTCGACATCTACCCCACCCTCAGCCAACTCATCGGCGCGAAGGCCCCGACGCATCTCGAAGGCCTCAGCCTCCTCCCCCAACTCAAAAGCGCAAACGCTAAACGTGAACGCCCCGCCATCACCACTCATAACCATCACAACCACGGCATCCGTTCCGAAAACTGGCGTTACATCCGCTACGCCGATGGCTCCGAAGAACTCTACGACATGAGAAAGGATCCCAACGAATGGACCAACCTCATCGGCCAACCCGGCTACGAAAAAATCATCGCCGAGCACAAAGTCTGGATCCCCAAAACCAGCCGACAACCCGCCCCCGGCAGCCACTCCCGGATTCTCACCTACAACTTCGAAACAAAAGAAGTCATCTGGGAGGGCAAAAAAGTCCTCCCCACTGATCCCATCCCCATGGACCGCTAGAAAATCAAGCCCCACGGAGGAACCGTCTCCAGACTGTCCACCTCCTCAACCGCCCCAAAACCTCTGCATCTCTGCGTGAAACCTCACCGCAATCCAAGCTCCTCAACCAAGCCCATCGTTCATTCTGCAATCATTCAATTGCTCTTTACTCCCCCCCTTAACCTCACTCTCACCCCACCACATCCAAGGGACTTCTCACCCCACGGCTATTCCCGATCTGCGCCGCATGCGCATAGATCTCTGTTGTCTTCACATCTTCATGTCCCAGCAACTCCTGCAGCGTTCGGATATCAGTTCCAGACTCTAACAGATGTGTCGCAAACGAATGACGGAACACATGAGTTGTCACCCTCCTCACCAAGCCAGCCTTCTTAGCGGCCCGTTTCACCGCCTCTCCATAAACTTTCTCATGCAGGTGGTGCCGTCGTGTCACACCACTCACCGGATCCTTCGATAATCCCTTCGCAGGAAACACCCAATGCCACCCAAACTCCTTGCACGCCTTCGAAAATTTCCGAGCCAGCCCTCCCGGCATTGCCACCCCCGGCAGCTCATTCTTCCGGTCCTCCTCCCACAACCTCCGCGACCTCTCCACCTGGCGGCTCAAATCCTCACGCAATGACATCGGCAACATCGTGACTCGATCCCGATCCCCCTTACCGCCACGCACCGTCAGCAAGCCCCGATCCAGATCCACATCCTTCACCCGTAAACGCACTAACTCCGATAACCGCACCCCTGAACCATACTGGACCTTCGCCGGTAAACGATACAGCGGCTCCAACAAATCCAGAACCTCATTCACCTCTGCCCGACTCAGCACCACCGGCATGCGCGGCCTCTTCTTCCGCATCTTCACATTCAGGCACACCTCCTCCCAACCACACACATCCTTATAAAAAAACACCAAAGCATTCAGCGCCTGCTTCTGAGTGCTAAAACTCAAATCACCCTTCTCCACCAACTCCCCTAACCATGCACTGCAACACTCCGCATTCATCACCCGCTCCACCGAACCGGCCCATGCTGCAAAGCGCATCGCCCAACTCCGATAACTCTTGCGTGTTAACCGGGCTAAGCCCCGCCGCGCCCCGGCAGACTCCACCGCATTTCTTACCCGCTCAGGCACACTTTCAGGGACTCGCCCATCTCGTTCACAAATCTCCAACCAAGCCAAAAACCAAGCAATCCCCGCACCCCAATTTTTATACTGCCAATCCTCACGCCTTTTCGCCTTCACCGCCTCATTCCAAAAAATCTTCGCAGTCTCTCGGCAAGCAGGGAGATCGCGACCCAGCCGCCATGACTCGAACCAAGTCAGCACAAAATCATACGTTGAAATATCCAGACGACTCAAATCACGAGACGCCTTTAAATCTGCCTTCCAACATGCTTTCTGACTCATAAAGAAATAAACTACTCATAAAACCAATGTTCAAAAGAACAAATTAGTGCGGATGATGAAAAATTAAAGAAGAGTCCTTGATTTAGATATACGTAAAATCGTATATCAGAATTCGCCGTTTGGTAAAAATTCAAGAAACCTAGAAAGCAAAAACAAACCTAATAAAACCCTAAAACACTCCTTTATAATGCCTTGGACCCAACCGCCCTTTCCCTGCTTGAAAATTAGCAGCGAATACACTTACCCTTTCCTGACAGAATAAAACTGTTCTCTTAAAAATCACATGAGCGAAGAAAAAAAGAAAATGAATGGATGCCTGAAAGCTGCAATAATAATTGGAGGCTTAGGTGTTTTAGGAATCGGTGGCTGTGTCGCCTTAATTGGAACGACAGCCAATGAAATGGATAAACAAGAAAAGGCGGAATTAGCCAGAGTGGGGGCAGAGCCTGTTTCTGATATTAAGTGGGAAGAAATTGATAAAATTTATAATCTCAAAAGTGATTTTACAGATTTGCAGAAAAAAGAGCATTGGAAAAATTACAAAGGTAAAAAAGTTCAGTGGACTGGGAAGGTTTCCTCAATCGGAGAAACATTAGGAACTTTACAACTTCAAGTTAAACTTAATCCTTCAACATTCACATCAGATGTTTTAGTTCGACTAAAAGATGAATCAAAATCTGAAGTAATGAAGTTAAAGAAAGACGATTCTGTTACCTTCCAAGGTATTCTGGATGATTGGGGTAGCCTTATGCCAGTTACTCTAGATCACGGAGTGGTAATCACTGAATAAAGAGAACAAGCGGGTGGTGACCAACCGCCTACCCGCTTCGTAGTTTAATTTCATGGTAAATTTAACACTTAAACCCTTCGTCAATGCTCGCCCTCGGTAGGCGGTGGCACACCCTAGACGTTCTGCTAAAAATGGACACTGGAAACATAGTCCCTCTCTGCTTCGCTACACCACTCTTAGTATGTCTAGTGGTAACGGAGATTCGATGGAGGAAACGTTTGCGTGATTGGAAGCCTTCAGAGGGTAGGATGCTGCGGGTGGATTGGACGCCTGATAGTGATGCAGGTCATCCCGTGATTGGATATAATTTCTCTGGAGAGATGCGAGAGCAAGTATGTGATTTTAATTTACGCACTCCGATGATTGGAGAAGAGGTGCCTATCATCATTCATCCCGAAACAGGTAAGATTTTTCTCACGACCTTGAGGGATCGCTGGACGCTTACGACAATCCTTACTTTTTCCATTGTGGCTTTGATCGCTTTATCTGTCCTCTCCAACTGACAAGCAGAACAAGGCGTTGCACGACAATCCGCTACCCGCCATGAGTCGAAATTTTACTGATAGCTACAACCCTAACCCCGAGTCGAAGCCGCGCTCCCGGTAGCGGATGTGTGGACTTTGACGTTCTGCTTGAAAATGAGGCATCTCTTTCTACTGCTCCCATTGATTGTCCTGATTGGCTGCAAGCCTTCCGATAGTGCAAGCGGTGGTGCCGTTGAGCTTCCAACTGAGTATCACGGTAATTGGATATTCGACGAAGATTCTGCAACAAAGGCGATCGAGTCCATGCCCCTTAGTGAGGAAGATAAGCTTAAACTGCAGAGCTCGTTTATCGGGATAATTCGAGGTGAGACTCGGCAGATCGATTCCACCGGGCGAGTCACTGGTGGTTCTTATCCAGAAGAGCTGATCATTCGTCTCCAGGTAGTTGAGGAGCGGAAGGATGGATTGGTAGCTAAGACTTTGAATTCCATGAACCCCGATACTAAGCAGTTCACGCTAAACAGTATTACCAACGGTGTATGGCGTTCGACGTTACTCGATGAGTCATTGCAACCAGTGGCGGGCATTCCTGACGACTTCTGGAAGCGATCAGAATAAAAACGGCAGAACAAGATGAGACAGACCGACGCCTTTCGCTCTAGCAGTTCATTTTTGACTCCATGTTTTCCGTTCGCTCGGGCGCGGCTGCTCTGATACGTTCGTCTGAGAAACGTCACTCTATGGAAATTCCACATGCTCGAAAATTCTTAACTGCTATTCTTAGTGTATTCTTGGCGTTCGCAGGAGTTGGACATTCAGCTCTCACAATCGAAGATTTTTCTCTAGATTCGTCAACTGTCTCTTTTAATATTTCGGGAACTGTCTCTGGCCCAGATCCAGAAGTCGGCAGGATGCTCATTTACTTCGTAAATTCAAATTTATCCACACCCAGATTCGTGTTGCCTGTTTGGTTTGAGAGTCCGATTTCTCACACTTGGACGGGAACACAAATTTTGAATGAAGGGTATCCCTTATTCACCGGGAACAGTGCCATCGGGGACTACTTTGGCGTTTACTTTGAATCAGACCTTATGACTGAAGAAGTAGTCAATGGCTCTTTCGCGGCCACATTTCCTCCAGGAACATTTGATCCTACTGCAGCTTCTTCCATCGATGTCATCTGGGGCGAGTCTTATACCGGCGAATTCTCTGGCGGAGTAATACAGGATGTGGTTACGACCGTGCCCGAACCATCTACTGTAACAATTATTGCGCTGCTTTCATGCGGACTGGTTAGTCGGAGACTGCGTAACTAATTTGACGAACAAGATGAGACAGACCGACGTCTTTCGCTCTGGCAGTTCATTTTTCGATCCATGTTTTACGTTCGCTCGGGCGCGGCTGCTCTGATACGTTCTCCAGAAAATGGCCTCCATTGATAGTTCACACAGCGAGGATCATATCGCAGCTCACAAACGGAGCAGTATTCATCGACAGTCTCTTCTTGAGAGTGAACTTTGTGGGTGTTTCCATTGCTGTGAAATTTACTCTCCGGAAATTATCGGAGAATGGGTTGATAAAGATGATACAGGACTTGGACAGACGGCCATGTGTCCTAAGTGTGGGATCGATTCGGTGATAGCAGTGTGCGGTGACCGTGCTGAATCGACAGATTTGTTGAAGCGGATGCAACGGCACTGGTTCTAAACGTGCTCAACGGTGCTGAGACTTGGAGAACAAGACGGTGAATCCGACAGCTGACCGCTTGTAAAGTTGAGTTTTAAAGGGTAAGAGAAAGTGAAGAGGGAAAGCGTAGCTGGCAAGTCGGTCAGCTGCCGGATTACCTCAAACGTTCTCCAATAGAATGAGCGCTGCACCATTGTTTAAAGTTTCTCAGCCACCTGCATCAGAAGATCAGATGGTTGCGCTTCTTGCTGATTTTGATGGCAGGTTGCCGAGTGGATATTGCCAGTTTTTACGGGATTCTAATGGCGCCGAAGGTGGGCCTAACGATTGGGCTGGCGATTCACTCCGTTTTCTTGCTTCAACTGAGATCACGTCATTCAACGAGGGGTATGACGTTTGGTCTTCGCTTCCGGATCTTCTATGTTTTGCCTCTGATGGAGGTGACTATGCATTTGCTTTTGATCGCTCAGCGAGTTCCGATCCCGAGGCTTGGTCAGTGGTCAGGAAGCCTCTCGGAACTCCGTTTGTTGAAGACTTGGAACTAGTAGCTCGTTCGTTTTCTGAGTGGGTTGAATCTCAGTTTTCATACGATGTCGCTTAAATCAACGAAGCGGAGAACAAGTCATCGCTGGCAATCCGCTAGACGCCGAGTAGTTTAGATTTATGATTTTAGAACCTTTAACCCCTTCGTCGAACTGGCGCTCCCTCTAGCGGATCGCCAGGATTTAGACGTTCTGCTAAGAAAACATGACCGCGAGCACATGGCAGACTCTTGACCAACTCTTCGAGGAGTTTCCGACGATGCGGGCTGGCGAAGTCCCCTACGAAGAGATCGACAAGGCGAGCCAGAGCTATGGAGTCACCTTACCTGACGGATACCGAGAGTTCATTCACCGGCACGGTGGGGCGATCGTCGGCCCATACAGTGTCTACGGTATCGGCGCATCCAAGATGATGGGCAACGATTCCGAATCTGTTTTCGTTGTTACGGATCACTTCCGCGCACAGGATTGGCCTGGCGTGAGCGACTGGCTGATTATCTCGATGGATCATTCCGGGAACCCCGTGGGGATGGATCGGGACGGTAAGGTCTGGATTTCTGATGTAGTTCACGGATGCATTGATCCAATGGCTGGCGATTTTGAAGGGTATTTGGTAGAGTGGTGCTTTGATGCCGATGACGACTAGAGAAAATACAAGCAGAACAAGCCGTCGCAGATCAACGCACTGCCCGGCACGAGTAGAATTCACCATGAACGTTCTAACCCAAATCCTGAATTCAGAGTGCGCTCTCGGCAGTGCGTGACTGGACTTTAGACGTTAGATTGAAATTCTATCAGAGAAGTCATTTTGATAGATCGAAATTTTCAGAGGGAAAAGAAGGGGGCTTGACAGCCCTAGTAGAATACGAAGTAGAGCGGAGCGAGAATGTCTAGTTGGTGTGGCTGAACACCAAAATTCTCAGAAACGCTTCTATTCGTATTCTACCGAGAGCCCGGTCTTAACCGG
>CALGJQ010000019.1 GCA_937928545.1 uncultured Verrucomicrobiales bacterium
CGTGGTTGGGGGGCGTGGTTGGGAGACTTGGTTGGGGAGGGACTTGGTTGGGGAGGGACTTGGTTGGGGGGACTTGGTTGGGGGGACTTGGTTGGGGGTAAGCGGGCTGGAAGCCCGCTCTCCATATTAGAGTGGGCTTTCGAGAGGGGAGGAGGTAGATGAGGGAGTGATTTCGCTCGGTGGTGGTAATTCTTTTGGGGACGAGATGCGGATGGTGTTTTCGGAGACGGGAATGTTGTCCAAGTCTCCGGACTTTGAGTATCGGGCCGAGCAGCAGCAGATGGCGGGCGAGGTGGCGGATGCTTTGGAGGGCGAGCGGTCGCTGGTGGTAGAGGCGGGAACGGGAGTGGGGAAGTCTTTGGCCTATTTGATTCCGGCGGTAGAGTATGCGATTCGCGAGGGGAAGAAGGCGGTGATTTCGACGCATACCATCAATTTGCAGGAGCAGTTGATTGGGAAGGATTTGCCGATTGTGCGGAAGTTGTTGGCGGAGCCTTTTGAGGCGGCTTTGTTGAAGGGGAGGGGGAACTACTTGTGCCCACTGAGATTGCGTCGGGCAATGGATAACGGAGGGGATCTTTTTACCTCGAGCGAGCAGGAGGAGCTGATGGAGATTTGGAAATGGGCGGAGGGGACGAAGGATGGGACGAAGAGTGGTTTGGACTTTGAGCCGTCGATGAAGGTGTGGCTGCAGGTGTGTAGTGAGTCGCATATTTGCACGCAGCGGACTTGCGGGCCGAGAGGGAATTGCTTTTTCCAGGAGGCGCGGAAGTTGGCGCAAAGTGCGCGGGTTTTGGTGGTGAATCATAGTTTGTTTTTCTCGCTCTTAAATCCGGATGAGGAGGTGAATGAAAATGAGCCGAGTGGATTTTTGGTGCCCAATGATTTTGTGATCTTTGATGAGGCTCACACGCTGGAAGCGGTGGCGGCGAAGTCGTTGGGGCTGAGGTTGAGTCAGGCGGGTTTGCGATTTGATCTGCAGCGGCTGTATCACCCGAAGACGGGCAAGGGGCTTTTGAAATATGCCAAGGCGGAGGAGGCGATGGCTTGTGCGCAAAAGGTGCTGGAGGAGGCGGATGATTTTTTTGGGAACATCGGGGAGGCGGTGACTTTTGGGGAATGGGGGAGGGAGTGTCGGGTGCGGAATCCTGATTTGGTCGAAAATACCTTGGCGGGGCCTTTGCGGGAGTGCTGGTCGGCGATTGAAGAAGTGGCCGAGGAAGAGGAAGATGACACGCGAAAGAGCGAGTTGATGGAGGGGGCGCGTCGTTTACGCGAGATGCATGGGGGGCTGAAGTTGTTTTTGGATCAGGAAGATGGAGGGAGTGTTTATTGGGTGGAGAAGTCGGGGTATGAGGGGACGCAGTTTGTGTTGATGGCGGCGCCTATTAAGGTGGCGGATCGCTTGCGGCCGATTTTGTTCGGGCCGGATAAGACCTGTATCACGACGAGCGCGACTCTGGGGACGGGCGATGATCAATTGAGTTATTTTCGAGAAAGGGTAGGGGCGCAGCATGTGCCAGCGGTGAAAATTGGGAGTCCCTTTGACTATCAAAAGCAGATGGCGATCTATGTCATGAAGTCGATGCCGGATCCTCGAGATGACGACTATGAAAAGATGCTCATTCACTGGATTGAGCGGGTCCTAATTAAGACGGAAGGGAAAGCTTTCGTTCTGTTTACGAGTCATCGGCTTTTGAGGTCGGTGGCAGAGACGATGGAGGACTTTTTTCACGAGCAAGGGTTTCAGTTACTTGCGCAGGGGATGGGAATGCCGCGTCAGAAAATGGTCGAAGAATTTCGACGAGATGTGAACAGCGTGCTCTTTGGGACAGAGAGTTTTTGGGCTGGGGTGGATGTGCCTGGGGAGGCATTGAGCAATGTCATTATTACGCGGATTCCCTTTGCGGTGCCGGATCATCCTTTGACGGCAGCAAGGTTGGAGGAGATTGAGGCTGAGGGAGGGAATCCTTTTATGCAGTATTCGGTGCCGGAGGCCGTGATCAAGTTACGGCAAGGGGTTGGTCGTCTGATCCGGACGAAGAAAGACGAGGGGATGGTGGTGATTTTGGACAATCGGGTGGTGACGAAGCGATACGGAAAGACCTTCCTAGCGGCGCTTCCCCCGGCTCCGGTGAAGATTGTGCCTTAGACGGAAATGGCTTCCTTGAGGAGCTTGGCGGACCATTGGTCAGGAGCGGTGGGGGTGTCTCCAAGGTAGCCGTAGTTGAGGAGGGAGCCGGCTTTAGCCATCAGGGGACGAGCGGCGGCTCCAAGGGGGCCCATGCCCATGATGGAAAGTTTTTGATGGGGGAGGGATTCGATCAAAGAGCAATGAGATTTTATATCATTAAGGGAATTTGCCATGAGGGCGAATTTATGGATATCGACCAGATCCTGATTGAATTTTGAACTGAGAAAATCGAGCGATGGGGTCTTTTCGAAGTCGTGGAAGGAGCCGACGACGATGATTTCGGACTTTCGAGCCTCGGTGACGACATGAGTTAGTGAGGGGAGGTCTCGTAACTCGATATCAATCAGTGAAGCATGGGGCATGAGGGCTTGATAGGCGGTGGTTCGATCTTCGATGGTCCAGTCGGACTGCCCACCCTCGATGGGCCCCCGAGCGGTGATGAGCAGGGGGAGGTGGGAGTTTTTTGCGAAATCGACGACCTCTGATCCGAAGCCCAAAGAATCGAGTCTTAATTCAAGAATATCGCATTCAGATGCTGATGGGATTTGCGAGAGAGTCTCGGAGTCAGCGATGGCACCGACCACGAGCGGTGTTTTTTGCTGGATGGAGTCGATGACTTGGTTGGGCTGCCTCATGGGCAAGAGCTTGGGGTGGGCTGATTCACTTTGTCAAAAAGCTTCGCTCAGAATCGGAGACCCCTGTCAACCGCTAAAAAAAGCAAGAGATTTCCTGTTTTTTGCTAGCCGTCCCCTATCTGTATTTCCTAGTTTGCTCAAAACCTTTCAACAAATTATGAATATTTTGAGAATCTGCAAAACTTTCCTGCCTGTTACGTGTTGTGTCGCGCTCTCTTCAGCGGCTTTTGGACAGTTGAAATTGTCTGACGAGGCTCGCTTTGACGTGAGCGATCCGCAGTTCGATAGCTTGCAGTCGCCAAACATTAATGATGGCAACGGAAAGAGCTTCAAGCCCAAGGATTGGTTGGAGGTTGAGGTGAAGCTCAAGGTTCAGAAGCTAAAAGAGGAGCCGAAGGACAAATATCTCGACGAAATCAAGGTGAACTGGAACGTCGTGGTGAAAGGCCAGGATCGTAAGAATTACTGGATTAAGAAAACGGTGACTTACGTCAACTTTCCGACTGACGAAGAGGTTTATGTTTCAATCTATCTCTCGCCAAACACCTTGAAGCGGATCACCGGAAAAGACCGAGCTGGCAAGAGTGATCTTGAAGCCATCGGTGGAGAAATTGAGCTGAACGGTGCGATGGTCGGCTTCTTCAATCACGGAGCCAAAAAAGGTTGGTGGCGTGATTCCCTCAAGGGCGTGGAAATCACTTCAAAATTCCCGCTTCTTGATAAAACACAGACTCCTTTTGCTCCCCTCTGGTATGACCGCTACGCCGAAGTCAAACCAAAGAATGACAACTGATTTTCTCCCCTAGTTAGACACACCTCACACACTAGCACCACACATACATTATCATGGCTGACCAACAGTCGATTATCGCACTCAATATCGGATCCCAACGGATTTCCATGGGCGTTTTCGCTCCGACCAAGAAAGGCTTGGTTCTTAAAAACTATGGGGCAACGAGCATCCTTGCTGATCCAGCAACGGAAGCAGCTCGGATTCCACAGGTTCAACTCGCGATCAAAGAGCTCGCCAAAGGCCTGAAGGTCGGGAACCAAAAGGCCGCCTACGCCCTCTCGGGGCAGTCGGTCTTTGTCCGTTTTGTTAAGCTCCCGCCTCTGGAGTCTGAGAACATGGATGAGCTCGTTAAGTTCGAGGCTCAGCAAAATGTTCCTTTCCCGATCGATGAGGTCGTCTGGGACTGGGAAAAATTGGAGACTGGTGGCATCGAAACCGAAGTGGTGATCGTTGCGATTAAGTCTGATTCCCTCAATGATTTGAACTCCGTGGTTGCGGAGACCGGGCTTGGAACACGCCTTGTTGATTGTGCGCCGATCGCTCTCTACAATGCCTTCCGCTACAACTATCAAGGTTTGGAGGAAAGTGTTCTCCTTCTCGATATCGGAGCGAAGACTTCGAACCTCATTTATGCCGAAGGTGGTAAGTTCTTTACCCGTTCGGTCTCAATTGGTGGATCTAACCTTACCAGTGCGATTGCGAAGGACTACAATGTCTCCTTTGCCGAAGCTGAGAATAGTAAACTCACAAACGGTCTTGTCACCCTCGGTGGCGGACATGCGGGGCAGCTTGACGAAGCCACCGCCGCTCTCGGCACGGTCATTCGAAATGCTCTCACTCGCCTGACGGCTGAAATCCAGCGAACCAATACTCTCTTCCGCAGTCAACAAGGTGGTAACGCTCCGACCAAAGTGCTTCTTGCAGGTGGTTCAGCGAATCTTCCTTACCTTCGTGAATTCCTCGAAGAAAAGCTCAGTCTTCCGGTTGAAACCTTCAATCCCCTCCAGCGTATCTCGGTTGGCAAGGGCGTGGATGTTGACACTCTCGGAGGCGAAGCTCACATGCTCGGTGAGCTTGTTGGTTTGGGTCTCCGGGCTGCTGATAAATCAGTCGTCGGGATCGATCTCGTTCCTGACGCGGTGCAAGCGCAGCGTGACATTACGCGACGCAAGCCCGCGCTGATTCTCGCTTCCACTCTCTTCCTTGCCGGACTCGCTGCTTGGGCTGGCTTCAAGGCCAAGTCTGTTGGCGACGGAAAAGCGTTTTTGGCAGACCTTGAAAAAGACGAAATCAACCTCGAGCAGCCTGCTCGTAAAATTGAAAAGTTATTGAAGGCTGAGAAAGAGAGTCTCCAACTCGTTAAGTCTTATGCGGCGGCTGAAAAGGGACGAGTTTCCGTGATCGATGTTTGGAATGACATTTCCAAGCACTTCGTGAGCGAAAACGTCTGGGTTTCCGACCTCGAGTTCAGAACGAACTACACCCTCGAAGGTGATGCCAGCTCTGATCCCGTGATCGATGCGAGTTTTGCGACCGCAAATTACGGCAGTTCTTCTCTTCAGGAAGAAAAGGAGATGGTCGATTCGGTTTCGATTAAGGGATACCACCTCAACAAGAACATCGAGGTTCTCGAAATCCTCAAGCGTCTCAAAACCTCGGAAGTTCTCACCTTCAAGTGGAACGAAAAAGACATTCCTGACAGTCAGATCATTAAATTGAACATGGCCGCTCCGAACGAAGAAACTGGTGATTACGCCGCTCCCTTCGAGCTCGTCATTCCATTGGCCACGCCGATCAAACTCAACTAGCACACACCTACATTTACAATTATCATTATGACTTGGTTTAAAGAAAACAAGTTCCTTGGAGGACTCCTCTGCATCACCTTGTTGCTCGCCGCCTTGATTATCTTCCTTGGAACCAAATTCGGTTCGAGTCTGGAGGAGGTTCAAGCCGAGATTTCCAGCAAGCAATCGAAGCTCGAGAAGATGAAGACCCTCAATCCTTATCCCACCATCGAGAGTGCGAAGGAGAAAGAGGCGAATCTCATCGCGGTCTTGGCTAAGCAAAATGAGGCTCGCGAGAAGATTCTCGCGTTCCGTCCTGAGGCAATCAACGAGGTCTCTGGTGCGATTTTCTCAGAGAATCTCAGTTCAACCGTCGCCAAGGTTAAAGAACTCTTTCCTGGAGAGGGTTCTCTTCCAAAGTCCTTTAATCTTGGATTCGAAGACTACACCGGTGGTCCTCCTAAGGAGGGTTCAACCGGCGTTCTTACCTACCAATTGGGAGCGATGGAATATCTCTTCGAGAACATCGCTTCGGCTGGCATCAGCAAAGTTCAGAACCTCGTTCGAGTTGAGCTTCCTGCTGAAAAAGGGGAAGAGTGGCCAAATGCGGTTGGAGCGAAGAAGGGGAAGAAATCTTCAAAGTCGAATTTTAAGAAGAAAAAGTCATCGAAGGGCAAAGGGAAGGGAAGGAAGACTTTTTCTTTCGAAGAACTCCCTCCGGTAGCTCATCGCATGCCTTTCGAGTTGGTGGTCAAAGCACCTGAAGAAGAAGTTCGGAAGTTCCTCTCTCAGATTGCCAATTCTGACGAATATTTCTTCGAGACACGCCTCGTTCGCGTCTTGAATCCCTCGCCTATTCCATCTTCAGGCAAAGCCGCTACTTCTAAGGCGGATAAGCCCAAAGACGATTTTGGAGGTGGCTTCGAAATCGAAGGCGAAGAAGCCGCTCCTGAAGAAATCGTGTCCGAGCAGATCTTGAATAAGGTCTCTGGTGGCGATGAACTCGTTCTCTATCTCCGTGCCGATCTTCTCCTCTTTATTGACGAGAAGAAATTCCCAGAACTCAAATAACAACACCTACGAAAAAATGTCCTGGATTAAAGAAAACTACCATATCGCAGCCCTCGGTGGCGGTGCCCTCGTTTTAGTGGGCCTCGGCTACCTTGGCTTTAGTGCGAATCAAGCAGTGAACGACGAGTTCAATGCTAACAACCCGACTCCGAAGAATGACACCAAAGTTGCAGGCGGTGACATTGCGGAATACGTGAGTAAATCCGTAACGGAAGTGACCCCGATCAAGCGTCGTGACACTCCGACAGAGCGCCCGGTTGATCTCTTCACCAGTGTGGATCTCTACACCCGCGGCGAGAATACCCAAGAGCCCTTGGACCTCCTGACGATGCCTGAGCCAGTGCATCCACCGATTGATAATCAGTGGTGGGTTGATCACCGCATCGACCCCTCATTTTCCGATTCTCCACATAAGGATCAGGATGGAGATGGCTTCACCAACCTCGAAGAATTTGAAGCGAAGACCGATCCAAACGATGGGAAGAGCCATGGTGCCCTCATCTCTAAATTGGAAGTGGTGACCGTCGAAAGCGATAAATGGCTTCTTCTCTTCAAGAGTGTTCTTGGTGCGAAGGATCGCTTTCAATTTGATTACAAATTCATCCCCTCTGGGGGGCGACTTAAAGAGAACCGTATCGCTGGATCGGATTCGGTCCAAAAAGGCGGTTCTTTCTTTAAAGATGAACCTGGCAAAGGTCGTTATATTTTGAAAGACGTGGTAGCTAGGGAAGAGGATGGTCCCACTGGCCGGCGTCCTCGTAATTGGGCGATCGTCGAAGATCGGCGTCCAAATAAGAAGGGTCAGACCTATGAGCTTCCGTTTAACCTCAAAAAAGGATTCTACGCACGAGAAGGGCAATTCGACCACACCGTCACTTTTAGTCTGAACGCGATTGGCGAAGCCGATAAAAAGTTCAAAGTCGAAGAGAATGGTCAATTTTCTCTCCCTAATGGTGGAGAAGAGGCTGGATACACCCTCGTCGAGGTCAAGCTTGGCGAAGATCGTAAGCCGGTCTCTGTGGTCGTCCAAATTGGAGACGATAAGACCAAGACTCGTGAAATTCCGGTGCCACAAGCACCCGCTCAATAGAAAAATAAACTTCGGGCGCGGAAAGAAGCATGGAAAATGCCAGCTTTTGAAGAAAAGGCTTTCCAACCCCCCCATAAATTAACGATAAATCAAACAGATCATGCAGAAGAGACACACACACCTAAATCAGCGCACCATGTTTGCCCTCGCGGCACTCGTCATTGCGCCGGTTTCCATCGAAACGGGTTATGGACAATCCCTCGCTTCGCAGGAGGCGATTCGCCGTCAGGCGGATATGGTTCGCTCAGACGAACTCCTCATGGAGGGCCGCAAAGCTTACGCTGAAGGGAATTATGAAGCTGCAGTGCAGAATTATAAGGAGGCCCTCAGCCTTCTCCCATACGGGACATCGACAACGGCCCGCCGCAAGGTTCTCAACGACCACCTTTCTGACGGTTCCGTTGCTCTGACTCAGCGCTACCGTCGCACTGGTAAGTATGAGGAAGCTCGCGAGCTCTTGAATGAGGTCGAGAAGAACGATCCCGGCAGTATGATTGCCAAGAAGGGATTGGCTTATCTCGATGATCCAATTCGCACCAATCCTTCCCTGACCTATGACCACACGAAGAACGTCGATAAGGTTCGCCGTCTTCTCTACAAGGGTGAAGGTTTCTACGATCTCGGTCTTTACGACAAAGCTGAGGAAGAATTTAAGAACGTCATTCGCATTGACCCATACAACAAGGCTGCTCGCCGTTGGATGGAGCGTTGTTCGGCCATTAAGTCGGACTACTACCGTGCCGCTTATGATCAGACCCGTGCGAAGATGCTCATGCAAGTGGACCGTGCTTGGGAACTTGCCGTGCCACCTCTTGGCGATGGACCAATTTCCGCAGGCCCAACTTTGACTGAAGGAATCGGAGAACGCACCATTACCGCTAAGCTCAATCAGATCATTCTCCCAGAACTCAAGCTGAACAACAGCACCGTGGAAGAAGCGGTTGAGTTCTTGAGACTCCGTTCGATCGAGTTGGACAACACCACTCTCGATGAAACCGCAAAGGGAATTAACTTTGTCGTTCGCACCCCTGAGGTTGTTGACGAAGGTGGCGCAGCCGCTGAAGCCGACGCTCTTGGTGCTGAAGCTGACGGTTTCGGTTCTGCCGCTGATCCTAATGCCACTTTGATCAAAAAGTTGGACCTCAAGAATGTCCCTCTTCGCGTCGCGCTTCAGTACATTTGTGATGCCGCTAAGCTTCGTTATAAAGTCGACGAGTTCGCAGTCACTCTTCTCCCCGTTGGAGATGGAGCAGACGCCGACATCGTGCAGCGTCGTTGGACCGTTCCACCAACCTTCGAAAGCTTCATCACCACAAGTGGTAGCGACGGGGGCGGTGGTGCTGTGGAAGATGACCCCTTTGCAGCAGGAGCCACAGGTGGTGGCGGCGGCATTAAGCCCCGTGAACCAATTGATGTTCTCTTGAAGAAGAATGGAGTTTCTTTCCCTCCAAATTCTTCCGCAAGTTTCCTCAAGAGTTCTTCTACTCTGATCGTGCGTAACACGCCAACCAACCTCGAGTTGATCGATGGAATCGTAAAAGCTGCGGCGAATGCGACTCCTCGTCAGATCCGAGTCACCACGAAGTTTGTCGAAGTCTCGCAAGAGAATGGCGAAGAGCTTGGTTTTGATTGGATCGCAACACCATTCGGAGTTGGAAGTAACTACTTCCTCGGAGGTGGAACTGTTGGAAGTGGAACAGCCCGCACCAACGCTGACTTTATCGGAACGGTTGATCGATTCCAGATTCCTGGAATTCCTTCTGCGACTTCCCAGAATGTCTCAAACATCGTTACTGCCGGAAACCGAAGCGGTGCCGCTGCGGTGAGCCGCAACAGCATTGACGCGATTTTAAACAATCCTCAACGGACTGCTCAGGCCAATAGTGTTGCTCCAGGAATCTTGTCAATGACAGGTCTCTTCAGCAGCGGTCAGGTGCAAATGATCATGCGTGGTCTTTCTCAGAAGAAGGGTGCAGATATTATGACTGCTCCAAGCATTGTTGCTCTCCCGGGACAGAATGCCACGATCGAGATTATCCGCGAGTTTATCTACCCAACTGAGTATGAACCACCCGAGCTTCCCAACCAGGTTGGATCAACCGGCACGATTGGTGGTCTTGGTGGTGGCGGCGGTGGCAGCGGCTTCCCCGTAACTCCAGCAACTCCGTCTGCTTTTGATACCAAGAACACCGGTGTCACCCTTGAGGTGGAAGCCCAGATCGATGGTAACGATAGTATTATTGATCTCCGTTTCACTCCGACCATCGTCGAGTTTGAGGGATTCATTAACTACGGTAGCCCAATTACTTCGCCAGCATCTGACGCTCTTGGTAACCCAGTTCAGGTTGTTATTACTGAGAACCGCATCGAGATGCCTGTCTTCTCAGTTCGCACCGTTAAGACCGGCTTGAACATCTATGACGGCTACACCGTAGCGGTTGGTGGTCTCATGCGTGAGGATGTCCAAAGCGTAGAAGACAAAGTGCCCATTCTTGGAGATCTTCCCTTCGTGGGACGTCTCTTCCAGACGAAGGCCCAGAACCACATCAAGAGTAACCTCATCATCTTCGTGACTGCTGAGATTATCGATGCCACTGGTCGTCGTGTGAATGGAGGAGATGAGCCAAATGGAATTCCACCCGCACCAGAGATTGGCGGTCCTGTCGAAGGTATTGGGGTGCTCCCAACGGGCCTCTAAGCTCTCACAAATCATTTCAAGCGGGATCTGCGATGCAGGTCCCGCTTTTTTGTGTGGAGACATTTGGAAAACGAAAGATAGGATGGCTCTCAGATGAAGGTCTTTGCGCTCACGGGAGGAATCGCGACAGGGAAGTCGACGGCCGGCGAGATCTTTCGTCGACTGATGCCGTCGATGGCATTTTTCGACTGTGATGAATCGGTGCAGGGACTTCTAAAGCAGGAGAAGGTCTTGTTAGAAATTTCAGAGGCTCTGGGTGAAGGGGTGATCGGTGAAGCTGGCGGACTAGATCGGGGGAAGTTGAGAGCCTTGGTTTTTGGAAATGAGGAAAAGAGGAGGATTCTAGAGGAGCTTTTGCACCCAAAAGTAAGAAAGGAATGTCTTGAGAAACGGGAGAAATCTTCTAGAAACAGCTCGACGGCGATATTTGTCGCTGATGTTCCGCTTCTTTTTGAGAGCGGGTTTGACTTTGATCAGGAACTCAATCTGGTGGTGGCAACTTCTGAAGCCACGCAACGAGATCGCCTTAAGGCAAGGAGTCACTTCGAAGACAAGATGATCACATCGATCCTCAACGCGCAGCTTCCCATGATGGAGAAGATCGCTCGCGGAGATGTCGTTTTTTGGAACGAGGGGAGTCTGGCTATTTTGGAACGCCAACTTTCCCGTTTCCTCCAAGATTTATAGATTTCATGACAGACGAGCAAGAGCCCAGCGAAGTTCCGGTAGACGCCGAAGAATCTTCCACCAAGCCGGTCGCCAAAAAGGCGACGAAGAAAGTGGCCAAAAAAGCGGCAAAGAAGGCAGCTAAAAAAGCAGCGAAGAAGGCTTCAAAAAATGCGGCTAAAAAGAAGGTGGATGAGGAGGCGATAAGCCCCGAACTTGCTTTAGATGTCGAGGAGTCACCTTCCGAGGCTGAGGATGAAGCAATCGCAGCGGCGAAGGCTGCGGAAGCGGCGATGGAGGCAGCTAAGATTGCTCAGGAAGCGGCGGCAAAAGCTGCCCTCGTTGCAAAAGAAGCGCGCAAAAAAGTGGCGGCTAAAAAGGTCGCGATCGAGAAAGAGAAACTCAAAACGGAGGAGCCTAAAAAGGAGGAGGCATTGGAAATTCATACCGTGATTGAGGGGGAGGAGTCGCTTAAAAAGGAAGAGAAACGGAAACCTGTCAAAGAGGAGAAGCCGCCGCCACCTCCGCCAGAGGTTCCAGATGAGCTTGATTTAAATGAGTTTCGCAATGAGTCCTTGAGTGATCTCTACGATGAAGTGGAGCGATTGCCGGTCCGCATTCCGAATCAAGTCACGCGCGCGCAATTGATTTTCACGGTGGTTTCTTGTTACGCGACTCATGGAACTCGGGTCACGGGGGAGGGGGTGTTAGCTTATTCCGGAGGGAATTTTGGAATGCTCCGTGATGAAACGCGAAGCTTCCGCAGCTCTCCAGATGACTTGCATGTCCCTTTGGATCTGATCAAAGAATTTGACCTGCGAGAGGGTCAGCGAATCAAGGTGGCGGTGAGAGAACCACGTCACCGGGATAAATATTTATCGGTTGCTCAAGTGATTGAGATCGAGGGAATTCCTGTCGACGACTACAAAGCGCTCACTCATTTTGATGCGCTCACCTCTTTGTTTCCAGAAGAGCGTTTTGTTCTAGAAGGAGATGATGATGGGGCAGGCTTGGCAACGCGGGTGGTCGATTTAGTGGCCCCTCTTGGAAAGGGACAAAGAGGTTTGATTGTCGCGCCGCCGCGGGGAGGTAAGACGATTCTTCTCAAGCAGATTGCGAAGGCGATTCAGATGAATTCTCCCCAAGCCGAACTGGTGATTTTGCTACTCGATGAGCGCCCGGAAGAGGTGACTGATTTTGAAGAAATGGTGGGGCAAAATGTCTTTGCGTCTACTTTTGATGAACCGTCAAAAAGGCATGCGGAAGTTGCAAATCTCGTTTTGGAGCGCTCGAGACGTTTGGTCGAGCAGGGGAAGGATGTCGTGATTTTGCTCGATAGTTTGACTCGACTCGCGCGAGGTTACAATAACGCGTCGAGGGGAGGTCCGATTGGTTCCGGTGGAATCAGTCCTAAGGCGATTACTGAGACGCGAAAGTTTTTTGGAGCGGCCCGGAATGTCGAAGAGGGAGGAAGCTTGACAATTTTAGCAACCTGTCTCGTCGAGACTGAAAGCCGCATGGATGATGTGATCTTTGAGGAGTTAAAAGGTACTGGGAACATGGAAGTGCGCCTTGACCGCGAATTGGCTGAGCAAAGAGTCTATCCCGCCATTCACATCCCTGAAAGTGGCACTCGCAATGACGATCGTCTCTATCATCCTGACGAATTACCGAGGGTTCAGGAAATCCGCCGTCATTTGGCAAGTTTGCCAATTGGGGACGCAATTGAGACTCTTTTACGCAACCTTGCGCGGACAAAAACGAATACCGAGCTCCTCTTGCAGGGCATGCGCTGATTTTGCGCTTGTCGCTTCTGACATCAAACCGCTAGTCTCCCAAAACGTAGAAAAACACCCTCAAATCGGTTACAAAATTGGCTAAAATCGAATTTCCATTTGATTTGGCTGAAATTACCATGTAATTACTTTGAGCATACCTAGACCCAAACTTTCAAAATGAATATCGCACGCTCGACCTCAGCCCTTCTAGGCGCCTTCACTCTTTCCGCCGCCTTGGCTCATGGTCAGGCTATTTTATCATTCTCTGACATGAAGATGTTTAAGATGGTGGGGCCTGAGGAGTCTGAATACCAAGGGGGTAGTCTGAATCTTAGTTTGAATGACGGCTCAGTGTCGTTTCTTCCCTGTGCTGCAGTTGATCCAAACACTGGAGCGATTTTCGCATCGGGTTTCTTTGCAACGTTTATTGGCCCAATCGTCGGTTGTCCAAGTGGAACCACGGGTTTGCTTTCTTATCCAGCCTTTGATTTCGACGGCGATGGCGTTCGCGATACTGGACTTTATGCTTCAGTGTCGCGTCCAATTCCGGCAATTCACGTCGAGCCATTTCGGCCTTCCCTAATTTCCCTTGCTTCTTCAAGTTCTTGGGCCCTCAGAGGTCAATTGGACAGCTTTACTTGGAATGACACAAGTCGGGTCATTTTTTATGATCAAGTGAATGATCCACGAAACGGAATTGCTTATGAATTATCGGGTTATAATACGTCCCGCACCTACAGCGCTCTTGAATTAGAGAAGCATCGCGACGAGATCGTTCCCGGAAGCTATTTGTTCACTTTCCCTCGTTTAGGATCGAGTCCAGCGAATCCGTCTGATTTCCCTTTTAATCATGGTCACAGACCGATGGTCGAAGCTTTCCCTGGGCCTGGGGGCAGCAGTGTGGTGTCAGGTGGGATTAATGTTGGAAATGATTTTCGCACAACCAATGATGATCGCTGGAGGGACGGGGCAATGGAGTTTGATCCTCGCATTGTTTCAGACTTCTCATGGGAGGGGTTCAATGGGATCACTTTCCTAGCAAGTGATAGCCTCCTTTTTGCAGTTCGGGATCGCGAAACTGATGCGATTGTTTTCCCTCCTTTTCCTCCAGGGCAGCAGGCGTTTCCTCAGTTGATCTCGGGAAATGGTTTGCCCATTTCAAGCGGGTATGAACTAGGGCCGACATTCTTTGGTCCTGGAGACAGTATTTATGTGCAGCTGATATTCCGTCGTAATCTTTCGATTGGCAATACGGTAGATTCTTCGGTCCGATATTTCACTTGGGATGTTGACTTGATCGACAGTTATGAAGGTTTTGTGGGTGACGTTAATGGAGCTAATTTCCCTAATAATGCCACTGATGCTGAGATTGCCCCTGATTTTGACTATGATGACGATGGGTTTACCAATTTGGAAGAATTTGCTCTCCAGACAGACCCGACAGATCCGGCTTCAGTACCCAACCCGACTCCGACAATTAATGAAATCAATGGGTTGTGCGAGTTGATTGTTACTAAGCGTCCTTCAGTCGGTTCTCGTTTGATTTACAATATTGAGTTCTCGCCTGACCTTGAGAATTGGACTGTCATTGATAGGGACCATCCCAACTTCTTCCTAGCAGCAGACAATGAGAATGAAATTAGAGTTATCGAGAAATCTACATCTTCGATTGAAGGGTTTCCTTGTTTCCTTCGGGTTCGTGTTACTCTTCCCTAAATACAATTATTCCTCTTATAATTTTCTTTAATTTATCAATTACACTGTAAAATCCCTCACCTACCTTTAAAATGGCAATGAAAAAATCATCTCTCACCCTAGTTTCGCTCCTAGCGGTTGCGACTTCAAGCTTTGCGCAAATGGCCTCCGATATGGTGGGGTCTGGTTCTGAGCTTCCCGGAACTCATACATTTATTGAGAACGGGGTTGTTTCTCGACACACCCTTTGTACCCACGAGATCTGTCATCTTACTGAAGAAGGCACACTTCGTGTTGAGTTTGTCCCTGCCACTTCTCCGGCATCAATTATCGCTCAGACCTCGAAAGCAAATTCGCAAAAGTACCTCGTCTTTTATCCTGCCGGTCAAGAGGGCAAGCCCAAAATGCGTCGTGTTCTTCGCAATCGCTATTTACTTGTGCTAAAAGATGGTGCCGATCTCAAAGCAATCCAAGCTCGCTGTGGGATAAAATCGATCAAGTTGGTCCGTAAGGGATCAAACCTTGCGATTTGCGAGGAAGAGTCTGCCGCTCGGGCGCTGAGTCAGCTGACGAATGTTCAGAATGATCCTCAGATCGTCGCGGCTGAGCCAATCTTTGCTAGGACTTTTGAGAAGCAAATTATTCCTACAGATCCCCTTTATGCGCCAAGCCCTATCACTGACAACATACCCGGCTTCTTAGGGGTTTATCAGTGGTATCTCAACAATGAGGGACTCGACGGAGCCCAGGCTGGAATCGATATTAATTTTGAGAATGTCCCGAACTCCGTAACAGGCTCTGGTGTGACAGTGGCGGTTGTGGATGATGGGGTTGCCATTGATCATGAGGACCTAGAAACAAACGCTACTGGCCCTCATTTAAATCTATTTCCTGATGGAGGTAATGGCGACCCCGCCACTCTTGACGTCAACGCAAATCATGGAACGGCAGTCGCTGGACTGATTGCTGCAGAACTTGACAATGGCCTAGGTATTTCTGGAGTGGCTCCAGGGTCGACCCTTTCAGGTATCCGTTTTCTTCCCGCGACCTTCGAAGAAGCTCTTGTTCTCGATGATGTTGATGTGACTGCGGCCCTTGGATTTTCACTGGACCAGATTGATATTTACAACAACAGTTGGGGGTACGTCACTGAACCTTCGAATCTGTCTTATGGGAGTAGATTGATGATCGATGCCTTGGAGAATGGGGTTGAAACTGGGCGTGGAGGAAATGGTGCAATCTATGTCTTCTCAGCGGGAAATAGTGGCGAGGGCTTCGAGCGAGCAGATTACGCCTCTCTACAAAGCTCTAAATACACGATTGCGGTTGGTGCTCTCGCAGATTCTGGTGAAAAATCATTTTTCTCGGAGGAGGGGGCTTGTCTGGTGGTAACCGCCCCTTCGAATGGCGGTTCCAGTGGGATTGTGACTTCAGAGTTCGGTGTTGATTTGGATGAAGACGATCAGCCTTTCCGGACGTCTCTGTATACACCGAGTTTCGGAGGAACCTCTGCTTCGTGTCCAATTGTTTCGGGTGTCATTGCTCTCATGCTAGAGGCAGAGCCCACTTTGAATTGGAGGGAAGTTCAAGATGTCTTAATCCGATCCGCAGTGGAGGTGGATCCCGGTGATAGCGACTGGATTACTAACGCTGCTGGGTTGAGCTTTAACCATAAATTTGGCGCGGGTCTCGTAGATGCTGCTGGGGCGGTCGCATTAGCGTCGTCCAGTGATTTAGTTCGTCTCGGTCCAGTTCAAGAGAAGAGCGTCCTGCGTAACCTTACAACCAACCCTAACGATCCGAATAGTGAGAGCGGCTTTATTCCTGATAATGAAGGTGGATCTCTTATAGTGAGTCTCGATATGTCTCAGGGGGTTGATGAAAGTGGTGCAACATTGCCGAATTTGAAGGTGGAGCACGCTGAGCTTACCTTGTTCGTCGTGGCTGAGCGCCGGACAGAATTGGAGATCATTCTGGTTTCTCCCAATGGCACTCAGAGTTTGTTGCAAACCGTCGATGCTGACAATACGGAGCAGGGCATTTTTAACTATACTTTCACGACTGTGCGCAACTGGGGTGAGGGATCCGATGGGATTTGGACTGTCCGAATTACCGATCGGATATCAGGAAATCCCGCCAACTTGGTGAGTGCTGAACTTAATCTTAGTGGTGTTATTGATCCTGATGCGCCAGTAGGGGATAGTCCGGTGCTAATAAGCGCTACAGGTATCACTGTCGATCAGGGCACCGCGTTTAGTTACTTCATTGAGGCAGCGAGAGCTTCTACTATTGCTGTAGGAGATCTTCCAGATGGTGTGACATTTGATCCGATCGAGAATGAAATTTCGGGTGCGTTTTCAGATGCTGGACTGTTCTCGATTCCGATCATCCTCACCGATGAAAATGGTGTCGAATCTACGTTTACCTTAAGGGCAGTTGTGCGCCCGACGGCTGCAGTTCTTGGCGACGCCATTGGCTTTGCCGGTATTCCTGCAGTTTCTGGTGGTGATGCGCCTTGGATTTTCGAGCGGAATGACTCAAACAGCGGAGGTTCTGGTGAAGATGGTGTTTCGGTCCGCAGTGGTGTTGGTCTTGCTGATGGTGAATCTTCAGTTTTTGGCTTCAATAATCTTGGTGAAGGAGTGTTGATCTTTGATTGGAAGTCCTCGTCTGAAGAAGGTGCCGATAGGCTATGGTTTAACCGAGGTGGAGAGGTTCCTCACGAATGGGATGCGTTCATCAGTGGTGCACGAAATTGGACGACAACGGCTGTTGTTCTTACGGATTCATCTAACGATGTCCGCTGGATCTACTCAAAAGATCCAACGAAGCCTTTTGCAAACACGGCAGGTGGAGACGCAGGTTTTGTTGACAATTTAAGGCTTGTTGAAACTGATAAGTTCATGGACGACCTTGTCGCAGCTGGGCCGATTCAAGGCTTTGAGCCAGAGTTCGATAGCCGGGCGATATTCTATCCAAGGGAAACTGGTGGAGCATCGGGAGGGCTTGCAATTGTCTCTCCTTCAATCGGAAATGGACAAACAGTATCTATATCGACATGGGTTGAAGGTCCCGGTAATTTTATCATCAATGGTTTTCTCATCTCAGAGCCCGAAGATGTTTTTGAGCTCCTCATAGACGGTGCTCTCATGGACACTGTAGAAGGAGCAGGGGTAGACCTTGCTCTTTTGGGTGGGGCAACTCCTACAATTAACGTTCCAATCCAAGAAGGTCGCCATCGGGTTCAGTTTAGATTCCGTAAGGGTTTTTCTGGAACCACTTTTGGAGAGCTTGATGGAGAGCCTTTTGAGGGTCTTGTTCTCGATGATTTGAGCTTCATTCCAAGCTCGAACTTTACTTCCTTCCTCGAAGGGGTTGACCAAACCCTCGATGATGGTGATGGATATTCCTTCTTTGAGGAGTATGCTTTCGGAGGAGACCACACGGATTTTGATACTCCTAAGTATCTTCCGACAATTGTTGAGTCCGGAGGTAACAGCTACATTGAGTATGGCTTTAATACTTCTCTAACCAATTTGGATTATACTGCTCAGCAGTCTTCTAATTTGGTTGATTGGGTGGATGCCCAGTTGACGACTCTGAACCGGATGGAGGGAGATGTTGCAGTCTACCGCATTCCAATTAGCAGTCAGGCTGGAAGATCGCGTCTCTTCTTCCGTGTTATGGCTGAAGAAAGATAGTTCGTCTGAAATCTTAAGAGCCTAAGCTTGCTAAATTTACATCTTTCATAGATCTCAAAGGGGTAGGAAAATTTCCTGCCCCTTTTTCTTATGCCTGACTCTCAATATATCAAGGTTGACCCGCTTGTGGATGCACTTCCGTCAGGTTCTGGCTTGGTTGGTCTCGATTTGGAAGCGGATAGTCTTTATCGCCATACTGAGCGTATTTGCTTGGTTCAGGTTTGTTTCGGGGAGGATGTCGAATTGATCGACCCTCTGGCTGATGAATCGCTTGATCGACTGATCGAGTGGCTCAAGACAGCAGAGATTTGGATGCATGGAGCAGATTACGACATGTCGTTGATGCTTCGTGAGTGGAAAATGGTTCCTCCTTTACTCTTTGATACCCAAATTGCGGCCCAACTACTTGGGCATGAACGTTTCGGCTATGCGAGTTTGGTGGAGCAGTATTTTGGTGTTGAGTTGTCGAAAAGTTCTCAGAAAGCAGATTGGGGTAAGCGGCCTTTGAGTCCTACGATGCTCGAGTACGCTCGTAATGATGTGCGTTATTTGTTGCCTCTTGCAGATGCGGTCGAAACCAAGTTGAAAGAGCTTGGGCGCTATGATTGGTTCTTGGAATCTTGTCAGGCAGCTCAAGATAGGGTGGTTGCGCGTGAGGCTGAGGTTAAGGAATCTTGGCGAATTAATGGCTCGGGAAAGTTAAAGCCTTCAGGTCTTCGGTTTCTTAAGAGCTTGTGGGAGTGGCGGGACAAGGAGGCAGCTGCTTGGAATCGCCCGAGTTTCATGGTGGCAACGAACCGCGATCTCATTTCTTGGTCGATGGATCTTTCAGATGGAAAACGGATTCAGTTTCCTCCCAAATTACGTCGAGATCGACGCGAGCGTCTTGAGCGAGCGGTTAAATCCGCAAATGAGGTTCCGGAAGAAGATTGGCCAACTCGTCCAAAAAGGGTGCGTCGTAAGTTTGATGAGTCATTCGAATCGAGGTTGAAGGTGGAATTGGAAAAGCGGAATAAGATCGGCGAAGAGTTAGGGATTGACCCATCGGTAATCGCTTCCCGCGGGATTTTGGAGCAGTTGGTGGGAGGGCAGAGTGATCCTGAGACCTTGCTACTCAAGTGGCAGCGAGCCCTCTTACAATTTTAGAATTCAAGAGTTGGACTTCCACTTGATTGAGTTAAAATCCCAAAATCATGGATGAACAAGGACAGGCAACCGAGGGGGTAATTCATTTTTCTTGTGAACACTGTCAGATCTCTCTGACAGTTGATGACTCTCTCGCAGGAGTGACAGGGCCCTGTCCATCTTGTGGTCAAGCGATCACGGCTCCGCGACCCGATGTTCCTCGTAAGGTTGCAATGCGTCCGCGGGAACTGAAGGGTAGGAATCAGTCTTCTTCTAGGACGCAGGGAGATGTCCAACTATCATCCCGAAAAGGTTCTCGAGCTAATTCATCCGCGTCAACTCACCGGCGTCGTTCGATTAGTCCCGATACGGCAGTTTCTCAAGCTCACAAAGAGCGTGCCGAAGTCGCGGCAGTTGCCAAAATGTTGGTGGCTGGATTGGTCGTTCTTGCGATTGTTTTGGCGGTCGCATTCTGGCTGAATCATCGCTTTAACGCTTAATGATCATGGGGGTGAATGGACCCCAAAAAAAATCCTTAAATTCTGCGAAACAATCTTGCCGGAATCCCCGAAATTTCAGAGAATCCGGGCCTAATGGCAGACGAAAAACCGGACGAGGAAATCGACGATGTTGGAGTCTCTGGCGACCAGGAATATGGGGCCGGACAGATCGATAAATTAGAGGGGCTGGATGCGGTTCGTAAGCGTCCTGGAATGTATATTGGTGATCCCGATGAGCGGGGTCTTCACCACTGTGTTTTTGAGGTTCTCGATAACTCAATCGATGAGCACCTTGCTGGTTATTGTAAGACGATCGATATTTCGATTAACGAAGACGGCTCATGTAGCGTGACCGACGATGGTCGCGGTATTCCGGTCGACATGCACCCGAAATTCGGTATTCCGGCAATTGAGCTGGTTCTGACAAGTCTCCACGCTGGTGGTAAGTTCGGGCAAGGTGCCTACAAATATTCAGGTGGTCTTCACGGGGTTGGTGCAAAGTGTGTGAACGCTTTGTCCGATTGGTTTGTGGCGCAAGTTTCTCGCGAAGAAAAATTGCATGAGATCACCTTCGAGCGTGGAAAGACGACGAAAGAACTCTCGGTTGTCGGAAAAGTTCCAAAAGGAGTCACCGGGACCAAGATTACGTTCTTCCCAGATGCCACAATTTTTACGGATACGATTGAGTTTAAATTCGACCGTCTTTCCAAGCGCCTTCGCGAACTCGCTTTCCTGAACCCAGGATTGACGATTAATCTGGAAGACGTCCGAGAGGATTCTGCTGAAAAGGAGACCTTCTTCTACGCACGTGGAATTGAGGAATTTGTGGAGCAACTTGGAGCCAATAAGAATTTGGTCCACGCTGATCCCGTTGTCATTAAGGGTAAGCGTAAGGTCGAAGTCGACTACGATGGAAAAGTTGTGAAGGACGATGTCTTCGTAGACGTCGTTTTCCAATACAATGATTCCTACAATGATCAGATTCTTTGTTTCGCGAACTCCATTCCCAATGCTGACGGTGGAACTCACCTCACTGGTTTCCGTGGCTCGCTGACTCGGTCGATTAATCAATACGCGAAGGCCAATAAAATTCTTAAAGATAAGGACCCACCGTTGAGTGGTGATGACGTTCGCGAGGGAATCGTCTGTATTCTTAGTGTGAAGATGCCGAACCCGCGCTTCAGTTCTCAGACGAAGGATAAACTCGTCAATGCTGAGATCGAAGGAGTCGTTGGATCGGTGGTTTACGAAGGTCTTCAAAATTACTTCGAAGAGAATCCGAATCTCGCCAAGACGATCATCGATAAGGCCGTCAATGCCGCCCGCGCTCGTGAGGCGGCTCGTAAAGCTCGCGAGACGGTTCGTAAGTCCGTCCTCTCGGGCGGAGGACTACCAGGAAAGCTCGCCGATTGTTCGGAGCGTGATCCTGCCAAGTCTGAGATCTTTATTGTGGAGGGAGATTCCGCGGGTGGTTCTGCAAAGTCAGGCCGCGATCGGACAACTCAAGCGATCCTGCCTCTCCGGGGTAAGGTAATCAACGTCGAGAAAGCTCGTCTCCACCGCGCCCTTCAAAATAAGGAAATCCAAGCCATGATCACTGCGATCGGAGCAGGGATTGGTGATGGCGATCAAGAAGGAGCCTTTGATCTCGAAAAAGTTCGCTACCACAAGATCATCATCATGACGGATGCTGATGTTGACGGAGCGCACATTCGGACGCTGCTCCTGACCTTCTTCTGCCGCCACATGCCTGATATGGTCAAGGCCGGCTACCTCTACATTGCGCAGCCGCCACTTTATAAGATCACTCGTAAGAAACGGGAGGAATATATCGCTGATGATCCTGCCATGAACAAGATTCTCATCGAACTCGGTTCGGATGATGTTCTTCTGCGCCAGCCTGGAAAAAAGAAGGCGGTTGAGACCGACCTTCTCCAAAGTGTCCTCGCAACTCTCGCGAAGCTCCAAACTTTCGTCCGCACCTTCGAGGGGCACGGCGGTAAATTTAAGGATCTCCTCGCTGCGCGTGATGGGAACGTCTTGCCAACCTTCATGATCCGGGTTCGCACCGGTAACGAAGAGCAAGTCCTCTACTTTAAAAGCGAAGACGAAGTCCGCGCTTTCGCAGAAGAGAATCGCGACCTCCGCCTCTTCGGTGAAGAAATCACCGAGGAAGAGGATGTTGCCTTCAAAGAAAAATACGAGGGCAAGATGCGCCGCGCGGTTCGCCGTGAACTTGGCGAAGCAATTGGTATTTCAAAGCTCCTCGAGCGCCTTGGCGAATTCGGAGTGAAGAGCGAGCCCTTCTTCTCGGATGACGAACCGATCTACGAACTCGTGGAAGGGGAGGGAGACAACGAAGTCATTACTCCTGTCTTTGGCTTGTTCGAAATCCTCGGCCGCGTCCTCGAGATCGGCAAAAAAGGAATGCGCATCCAGCGATTCAAGGGACTTGGTGAGATGAACGCCAAAGAACTTTACCAAACCACGATGGACAAAGAAACCCGCCAGTTGTTGCGAGTCCAGTTCGACGATGAAAACCGGATCGAAGCCGAGACCATGTTTGACGTCCTGATGGGCGACGTGGTGGAGCCTCGAAAGCGCTTCATCGAAGATAACGCCCTCAATGTTCAAAACCTCGACGTTTAATCGAACCCTCTAAATTTACATGTCTGACGACACCACAGAACCTACCCCAGCCCGCGATTACGTTGAGTCTATCAACGTCGCGGACGAGATGTCGAAGTCCTTTTTGGACTACTCGATGTCCGTTATTATTTCACGAGCTCTTCCCGATGCTCGTGATGGCTTGAAGCCCTCCCAACGTCGCTTGCTTTATGCAATGCACCACGACCTTTCTCTCTCCGCATCGAAGGCGCACCTCAAGTGTGCTCGTATTGTGGGCGAGACGATGGGTAAGTATCACCCGCACGGTGATGGCGCGATTTATCCGACTCTCGTAAACATGGCCCAGCCGTGGACGATGCGCGAAACGCTCGTTAATGGTCAGGGTAACTTCGGTTCGGTCGAGGGCGATGCCCCGGCTGCGATGCGATATACGGAGGCCCGCCTCACTCACATGGGATCAGCGATGATGACGGATCTTGAAAAAGACACCGTCGATCACCAGACGACTTACGATGAAAACAGCACTGAGCCGGTTGTCATGCCGGCTGCTATTCCGAACCTCCTGATTAACGGAGGAACCGGAATCGCGGTGGGAATGGCCACCAACATCCCCGCCCACAACATGGGTGAGGTGATTGATGGGGTCTGCGCTCGCATTGATAATCCTTACATCACGATTGAGGAGATGAAGGAGCACATTAAGGGCCCCGACTTTGCTTCGGCCTGTGAGATTCGCGGTTATAAAGGCATCGATAGCTACTTCCGTACCGGTCGTGGTAGCATCAAGATGCGTGGTGTCATGGAAGTCACCGAGAGCAAAACCGGTGCTTCTCAAATCATCATCAAGCAGGTTCCTCACGGAGTGAACCGCGCGACTTTGCAGATTCGGATCGCCGAACTCGTTCGCGAAAAGGTCCTTCTCGATATCTCGGGAATGCGTGACCTCTCTGCTGATGACACCTGTATTGAAATCACCCTGAAGCGTGATGCACGTCCGCAAGTGGTGGTGAATCAACTCTTCAAGCTCACCGCAATGGAAACCTCCTTCGGGGTGAACATGCTCGCGATTCACGAGCGTCGTCCCAAGCAGTTGGGGCTTCTCGATGCGCTCGATGCCTTCATTGAGCATCGCCGCGAGGTCATCATCCGCCGGACTCGTTTCCTTTTGAATAAGGCTGAGGAGCGTGCTGAGAATCTCGAAGCCTACTTGCTCGCGCTTGGTCACCTTGATGACTTCATCAAGATGATTCGCGACTCTAAGAATCGTGACGAAGCTCGTCAGAAACTCAAAGCCTACCACTTCGAGTTGCCTGCCGCTGAGGTCTTGGGTGTTTTGATTCGTGGCCAAGCCAGTATCGTGGGTGACAAGTATGTCTTCACTGATCGTCAGGTGAATGCGATTCTTGAACTTCGTCTCTATCAGCTCACTGCGATGGAGCAGGATAAGATCAAGGCTGAATACGATGCCATCATTGCGGAGATCAAAGACCTCCTTGATATCCTCGCTCGGGAAGAGCGGGTCCTTGCAATTATTAAGGAAGAGCTCCTTGAGATTAAGGAAAAGCACGCGACGCCGCGTCGCTGCCCAATCTTGCCTGATGAGGGAGAGATCGCGATCGAAGATCTCATTTCTAATGATGGCATGATTGTGACCTTGAGTAACCGCGGTTACATCAAGCGCACTGCGGCCAGCGAGTATCGCGTGCAGGCTCGCGGTGGAAAAGGAGTGCGTGGCATGGAAACTCGCACGGCCGATGAGGATGAAGAAAACGATTTCGTCGAACACCTCTTCACCGCTCAGGCGCACGACTACCTCATGTTCTTTACCAATACCGGCCGCGTTTACGTCGAGCGGGTTTATGGCTTGCCGGAAGGCTCTCGTGCTTCCAAAGGGCGCAGTATCAAGAACGTCCTCGACCTCCAGCCGGAGGAGAATATCGCAGCGGTGCTCCGCTTGGAATACACCACCGATGATGAATCGGGAGAAGACATCACCTTCCGTGAGGATGCTGGAAATGTCTTCTTCGCGACTCGCTCGGGTAAGGTGAAGAAGACCAGCCTCTTTGACTTTAAGAATTATCGGAAGGCCGGAACCATCGCCATTAAGTTGGACGAGGGGAACGAGCTCATCGGAGTGCGCCTCACCACTGGTAAGAATGACGTGATGCTTGTGACTCACCGAGGAATGAGCTGTCGCTTTAACGAAGAACAGGCTCGCACGATGGGCCGGAATTCGGCGGGTGTTCGCGGAATCAAGCCAAGGGAAGGGGACTTTGTGGTCGGACTTTCCGTGGTGACTGAAAATGCGCGACTCCTCGTTGCTTCGGCAAATGGACTCGGAAAACGGACTCCGTTTGAAGATTACATGGCGAAGAATCGCGGTGGTATCGGAATGCTCACAATGAAGTGCACCGATAAAACGGGGCCAGTCGTTGGGAGTCTCTCAGTTGAGGAGTCGGATGAATTGATGCTCATGACCGATGGGGGTCAAAGTATCCGGATCCGTGTTTCTGATGTTCGTGAAACGGGCCGAAATGCTCAGGGTGTTAAATTGGTGACCTTGAATGACGGTGAGAAGCTGCAAGCGGTCGCTCGCGTGATGCCTGATGATGAAGTCGAGGAAGATTCTGATGAAGAGGGCTCCGAAGGAGAAGAGACCACTGACGAGAAGGAATAAAATCGGCAGCTAAAGACTCATACAAGGGTGGAGGAGATGATCTCTTCCGCCCTTTTTCGTGCACAGAATGAGAGAATCTCATTTGCATTCTGTGTATGTGCTATGTATTCTTTAGAAATTGTGAAGGGCATGAGGTTTAATGAGTTACGAGACTGGAGCGTGAGCTTCGGGATGCGTGGCTTTGCCTTGATCTCGGTCATCATCGTGATGGCTCTCCTCACGATGGTGGCGATTGCCTTTCTGAGTCTGGCGACGGTTCAGATGAAGTCTTCCCGAAGTGGACAGTATCAAGCCGAGGCGGAAGCGAATGCGCGCCTTGCTTTGATGATTGCATTTGGAGAATTGCAGCGAGAAATGGGACCCGATCAGCGGGTCTCGGCGACCTCAAATCTGAGCCAACTGGATGAGGGGGGGGAGCGGTATTGGACTGCGGTGTATCGGACCACTCAGAAAAATGGGGATCCTTTTTTTAGTCGCGATGATTTAAGCGGAGGACTTCGTGATGTCCGACAAAGTGAAGGTGGTTGGGATGAGCCGCTGAATTATTTGGTGAGTGGTAACGAGGGGGGGCTGAGAGCTCATTCGAGGATCCGTGTGAGTCCGGATTCGATTGGAGAAAAGGAGATTGTGCAAGTCGTGGGGAGAGGATCCACAAATGGGGACTTGTCTGAATTTGTCAAAGTGCCGCGAGTGGGGGTTTTTGAGGACGATACCCGAACGGGGAGCTATGGGTTCTGGGTTGGCGATTTGGGAGTGAAGGCGAACTTGGTGGTGAACAATTATCATGACTCAGGGAAGAGTCCTGAAAATCTTTATTCTCTTTTGGGAGGCGTTGGTCCTGAGGTGGCCGCGATTGAAGCAGACGGCGAGCGAGCAACTTTAGATGATCCTCTGAAAGTGAGGCTCGTCTCGGAGCAATCATTAGATTTTGTGCACCCGAAGGGGGCTGATTGGAGGCGAAGTAATTTTCATAATGTCACGGTGCATTCTCAAGGAGTTTTGGCGAACGTGCGTGAGGGAGGTTTGCAGAAGAATCTCACGGCATTTCTGAATCAAGATGCGGACATTGAACCCCTTCTTGATGGGGGGAAGGTGCTGGTTGAGGGGCTTTCAAAAGACGATCGCTTGGTAGGGCCGTCGAACGAAGCAGAAGCTGAGCGAAAAGGACTTGATTGGAGTGCCAATCGCCATGCCGAGACCTCGCCTAAGTTCGGAGTGCTGCGCGACTGGGCGAGACTTGGGGATTCGGTCAGTTTGGCTTCAACCGAGGTGGAGGTGCGTCCTTCTGAGACCGATGATCGTTTTGCTTTGCCACCTGTCTTAGAGGGGAGTTCGCAGAATTTGAATCCAGTGAGTTTGGCCGGAATCGAGCGAGCGAGCTTGTCCCCGATTTTGGTAGAGGGTTCGATGTTTAATACCTTCAGCACTCACTTTAATCCGCCTGGAAGTCGATTCCGTTACAATATTCGTTCGCATGATTTTCCGCGAGTGGTGCTTTGGAATCCGTATAGTGTTCCCATCACCTTTCCAGCGAGTGTCGCGATGTTGCAGATCAATGGGCGTCGGGGATTTCGGACAGATGCTTGGCAGCCTGATTCTGGAGGTCGTGAGCGTTTTTTGGGCTTTGCGACTTGGTTGAGTTTTGGCGGACGGACTCAGCCAGATGGTCCGGTTGTTGGAAGTTCAGCTTACGAGGATGCTTACACTGGAAGTTACTATTTCCACCTAGAAGAGGTCACCTTCGAGCCTGGCGAATGTCTCGTCTTTCTTCCCGATCAAGCTGCTGAGTATGACGGTGATAATGTTCTGAATAATACGCTTTCGCCCAGTGCTGAATACGAGTTTTCGAACAACTACTACCACTCAGCTTCAGAGTTCGATGAGGAAAATCCGGGAGAGGTCGGTGGGATGAATTGGTATCCCAAGAAATTTTGGTATACGCCATCGGATGCATTTTTTGAGGGGAAAGGTCAGCTCACCCAGAGTGATGACAGCCAGATGATCTTGAAAACGGTGGGGGATCTTTCCGTGGTGGCACCGGAGGATTTCGATAATCTCCCCCAAATTGCTGCGGTCTCGTGTTCTTTGCAATTTGGGGCCGGTCGGGAGCCGCCTGAAGCTTGGTTTCATGATCCGAGTGATCCAAATAGTGGGGTGGATATTGAGTTCTTAGATATGGCTCAGCCGATTGTCACGATGCCTCCAGACCGGCGGACCCGTCAGGGGTATCGAATGCGTTGGCTTCGTGAGCACGACTCGAATTTAGCAGGGAGTGGTAGCGATTTGGCTGATTTCCCTGAGGTTTGGGAGGAGGCAGTTTTGGCCAATTGGAACTTAAGAGCAGCTTATGCTTCTCGTTCGCCGTTCGAAAATTTGATTGGAAATCAAGGTGATGGGACGGCAAGTGGACCTTGGTTTTTTGGGATCTATACGAAGGACCTGTATGATGAAGAAGTCGCTTGGGCTGAGCAGACTCCCGTTAAGGATGATTCGAACCGGAATTTAGGGAACCCCTTTGGACCGCCCAATGAGGGTCCGAAGCGGACAGTCCTCTTTGATATTCCTCGCAGCGAGCTTGGTGTTCTTTCGTTGGCGCAATTCCAGCATGCCAAGATCTCGGAGTATGTTTGGCATCCTTCCTACGCAATTGGCAATTCCTTGGTAGATCCCCGATTGGGTTTGCAAGGGAGAACTGGAACTGCGCCCGTTTCAGATGAAGATGGGCAGGAGACTAATGGCTTCTCTGCCGAGTCGATCGGTTGGTCAAGTAATGAAGAAAGGGGAGGGGATCAGGAAGCGTGGGCGGATCATGGTAAGGCATTTTTCCATGATCTTCCCAACAGTTCTAATATTGTTTATGACCTTTCCTTTGAGGTGAATCACAAGCTTTGGGATGAGTATTTTTTGAGTTCTGGAAGTGAGTCACAACTCCTCCGAGCGGCTGATGACGGGTTAAAGGCTGAGCTTCCCAATCCCCGGATGCGGCCCATTAGAGGAGCAGATTTTGATGACTTTAGTGATTTCCATCGAGCGAGTTTGTCGCTGCTGAATGAAGGGGCGTTTAATGTGAATTCGACAAATGTGGAGGCTTGGAAAGCGGTTCTTTCTGCAAACCGCCGCAGTGATGGGAAGATTCCTTTCCCGAGAATTATCGCGGGTGATCGAGATGAATGGTCGACTGATGATGAAGTGACTGCGAATCAGGTCTGGGACAGCACCCGAGTTTTGGATGATGATGCAGTCGAGAGGCTTGCAAGCGCGATCGTTGATGAAGTCAGAAGCCGTGGCCCCTTTCTGTCTCTCGCCGATTTTGTGAACCGGCGCTTATCTTACGACGAGAAGGGCGAAAAGGGAGCTTTAGAAGCTGCGATTCTACGTTCTGGCGTCAACGCGCCCCTCGAGCAGCAGGGCTTCTACGCATTGAACAACGAACGTTCTCTGACGGATTACGAGCATCCAGACAATATCGAAGATGCCACTCAGATGGAGCAGACTTTCAAGCCCAAGAGCAAGGCTTGGGGAGCGCCCAGTTATTTGACGCAAGCGGACGTGCTCCAAGCAATCGGCTCAGGCCTTTCGGCCCGTTCGGATACCTTCGTCATTCGAGCCTACGGGGAGGCCTTGGCTGGGGATAACGTGAAGGCTCGTGCTTGGTGTGAGGCGATTGTGCAGCGACTGCCGGAGCCTCTCAAAGCTGATGCTACGGGGATAAACCCCGACCGAGAAAGTGAATATCCAGACTTCGGGCGACGTTTTAAGATAAAGAGCTTCCGTTGGCTCAATGCCGACGAAGTTTAAACGAACCCTCAAATCTCTTAGAATTCCGCAAAACCTTTCGCTGGAAGTCCCCCTCACCAATATGCTAGACCCAATCTCATCATGAAACGACTGCTTCTTATTGCCCTTGGCACTTCTTCTTTGGCTTACGGCCAAAAGAAGGATAATCCGCCCAAACATGTTCGCTTTATTCCTCTCGGTGAACTGCCTGTTTGGGCTGAGGACCTGAAAGAGGGCATCCGCGTTCAACGAAAAGCCGAGCCTGGTGCGAAGCCACCGCCTGTTGTGACCTTTACCGGGACGAACGCGATTAAGAATCTTCGCCTCACTCTCCGATCCTTCTCGGATTTAGCGACCTTCCCTGGAACTGCCGAGGGCATTCTTTTGAAAGAAGGCAAAGGTGCTGGGGGAAAAGCCTTCCTCAAATCAGCGCTGCCAGCCTCGGCCTTGAGTCTCGGCGTCCTTTTCTTAGACCCAGCTAATATGACTTGGGAAGATGCTAAGATCAAAATGTTGCCGGATGATGCTAAGGCGTTCCCACCTGGAAATATGCGTTTCGTCAATGTATCTGATTGCACGGTCGTCGTTCAAATGGCTGGAGTGAAACCTTTTGGAATTAAGCCAGGAAAAACGAGCCTTAAGCCTTTGAAAGACGGAAGCACCCCAATCAAGGTCGGTTATGTTCCTGAAGGAGGAGGTTCGAAGGCGATTTGGCAAAACAACGTCAAGTTGCTGAAGGGTCAAAGGGTGCAGTGCTTTTTCTACAAGGCCCAAGGGAAGAATCCTCGGGATGCGGTAAAGTTTCATTACGTCGCTGAAAACGTTCCCAAGCCGCCTCGCCCACCGAAGGGCCGTTAGATCCTATTTTTTAAATCTCCGTTCTTTCTGCGGATCAATCTTCCTGATATGATATTAGGATGTTGATCCGCATTTTCGTTTTTACATTTGGCCTCTCTTTGTTCGCCTTCGGGCAAGCTAAGGAAGACCCCTATCGCTACATGCGAATCCTTCCGCTTGGGAACATGTTTGCACCACCCATGAAGCTCAAAGATGGATTTCTAGATCACCAGCCACCCAAGCCAGGTGAAGCCCCTCCGGGGATCGTCGTTGCGAAAGGGGAAGTCCCCCAAAAGCAACCCTTGCGCATGATGGTGGATCGGCTTTCGCGCTTCTCGGCGATTGGACCTGAAGTGCAAGAAATCGAGCTCTCCGATCTTAAGACGCCAGGAAAAGTCTGGACCAAGTTCAAGGCTCCTAGCGTTAAACGTTCTCTAACTGTCCTCTATCGTGATCACAAAAAGTTGGATTGGCGTGAGATGAAATCCCTCGTCTTGAAGGATGGTGCCAAATCTTTTCCCCTTGGCGCCGCCCGCTTTGTGAATGTTTCTGACCGGGTCGTAGAGCTAGAGTTCACTTTTCGCAAAAAGGGCAAAGGGGAAGACTCCCAAATCGGTCAAATTAAACCCGGGCAAGTTTACGTGAGACCTCTTTCAGCGGGTGGGGAGCGCGTCAAAATCACCATCCCAATTCAGGGCGAGGACCAGTTTTTGACGGAGAAAATGCTCAAGCCGGGCAAAGAAGAGCGCATTCAGTTCTTCTTTTACAAAGACAGCGTGAAAAGGCCTCCGAATCCGGTGAGAGTAGTGACTTTCCCCGAGAAAATCCCCGTTCTCCCCAAATTGGCGGAACTTGCAGCTCAGGGGGAATGATCGCCCCGCCGTGATTGCTTTCGTGTGAACCTTGACGGGGGAGGGCTTCCCTGCATAATGCCGCCGTTTTCCTGCCATACAGGTCTGGAGAACGAACCAACCCTAATTACTAGGAAAGACCCATGGCAAATTATGCAATTAACGGATTCGGCCGCATCGGCCGGATGGTGCTTCGTTCAATGAACGACGCCGAACTCAAGAAAGTCGTCGCGATCAACGATCTCACCGACAACAAAACCCTCGCCCACCTTCTCAAGTATGACTCCTCACAGGGTCAGTTTTCTCGTGAAGTGACGTATGATGACGAATACATCATCGTCGACGGCCACAAGATCCACGCCACCGCCGAGCGCGACCCAGCGAATCTCCCATGGGGTGAGTGGAATGCTGACGTGATCCTTGAGTCCACCGGATTCTTCGCAAGCCGTGAAGGTTCTTCTAAGCACATCGCTGCGGGAGCCAAGAAGGTCCTCATTTCTGCTCCTGCCAATGATCCAGACCTCACCATGTGTCTCGGGATCAACGACAATGAGTATGATGCCGCAAATCATCACATCGTTTCGAATGCCTCTTGCACCACGAACTGCCTCGCTCCTCTTGCGAAGGTTCTCAATGACAAGTGGGGCCTCAAGCGTGGCTTCATGTCCACCATTCACTCTTACACCGGTGACCAGCGTCTTCTCGACACTCCTCACGGTGACCTCCGCCGCGCTCGTTCTGCTGCGGTCAATATCATCCCATCATCCACCGGCGCCGCTCGTGCGATTGGTGAAGTGATTCCTGAACTCAAGGGTAAGCTGAACGGCGGAGCCTTCCGTGTTCCGACTCCTACCGGTTCACTCACCGATCTCGTTGCCGAGCTTGGTGCTGACGTGACTGCTGAGGAAGTGAACGCTGCCTTTAAGGAAGCTGCCGAAGGCCCACTCAAGGGTGTGCTCAAGTATAGTGAAGATCCCCTCGTCCTTCAGGACATCGTCGGTGATCCTCATAGCTCCATCTATGACGCCGAACTCACCACCGTGATCGAAGGAAACATGGTGAAAGTTTGCTCTTGGTATGACAACGAGTGGGGTTACTCCAACCGCGCTGCTGATGCCATGAAGATGCTCGGTGACTCCCTCTAGGATTCAACGTAGCGTATTTTTTAAGAAGACCCGTCCGAGCAATCGGTCGGGTCTTTTTCTTAACCACCAGCCTCTTCAAAGCAATCCCTCAACCAAGCTCTGCGCCTTAGCGCCTCTGCGTGAGACCTTCTCCGTTCCCCCTAACCAGGAGGCCACTGCAACTGCCTTCCCGCCAACAAGTGCAGATGCAAATGTGGCACGGCTTCCCCGCCATGCGCTCCGTTATTGATGATGACGCGAAAGCCGTCTTCGGCGTATCCTTCTTGGCGGGCTATTTCTCCCACTTTCAGTAGAAGATGGCCGAGAAGAGCTTGATCATCGGCCTCAGCTAGCGCGATACGCGTTATCGGTTTTTTGGGAATTAAGAGAAGATGGACGGGGGCCTGTGGAGCAATGTCGCGGAAGCAAAGGCAGAGCTCATCTTCAAAGACAATGTCGGCAGGGATCTCGCGTGCGATGATTTTTTCAAAGAGGGTGGGCTCGTGGCTCATAGGTCCAAGGTGAGAGTGAGTTTGCGTTCAGCTGTAGTGGCCTGCTTATGAAAGCGTTTTAAAAAGGCTCCGATTTCAGCCTTGAGCTGCTCGCCAGCCCGTCGTTTTCGAGGGCTGCGTTTATCACTCATAAGAAGTTGAACGCATTCATCTAAGTCACAGAAGCAAATCGACTCGGCACCAGCGAGTTTGAGAGCATCGATTTCCTCGTTGAGGATTTTGAAGAAGACGAGCTCGTAACCATTGCCAGCTTCTCGAGCTGACCTTACCAATGAAACCGTAACAGGCGGGGCGAGGGGCGTGAGGTGATCGGCGATGGCATGGCAGCCGATCTTGCGAAGCATGACCCGCATGCGCTCGAAAAGATCTTCCAGAGCGAAGACGCGGAGTGGGCAGCGGTTTTCTAAGTAGTGAATGATGCCATCACGGATCTCATTAATAAAGGGGAAGTCCTGCCGATTCGAGGCCACCGCGGCGCGGGAGAGGGCCTCGTCAATCCAGCTCGCATCGTAGCCGGCAACCTGCTGGTTGGCGACTTGAAGGGCGGGGAGATTTCCGGCGAGGCAAATCATGACACTTACTTAAAGAGTTTTCGTTGCATGGCGTCTTGCCGAGATCGTTTTTCGAGAGATTGAATCTCGCGGATGAATTGGCCTACGTCATCGAACTGCCGGTAAACAGAAACGTAACGCACGTAAGCCACCGGATCGATGGCATGGAGGGTATCCATGACCTTCGCTCCGATGCTGGCGGAGGGAACTTCGTTATGATGGTCCTTGTGAAGTTCGCTGAGAATTTGATCTACCGCTCGACCGATCACATCCATCGAGACCTTCCGCTTCTCGCAAGCTTTCACGAGCCCCCGGAAGAGTTTCTCGCGGTTGATCGCTTCGCGTGAGCCATCGCGTTTGATGACTCGGAGCTCGGTTCGTTCTACCTGCTCATAAGTGGTAAAGCGCGAGCCACACTTGAGGCACTCGCGACGTCGCCGGATCGAGGTCCCGTCTTTGGAAGAACGAGAGTCGATGACTTTGTCCTGGAGGTTACCACACTGGATGCAACGCATAAACTATGGGAGAGACTCAGTATTTTGGAGCAAAGCCGAAAGAAAAAAGCTCATTGTCCATCTCATCAATTTCATGAAGGGAAGGAGGCTTTGAAGAAAAGGGAGAAAGCTTAAAAAAATCACCTCGAGTTCCTATTCTCGTGCGGGAGAGCGGGAAAAATTTTGGATTCCATCCACAATGTTGTGCCCTTCTGACTGGGAGCGATTTTTTAAGATGGCTGAAACAAGTTGTCGAAATTCCACGCGCATAAAATTCCTGTGAAAAAACACTTGTCGCAAGCCTTTCACGATGGCAAAGAGTCCCCGCAAGCGAAGCCCTCTGGGGACCAGCAATGCGGGTGTAGCTCAGTGGTAGAGCGCGACCTTGCCAAGGTCGATGTCGAGAGTTCGAATCTCTTCACCCGCTCCAATTTTCTAAAAGGCCCTCAGCTTGCTGAGGGCCTTTTAATTTTTCAGGGTGACGAGGTTCGAACTCTCGTATTCTTGATAGGTTTGAGGCGGAGTCAGGCTGAGTGAAACGAAGCCAATCTCTTCACCCGCTCCATTTTTTTCAAGGCCGCGCAAATTTTTTTCTGTAAAAGTGTCTGATGACTTTTGCTGAAGGTGGAATTTTGGTTCTTGGATTTGGCTAGTTGAATTTGAGATAGGCTTTGGTTGTCTCCAAGGTTTCTGAGATTTCGATCAGGACGCCGGTCACGAGTCGAAGGAGTGATTCTTCATCTGGATTGAAATTTCGACGCACACCCAGGAGGTCTCCCATCGCTTCGGCTTTTTGCACAATCTCTTCGGTCTGTTGAATCGAAATACGGTGAATGGAGGAGAGGAAAGCCCATTGATCTTCGTAGGGTTCATCATTTCCTTCAAGAAAGACACTTCCTCCATGCTGACGAGAATGCTTTTGCAAAGGCAAGGCGATGAGATTCCCAAATCCTCCTCGGGGAATGGTGTCTTGGCTTGGGAAAAAGCGATCATAGGAATCCAGACCAAGCTCTGGGCGTGATTGCATCGTATGGGTTAAGAGAACGGCGCCGAGCCGTCGAGCAAGGTTTGCGGTGATTGGTTCCTGAAAGAAAATCCAGATATGACCTCCGTTTCCTGATCGAGAGCATTCAAGGGCTGCTGGGATTTCAAGAGCCTCACAGGAAGTTAAAAAAGCTCGGCAATCTTCCTTCCAAGTTTTTTTGTCAAAGTCAGCGGCCAAGAATCAACACAAGTCATCGGGAATAATCGCGTAGACTCCGGCAATGATTTTTCCACTCAAATGATCACGAATGACCTGATCGCTTAGCGGAAGAAATACACGATTTTCTTTCGCTACAAATCCTTTAGACCGATCAAAGGCTGGTGAATAACCAGACTTCCCTTCGTGATTCTGCCATCTGACTGGATAGACATCCTCACGGCCTCGGAACAGGTTGCGAAAGAGTTTTATTTTGTCCTCTGGTGATGAGTGAGCGTCGATGCCATTCGCTTTTTTGTTCTGGTTGATTATTGGAGGGGACGGCTTTTGACTTTCTCGGAGCTGAGTGTTTTCTGCTCGTAGTTTTTGGCATTCTTCTTCCAACTCACGAATTCGCTGATGGAGGTCTTCGCTCATTTAAATCCAAGATGATGCTTATTGAAGTCGGTAAGTGGTCGATCTTCCTCTTCCTTCGGTTCGAAGAAGCTTTTCCTGCACGAGCTTGGAGAGAGTTGCCTTGACCGTATTCGAATTTGAATCGGTAAGGCCGACGATTTCTCGATTACTCAATTGTGAGTGGTCTTTGAAAAGAGTGAGGATTTTGACAGCCAGAGGAGTAAGATTTTGACTCTGCATGACACGATGGTCTTCGACTTTACCGCGTAGTACTTCACATTGCTTCCAGAGGGTGCGGAGAAAGAATAAGAGCCATGGTTCCCAATTGATGACAGGGTCTTGAAAGCTTGCCTGCGTCGTGCGGAGAGCGCGATAGTAGCCTTCTTTATTGTCCTCTACGATCCGCTCGATGGAAGCATATGGAACATAGTCATATCCTGATTGGAGAAGGAGTAAGGTGGTCAGAATTCGCGAAAGCCTGCCATTTCCATCTTGGAAGGGATGAATGGCTAAGAATCGAACGATAAACTGAGCTGTTCTGAGCAGGGGATGCATCGAGTGAACCGCTTCCTCTGAGTGATACCATCCGATGAGTTCCTGCATGTAGGCTGGAGTATCGAACGGAGGTGTAGTGGCGAAAACGACTCCAACTTGCTTTCCCTCCGCATCAAAGGCGACGACATGGTTATCGAGGGTTTTATATCCACCTCGATGCCGGGTGTCTTTAGTTGAAAATTTTAGGAGTGTCGCGTGGAGTTGCTGAATGTGATTCTCGCTTACTTGCAGATACTCCCAAGACTCAAAAACCATTTCCATGGCTTGAGCGTAGCTTGCTACTTCTTGCTCATCTCGAGTTCGAAATTCCTGAATCTCAAGCTTGGTCAAGAGCGATTCCACCTCTTGATCTGTCAGCGTAACGCCCTCAATACGAGTTGAAGAGGCGATGCTCTCGATTGTTGCCGTTTTCTTTAACTGAGTAAGACGATCTCTAGAAATAGCCCCCATAGCTTCCCACCGCCCTTTAAACTCGTCGATTTGTGCGATGAGTTTCAGTATTTCTGGTGTGATCGTAATTGAAGAATTCATGAGCTTAACCGTAAATCGACCCGATTATACCTGATTAGTAATAAGAGGCAAATTTTTCCAGCTGAGAACGATGCTTCAGAATGAACCAACACTTGTTTCTGCCAGGCCTCTCTTCTGGTTCCGCTCCATCTTGCGAAGATGGACGATGAGTTCAGCCGCCAGAGAGATTTGATCGGGGCTTGCTATGATGAGCCGAGGGCTGCCTTCGAAAAGGATGTGCATCTGGCGCTCGTGCGGATGACTGATTTCGACTTCGACGAAGCTGACCTCGGCCACCGGCCATAGCTTGGATTATTTTCTGGGCATCCGGAGAGAATGAGACCGATCAGATCAGCACGCGAGATCCACATGGTGGCAGTGTTTCAGTCGCTTAACTTTGTGCGGGCTTATCGCCGTAAGGATGACCAGTTCGTGGTCGAGGTCTATGAGGGGCGGGATGCGCAAATCCAACTGCCGGAGATTGAAATCACTCTTTCGTGAGAGGATCTCTATCGTGATGTGAAGTAATTCGCCTTCTAAGCGAGAATCTCAGTGATCGGCTTGCCGGTCTTTCCGCCCATTTTAAAGGGGCGTTTGTTGGGGGAGTAGAGGACTTGCTCGTGGGAGAGGCCCATGGCGGTGGCGATGGTGGCGTTGAAGTCGGCGGCGGAGGTTTTCTCGCTGATGACGTTCGAGGCGGTTTTATCGGTTTCTCCGTAGACGGTTCCTCCTTTGATGCCGGCTCCGGCGAGGGCGAAGGAGAAGGCTTTGGGGAAGTGGTTCCTGCCAGAGTCGTTGTCGATCTTTGGGGTCCGGCCAAATTCGGTGGCGATGACGACGAGGGTGCTTTCGAGAAGTCCGCGTTGTTCGAGGTCGGTGAGAAGGGCGGCGTAGGCTTGGTCGAGGACGGGGAGCATTTCGTCGGCCTTGGTGAAGGCGTCGGAGTGCCAGTCGAAGCCGCCGTATTGGACTTCCACGAAGCGGACGCCGTGCTCGACGAGGCGGCGAGCGAGGAGGACGCCTTTGGAGAATTTTTCAGTTCCGTATGCGGCGCGGGTATCGGGGGATTCTTTGGAGAGGTCGAAGGCTTCGAGGTCCTTTGACTTCATGAGGCTGACGGCGGAGTTGAACATCTCGTCGTAGGCGCGGACGCCGCGTTGGCCTTTTCCGAATTTGGTGGAGAAGCCTTGGTCGAGCTTTGCGCGGAGGGCGATTTGGCGGTTAAAGTCCGCTTCGGAAAGATTATTGCGGCGCTTGGAGTTTTGGAGGCCCTTTTCGGCATCGCCGATGGGGAGGGGGGCGACTTTGGGTTCGAAGAATCCGGCTCCGGGATGGTTGTTGCCAGAGTGGACGGTGACGAAGGGTGGGAGGGTTCCTTTGAGGCGAGCGGGCTCGAGTTTGTTGGCCCATGATCCTAGAGAGGGATGGGTGATGGAGGCTCGCTCGGTGTAGGAAGTGTGGATGTGGTAGTTGCCCTGTGCGTGTGCTCCTTGGGTGGAGTTCATGGAGCGAACGAGGGCCATTTTGTCGGCGTGTTTCGCAGTTTTTGCGAGGTGTTGGCCGAGTTGGATTCCGTCGACATTGGTGGAGATGGCCTTGATGGGTCCGCGATACTCGGAGGGGGCATCGGGCTTGGGGTCGAAGGTGTCGATGTGGGTCATGCCACCGGCCATGTAGAGGTAGATGACGTTTTTGGCTTTCCCTTTTGCCTGAGCGATTGCTTCGGCGGCTTCTGCTGAGGAGAACCAGGATGCGGATGCTCCTCCCAAGGTGACGCCGAAGGCGGTGCGGGCGGTGTTGGAAAGGAAGTCGCGGCGGGAAGATTCGTCGAGTTGGTTAAAAGGGTTCATTGGACAAAGAGGAAGCGGTTAGAGGTGAGGATGGCGCGAGCGAGGGTCGCGGTGGATTCGAGGGTTTTGGTTTCAGGGAGGAAGGCTTCTTTTTCAGCTTCGGTGGGGAGGGCTGAGTAGAGGCTGAGGAAGAGGAGATCGAGTCGTTCTTTGGGGGATTTGGTGTTTTTCAGGTTCTGGGCAAAGGAGTTCCTTCGATTGGTGAGGAGGCTTGTTTCGATGCCATTGAGAAGGCGCAGGGTCTGGGGGACGGTGGCCTGAGTGTGGGCAGAAGAGGGTGCTTCGGCATCGGAGCCCCCAAATTCGGCGATGAAAGTTCCTCCTCGCTGAGGGGCGGGGAGTTCTGAAGCGCGCATGCGCATTTCTGGGTGATCGGGGCGTCCGCTAGGAGCGCGGCGGCTGATGGCCGCTTTCGCCTTCATTACAATTTCGCTTTGGTTGGCGTTTCCTTTTCTGCGGTATTTTTTACCACCACCTTTTTGGAGTTCGCGGAGTTCGAGACCAATGCTTTTTACGCTGGCCAAGTCGCCACTTTCTTTTGCCGAGCGGAGCTTAGTGCGAAGGAGCGAGACTTGCTTTTGCATGGAGCGGCGTTGGCTCTCGGCGTTGTCGATGGCTTCGTCGATTTCCTTGAGTTCCTTGGCGTCTGTTTTCATGAGGAATTTGAAGGAGGTGACGTATTTTTCCCAGGCTTCTTCGAAGGATCCATTGGTGTTTGAGTCAACATTTCCGGAGGCGAGGGTGACGAAGGAATCTCGGATTTCCTCGGCATTGAGTCGGCGTAGGACGGGGCCTTGGAAGTGGAAGGAGAATCCTTGGGCTGGTTCCTCGGTGGTGACTTCTCTTTGGAAAAGCTGGGTGTGGTAGAGGATGCGGAGGAATTGCTTGATGTCGTAGTCAGTGGCGAGCATCGCTTTTTCGAGGTAGGTGACGAGTTCTGGATAGTGGGGTTTTGCTGAGTTGCTGAGGTCGTCAGGATCTGCGATGAGGCCGTATCCGAAGGCGTATTTCCAGAGGCGGTTGCTGATGGTTTTGGTGAAGTAGGGATTCTTAGGAGAGCTGATCCAGTTGGCGAAGTAGTCGCGGCGTTTTTCGGGTGAGACGTCTTTGGCTTCGAGGCCGAAGAGGAAACCGGGCTTGACGACGTCCCCAGCTTCTCCGTCTTCGTAGGCGTAGTTGGCGGGGAGCTTGAGTTCTTTGTTCGGAAGATCTGAGATGGCGCTGCGGCCGTGGTAGCGGAAGACGGAGGCGAGGTCGCGAGCTTGGGCCATTTTTACTTTTCCTTCTTTGCCGAGTGCTTTGCGTTCCTTTTTCGATATTTTGCCAATTCTTTTTCCTCCACCGCGCATGGTGGGTGCGCCGACGGCTTCGCGGATTTTCTCGCGAGCGCCGTCGAAGCGGTATTCGGTTCCTCCAAGGAAGGCGGCGAGTTGGTAGTATTCCATTTGGGTGGTGTCATCGAAGGGGTGATCGTGACATTGGGCGCAGCCGATTTGTTGGCCGAGGAAGACTTGGACGGTGTTGCTGACGTTATCGAGGAGCATGCCACGATCGCGGAGGTAGTATCCGACGGCGGGGTTCTCGGCGACGTGTCCATCGGCAGAGAGCATGGTTTTGACCATTTTGTCGTAGGGCATGTTTTGCTCGACGGCCTTTTTTAGCCAAACGTGCCAGCCGAGGCCGTGATGGTCTTCGCGGGTTTTGAGGCGGAGGAGGTCAGTCCAGAAGTTGAAGAGGCGGGAGTCGAAGCCGGGGGAGTCGATGAGGGTATCGACCAGTTTGGTACGTTTGTGGTCTCCTGAATCTTCGAGAAAGCCGCGGGCCTCGGTATGAGTGGGGAGGCGACCGATGATGTTGAGGTAGCTGCGGCGGAGGAAGGTGGCGTCGTCAATGATGGCATTTGGTTTGATGCCTTGGGCCTGTTGCCCTTCGATGAGGACGGCGTCGAGTTCACGAGCGGTGTTAAGGACGATGTCTAGCGGGAGGGGTTTGGCGAAAACCGCAGGAACGGCGATGAGGAATGTGAGGAGAGATTTCATGGGGGCGTGATTTAGAAGAGAAGGGCGACGATTTCGGAGTCGGAGAGGAGCGAGGGGTCCTCAGCTGCGTTGGAGAGGAGTTCGCTGGCGATGGCGTCCTCGAGTTCATTCCAATCCTCGGTGGGAGTTGCGGTGTTGGTGACTTCCTTTCCCGATGGGGAAATGGGGTCGGAGGGGAGCGATATGAAAATTGCGATGGCAGCGATGGCGGCACCTGCGGTTCCGAGAAGAGGCTTTGGAGCGAGGAGTTTTTTCCACCATGAGATTTTGGTGGGATTTTCCTCTAAACGAACGCGGCGAAGGGTGTCTTGGACGAATCGGGGTGAGGCTTCACTGGGTGAGGCGTCTGCGAGGAGGTTCCAGAGGGCGTCGTTTTCGATCTCGGCGTCGTGGTCTGGAAGGTTTTGGTGAGGAGGGGTGGGCTTCATGGCTTTTTCCGTTCAGGGGAGGAAACCATGAGGGAGGGGAGAAGTTGCGAAAAAAGATGAATGGGAGATGAATGGGGGAGTTTTTTTTGGTTTTGGGTCAGCGGTCAATAGGCGTTGGTTTCTCCGATTTGGGCAGTTCGAGGGTGAGTGCGCAAAAAAAAGGTGATCCGTTTCCGAATCACCTTTTTGATTTTGAGAGAGATTGCTTACTTGCTCGTTTTTGCTGAGTTGGAGCGAAAGAGCCAGACGGAATTGCCATCGTCAAGTTGTGACATGAATTTCGCGACTTGAGGATACAGCTCCTCTGCGCGACGCTCTAGTTTTTGATACTCTTCAGTAGCCATCGCTTTGTCGTATTCTTCATCAGACAAGGAGTCTGGGGTTAGCTTACTTAGTTTTTTGTGGAGCTCTGCGAGTTCTTTAATTTTCCCTTCTTCCTCAGCGCTAGAGGGTTTTTCGGGTGATGGGGTCTGCCAAGATGAGGTCCCGCTGACGAGGAGATCGAGATTATTGTCGTGATCGTAATCACAGACATGAACATAGCAGGCCGAGTTTGGGCCAATTTTGCTACTGTCTCCAATTTTGACGGGGGTGTCTTTTTTTTGAGTAATCAGAGCCTGTGCGGGGGCGAGTTGAAATTCGCCTGTTTCGGTCTGATTGCGGAACCAATAAACACCACCATTTGTGCATCCAACGATTACGTCTAGATGGCTATCACCATCCCAATCTACGATGGTTGGGGACTGAATGCCTTCACCCATTCTTACAACTGAGTCACTACCAATTACTTTGATGGGTTCATTTTCAGTCGAAAAGATGGGGTTGCTCGGAGAGCCTTCATTACGACGGAGGTGGAGTTCTCCGTAGATCAGTCCGCCCATAAGGAGGTCTAAGTCTCCGTCTCGGTCCCAATCCACGGCAACGGCGGAAGCGATGATGTCTAAGTTTTCATCGGGGGATTCTGGCAATCCGATTTTGGTGTTCGATTTGTCGGTTATGGGTGTGGCCTCTGAAAAACCGTCTTTCGTTCCAAGTATCCACCAGGCGTAACCATAGTAAGTTCCGGTGATGATGTCTTTGAAGCCATCGTCGTTGATATCCACAAACTGTGGATACATGCCCGCCGCTCAACAGTTATCAAGTTTGATGCGCTTCCCTGATGAGGTTTTTAGGAATTCAGGATTTCCCCAATTTGGTTTTGCTTGGTCCTTATTGGTATTTTCGAACTTCGTGAAATAGCCTTTGATTGTGCCAACTATGAGTTCTTGGTCTCCGTCTCCATCGATATCGAGCACTGCTGATGCGGGATATCCGAGTGGTTGACCATCGCCATTAACGGCATCGGAGAAAGATAGTAAAATTTCCGGAGGGGCAAAGCCATGGTGTCCGGGGGTTTCCGATGTTCCCTTTTCGGGCGCTGAGATTTCCTGGGCGGGTTTGAGTGGGGCGGCATCTTGAGCCAATAAAGTCGGAGCGGTGAGTGAGACAGCAAGAGAGGCTGACACAGACCGAATGAGGTTTATTTTGTTCGTTTGTTTATAGGACATTGAGTTGTTTTAGGTCGTGTGGATGCGGTGCATTTGAGGGTTGATGGCTTGTTCCATGGCTTCGCTTGGGTGGGGGAGGCCGAGGAAGGTGGAGATGTTTTGGAGGAGGGGAGCGGGGGTGTGGACGAGGTCTTCGAATGGGATGGAGATGGCGGGGATGTTTTGGTCGTGGAGCCAGGTTTTGGCGGCTTCGACTTGTTGGTGGTAGGCTTTTTCGATGTTGCCGGTGCCGGATTTTTTGCCGAGGCGGGTGAGCATAGTGCTTTGGCTTTGGAGGACGTCTTGGATGTTGCGTTCCATGAAGAGGACGCGGTATTTGAGTTCTTTGGGGAGTTTTGAGAGGAGGGGGGCGACGACTTTGAGGGAGTGGCCTTTGGCTTGGTGGAGCCAGGTGGTGTCGGTCTGGTTCATGAGGCCGGCGACTTGGTCGTGCTCGTAGTAGCCTTTTTGGTTGGATTCGTCAGGGGTGCGCTTGCCATCGGTGAAGGTGGGGAGGCCGGCGGCTTCGAGGATTTGCATCATGAGGGAGGTGCCGGAGCGTGGGAGGCCGGAGACGATGGTGATGATTTGGTCTTCGGGGGTGTTTTTGAGGGAGGAGGTGTCTGGGTTGAGGGTGGGGGTGTTTTGAGGGGATGCGCTCTGTGGTGAGGTGCTTTGGGTTGGGGTGGTGGTGCGTTTTTTGTGGAGGTCTTGGACTCCTTGGCGAGCGACTTTAGCTTGGTCTTTGTAGTAGATGGTTTTGCCGGGGTCGCGGTGGATGAGTTGGGCGATTTGGGCGAGTTTGCGGAAGGCGGCGCCAAAGAGGGGGGCCTGCTTGACGCAGATGAGGAAGGAGGCTTCGGCTTGGTCGAATTGGCCTTGGCGGTAGGAGGCGAGGCCGAGGATGTAGTGGGCCTTGGGTTGGAAGTAGAGGAGGCCGATGGAGGTGCGGGCGAGGGTGGCGGCCTCGGTGAATTTGCGCTCGGCGAGGGCGGTGCGGGCGAGGCCGAGGAGGGGGGCGGGGGACTCAGGGTCGATGGCGAGGGCGGCTTCGAAGGCCTCGCGGGATTTGTCCCACTGTCTGAGGCGTTGGTGGATTTGGCCGAGAAGAAGGAGGGAGTTTTGTCCGAGTTTGGGGCTGAGTTTTGGGTCGGTGAGTTTTTGGAGTGCTTCGGGGTATTTTTTTTCGGCGAAGTCGGCGTAGGCTTGGAGGTAGTTGAGAGCGGTGAAGTTGGGGTTGGCTTTTGTGAAGAGGCTTTGTTGTTGTTTGAGTTTCTGTTTTTTTTCTTTGAGGGGGAGTTTTTCGAATTCTTCTTTTTGTTTTTCGATTACTTCGGCTTGGTCGAGTCCGAGTTCTTTGATGGTGGCGCGAGCTTCGTTGGCGACTTCGGTGCGGCGCTCGATGATTTTGGTGACGGTTTCACGGATTTTGTCAGCGTGTCCGAGGGCTTTATAGGCGATGGAGAGCTGGAATCCGAAGCGGTGTTCGAGGGGCCATTCTTGGTAGAGCTTGTCGAGGAGTTCGGCGGCTTGGGTGTAGAGGCCTCCGTCGAGGTAGGCTTGGGCGAGGTTGTAGTCGAGTTCTCGGGTGGTTTTTTTGAGGGCGACGGATTTGTCTTGGTCGGGTTGGTCGATGTAGCCGAGGGCGATGAGTTGATTGAGGGCGTCTTGTGAGTCTTGGGGGGAGATTTGGCGGTCGACTGGGTGCATGCCGTGATCACCGGGGACGATGTCCCAAGTGGGGATGGCGGCGATGGGGCCGGGCTTGTCTTGGTAGATGTTGGTGAGGACTTTGCCGTCCATGTCTTCTCCGACGGGGAGGTCGAAGAGGTGGAGGAGGGTGGGGCAGATGTCGAGGAGGTTGGCTCCGTAGAGGCGCTCGTCTTTTTTGAGGCCGGGTCCACTGGCGACGAAGATGCCGAATTGGCGGTGCTCGGCAGCGGGGCCTGCGGGTTCGTCGGGGATGTTGGTGAGGCGGAGGTCGTCTGGGTGGAAGCCGTGGTCTGAGAGGAGAATGATGGTGGTGTCTTCTCCGGCAAGGTCCATGAGGGTGCCGAGCATCATGTCGTGGTAGCGGTAGCCAGCTTCGATGACGTAGTTGAAGATTCGATAGTCTTCATCACTAATCGAGGGTTTTTGCGGGGGGTGAAATTTCATGAAGCCATGGCCGAAGTGGTCGATGGCGTCATAATAAACGGAGCAGAGGTCCCATGGTTCGTTTTGCATGAGAGCGGTGGCGGCAGAGTGGATGGTGGTGCAATCTGCGATGATTTTGATGAGGGATTGGAGGCGGGGGTCGGTGGCGACTTTGTCGAGCTCTTCTTGGGTGAGGCCTTTGAGTCCGGGGAGGAAGTTGAGGAGGTCTTCTTGGGTGAGTTCGCTGGGGTGGAAGCGGAGTGGTTTGAGGTGATCGGCGAGTCGTTTGGGGTGGATGGTGCCTTTATGGAGGGGCCAATTTTCGGGGTCGGCTTTGGGGGCGCGTTGGAAGTCGTTCGCGACCATGACTCCTTTTGAGAGGGGTTCGGCAGGGTTGGAAGGCCACCAGCCGACGGTGATGGTGTTTTTTTCCTCTTGGTTGAGGATGTTCCAGATGGCTTTGGTTTTGCGTGAGAGGTTGGTGACGGGCCGGATGTTGCCCGTGACGGGGTCTGGTTCGCTGAAGCCGTGGATGCCGTGTTTATACGGGCGCTTTCCGGTGGCGATGGAAGTCCAGAGCATGGGGGAAAGGACGGGCTGGAGGGTGGCGATGTTTCCCATGACTCCTTTTTCGATGAGGCGGGAGAGGGCGGGCATCTTCCCAGCGTCAAGGAGTGGGTTGATGGCTTTCCAGTCTGCGGCATCCCAGCCGATGAGGAGGACTTTTCGATTGTTCATGGCGTGGGGAGGAGGAGGTTTTTTCTTTGGCTGGAGGGGTTTAAAAAAGGAGCCCGCTTTCTTTGTTCGGCACAAAGAAGCGGGACTTGAGTTTGGAGAAAAGCGGTGAGGCTTTTCTCTCAGTTTATTTTTGATTAGGCGGCGTTCTTACGACGGCGGCGAGCAGCGAGTCCGCCTGCGCCGAGTGCGAGGAGGCCAAGGCTGGAGGGTTCTGGGACGAGGGTCGCTTCGGGAAGAGGGTCGGCGAAAGGTCCGGTAGGAGCGGCTGGGTTCATTTCGTCAAAGATGAGACGAGTGAGAGTAATGCTGTGCTCGGTGATGGATGTGTTGGTAGCGGTGACGTCGAGGAAGCCACTGGTGGCTACACCACCGTTGATGCGGGAGTCGGTGAAGGTCACAGGAATGAGATCACTGATGGTTTGTGGAGTCGCTGCTGATGCGTAGGCTGAGGGACCAGCCGCGTAGAAGAGATTAGAGGTTACGTAGTAGCTTGCGATGGCCACGGAACCCGCGATGTCCATGGAAACAACGTTCGTTCCCATATTGGTGGTGGCACCGAGATCATCAATGCCGTCACCGGTGACATCGCCATTGAAATCCATGGCGGTGGTGTTGGTGAGGATGTTTCCGGTGAGGGTGATTTGAACGGTGGCTGCGCTCGATGCAGCGGTGGTGGCTCCGATGAGAGCGCTTGTTTTACTGAGGTTCTTAATGAGTTGGTTTTCTTTCATTTTAGTTGGTTTTGTGTTGTGGGGAAATTTGTGTTCGCAATTGATAATCACTCACACAGTAAGGGAGCACAGAGCCGAGCGGGGACGGAGCTTTCTTTCGTCACTTTTTTTTCGAAAAAGGTATTTTTATTTGGCGCGTTCATTTCCCCAGAGGAGAACATGGAGGCGGGGGGAGAAGCGGTAGGCGTGGTCGCGGCAGATGTCGGCGAGCCAGAGGGAGCGGGATTGGAGGGTGGCGGGATCGCGGCCTTCGGGCATGAGGTGGATGCGATTTGAGGGGAGTTTTAGCTCTGCTTGGAGTGCTTGGACTTCGTCGAGGTCGCTTTGGTTGCAGACTACGAATTTGAAGATGGCTTGGGGGAGGGAGGCGAGGTGCTGGAGGGCGGGGAGGTTGAGGCGGAGTTTTTCGTCGATGCGGGAGTTGGAGAGTTTTGGGGAGACGTTGAATTGGGTGATTCTCTCGGCGAGGGTTTCGGAGGGGATTTGGGTGCCGTTGGTTTCGATTTCGATGAAGGGGACTTGGGGGAGGAGTTGGAGGAGCTCGGTGAGTTCCTGCTGTTGGAGGAGGGGCTCGCCGCCTGTGAGGACGAGGCGGTCGCAGTTGTAGTGGGAGATGAGGGGGGCGATTTCGGTTGGGGTGAGCTCGGTGATTTGCTCGGCTTTGGAGAATTTAATGCCGTCTTGGTGCTCCCAGGGGGTCTTTTCCCAGTTCCAAGTGTAGGGGGTGTCGCACCAATGGCAGTGGAGGTTGCAGAGGGAGAGGCGGAGGAAGACGGCGGGGGAGCCGAGGGAGGGGCCTTCGCCTTGGAGGGTGTGGAAAATCTCGGGGGAGCCAGTGGAAAGGCGGGAGATTTTCATGAGACTATTGGAATGAACAAATGGACAATTGCAGAATGAACAATTGGCTTGGTTGAGGGTAAGCGGGCAGGATGCCCGCTCTCCATATTTTATAAGAGGGCGTAGGTTTTTAGGAGGCTTTTGAGGGCTTCGGTTTTTTCGTCGGAGAGGTTGACGAGGGGGAGGCGGATTTCATCGGAGCAGTGACCTTGGAGGGCAACGGCGGATTTGATGGGGATGGGGTTGGTGTCGAGACCCATGAGTCCGGAGAGGAGGGGGTAGTAGCGTTTTTGGAGCTCGAGGGCTTCGGCGTATTCGCCTTCGAGGCAGCGGTTGACGAGGCTGACGAGGACTTCGGGGATGAGGTTGGCGGCTACGGAGACGAGTCCGACGGCTCCACATGACATGAAGGGGAGGGTGAGGGGGTCGTCGCCGGAGAGGATTTGGAAGTCTTCGGGAACCGCTTGGACGAGTTGGTTGATACGATCGACGGAGCCACCGGCTTCTTTGTTGGCGATGATGTTATCGCAGTCGTTGGCGAGGCGGGCGCAGGTTTCGATCCCAATTTCGACGACGGAGCGTCCGGGAACGGAGTAGAGCATGATGGGAAGGCCGGTGTTGGCAGCGACAGTTTTGTAGTGCTGGTAGAGGCCTTCTTGGTTGGGCTTGTTGTAGTAAGGGCAGACTTGAAGGGAGGCATCGGCTCCGGCGGCTTCGGCTGCTTGGGTGAGGTGGATCGCTTCGACGGTGGAGTTTGCTCCGCTGCCGGCGAGGACAAGGGTGCGTTTGTCGGCGTATTCGACGGCAGCCTTGATGACTTCGAGGTGTTCGTCGGAGTTAAGAGTGGGAGATTCTCCGGTGGTTCCTACGGGGACGATGCCGGTGATTCCGGCGGCGACTTGGCGATCGATGAGAGCTTTGAAAGCTTCGTGGTCGAGTGAGCCGTCGCGAAAAGGAGTGATGAGAGCGGTGAAAGTGCCTGCGAACATGCGGGCCTTCTAGTGGGAAAAATGGCCTTTGGCTAGAGAAGGTCTTTGAAAAATGAGACTGCTCCGTTTTAGGAATACTTGAGGTCCTTGGTGGAGTCGGTCTCGTAGTCCATGTGGTAGCTGGAGGCGGTCATGCGATCGACGACGACTTTTTGGAACTTGAGATACATGGCATCGTCTTCATAGATGCGCTTTTTTTCGAGGGATTCAAATTCCAGTGAAATGTAAAAAGGCCACTCGGATTCAGGATCGGTTGAACGTCCGGTGCGGATGCTTTGAACTTCGGGGACTTTGAGAAGAATGCTGCGCGAGGTGCGCATCATTTCGGCGACGCCGTCGTCGTCGACTTCGGGCTTAAGTTTAAAGAAGAGGAGGTGCTGGATCATCCGGGGGTAGGGATAGGTCTCAGAAGAGGCGGGGCTAGGATTTCCAGTTTAAGGCGCCTTTTTTGAGAGCGTACACGTAAGCGATGGTCAGAAGTCCCGCGAAGCTGGCCATACTCCAGAGGACGATGGCGCTGCCGGGTTGGCGGATGAGATCTGCAAAGCTGACAGCCCAAGGATACATGAAGACGACCTCGATATCAAAGATTACGAAGAGCATGGCGACGAGGTAGAATTTGACGCTGAAACGAGGAGCGCCTTCGCCGATTGGCAACATTCCGCACTCGTAAGGGGTTTCTTTGGTTTTGTTGTAGGCTCCTTTTTTGCCAAGGAGGACGCTGAGGCCGAGGGCTGCTCCAGCGAAGGCGAGAGCTGCGAGGGCTTGAAGGATAACGGGAAAGTAGTCGGTTAACATGGCGAGAAGTTGTAGGGAAGAGAGGTGAAACGGGGAACTCTTGAAAAAAAGAGCCCGCGTCGATCTCGACGCGGGCTATTAAAAGATTCGTTGCCGGTAAAACCAGCACCAATTTTTGTGAATTTACGCTTCTTGTTGAGCGATATTGTCACTGTGCGCTTCTTGAATGCGCTCGAGTCCACGATATTCCTTGCCGTCTTTCTCGACAAGTCCGCGGGTTACCAGGTTTTGCAGTTTCTCATATGCACGGAGACGAAGCATTTCTTCGCCGCCACTGACTGCATTGCGCTCTTTTAAGCGCTCGTAGACATCCTCGAAGAGCTCGTTGAAGCCAAAAAGCTTAGGATCTGAGCTAAGTACATTCACCAATTCATCGGTGACATGGTCGGGAAGTCGACGGGAGAAACGTGTCCGTTTAGTAGTTGCCATAACGGCGCGAAGCTAGCAGCAAATTGTCAAAAAAGCGACTGAAAACAGTAGAAATAATACGAAATCGTAAAATATGGCAAGCAATTAAATTAACTTTTCTGAACAAGATTGAATGGGTCCATTGATCTTCCGGTGTTTGTGGCTTGTGGTATTTTCCTAACTCCTTAAGTTCTCTAAAATGATTGCACGCTTAAAAGGAGAGATTTGGGAGGCCTTGCCGGGAAGAATCGTGGTGGGAGCGGGTGGAGTAGGGTATTTGGTGAACGTGCCTCTTTCAACCTATGATGAGCTGAATCCGGTGGAGGGGCAATCAATCGATCTCCGTATCTATCAGCATGTTAGGGAGAATTCGTTGACTCTTTATGGCTTTGGGAAGGATGAGGAAAAGGACATTTTTCTGCTTTTGATCGATCGAGTGAGTGGAATTGGACCCGCGACGGCTTTGGCGGTGTTGGGAGGTTTGCCTGTTGAGGGCTTTAAGCAGGCGGTAGTGAACGGAGATGCGGTGGGGATTTCAGGGGTGAAGGGGATTGGGAAGAAGACGGCGGAGCGGATTATCTTAGAATTGAAGGATAAGGTGGGCGTTGCTGAGACTTGGGAGACGGGAGGAGACCGAACCGATGCGGCTCGCGATGCAGAGATGGGCTTGATGGCGCTAGGATTCAAGCAGGCTGAAGCGAGAAAGGCGGTTGATAAGGTTCTCAAGGATCATGCCGGTGCGGAAAGTGCGGAGATTATTCGATTGGGACTGCGTGGCTAGTGCTCCGTTCGGCTTAAAATGACGAATGTCCTCTATCGATCTTCGAGATGGCTTTGTTGTCAGCCTTTCTGAGAATCTAGTCCCAGGCAGAGAAAAGCCCTGAGCGCGTGGGCACTCAGGGCTTAAGGTTGTAAGGGGGAATCAGCAGCTGATTCGGATTTCCTTTTGGGGGATTCTTTTAAAGCTTCTTGCGAAGCGTGTCGTACTCCTTGCGGAGACCGGAGAGTTCGGTTTCTCTCTGAGTGATCTCGTCGAGAAGATCGGCGAGTTGACGAAGGATCCCTGCGTGGTTAGGGGCTACTCTGGTTCCTGAAACGGAACTCATCGCGGCACCGCCTTGGCGGACCCAGTTGTGTATAGTGAGTTGAGTAATGCCGAACTCTTTGGAAGCGTTCGCGACTCCGCCGCGCCCGTGTTTCACGTTATAGTCATTTACCCAATTTAGAACCTCAGCTTTTTCTGCTGCGGTGTATCGTTTACCTTTCTTGCTGGCCATGGAGAAAACTTAGGGCTGTGATATATGATCGATCAAGTGAAATATGTTAAATTTTACGATTTTTTACAGAGAGCCTGTTAAAGTCAGTGTTTCAGAGAGTTTTTTCACGCTATGCATGCAATTAGCTGCAACTTTTTCACGAGTAACATAGCCTAAGTACCCGATAAAGTGGTCGACAAGGGGGCTTGTTTCAAGATCGCTCACGCCATCTCCGACCATGATGGTGAGGTCTGGAGAGAGTTCTGCTTTGATCTTGGCGATGATCTCAGGTTTTCCGCCATCGCGGGTGGTGGGGTAGTTTTCATCAAAGCCGCGATAGCTTCCATCTGCTTCAAAGTGGAGGGGGACTGCTTCGACTCTTTTGATTCCTAGCTCTAGGGCGAGGGCTTCGATGCAGGGGGCGAATCCGCCGGAGATGATGAGGCATTCCCAGCCGGTTTTTTGAAGGGAAGCGATGGTTTCACGAGCGGTGGGTTCGATTTGATCAAGATACATCTGTCCGATGTCTGCGCATTGCTGTCGGGTGGGCTTGATGAGGTCGAGGCGGCGGGCGAAGACTTCCTCGACGGGGACTTCGCCGTTCATGGCTTGGTTGGTGAGATTTTCGACTAGCTGGAAAATGTCATTTCCGGCTAAACGGGCTAATTCGTCGACTCCTTCGATGGCGGAAAGCGTTGAGTCACAGTCGAAAGCGATGATTTTTTTCATAATTTTTCAAGAAATGCGGACAGGGGTGGAAATGGGAGTTAAGTCAAAAAGACTAAGCATATCCTTATTTTTAAGCCGGATGCAGCCATGGGATGCGGGTTGTCCGATCATGTTTTCGGCGTGGGTGCCGTGAAAGTAGATATAGCGTTGGTAGGTGTTGGCGTTTTGCTCGTCGAGCCCCTCTAGCCAGAGGATGCGGGTGAGGATGGCGTCGTTGCTCTCTTCACCATTCCATACGGAGCGGGGGAGGCGGCCCTTAAAGCTGGTGCAGAGAGGGGCTCCTTCCCCGATGCGTTCGCGAACGATGAAGTCACCGGTGGGGGTTTGGTAGGACCCTTCTTCGAAGCCCGGTCCGTTTGCGGCGGTTGAGACGGGGGCGGAGAAGATGCAATCTCCGTCTTTGAGGAGCTCGAGTTGTTGATGCTCGATGGAGACGTGAATTTGGAGAGCGGATGAGGGCACGGCCATCGCGCTATTTTTTTGCGGTCTTGGAGATCTGAAACGAGCCTTGGTTGGAAGGGTAGTCGGATTCGAATTCGCCTTCCATCGCAGTGAGTTCGGGATTGAGGTCGCCGAGGTAGGTGATGATCTGTTTGCTGTTGGCAATGTTCCCTTTGAGCTTCATGGCGAAGCCGCCCTTTACGGGAGAGGTGAGGGGTGTTTGGGCATTGGAGCCGATCAGTTCACGGTTTTTGGAGATCATGGCTTCAAAGGTGCCATCCTTGACGTGCCCGGGTCGATAGAGACTGAGGGGGGAGTAGGAGATCTTGGCTTTGACTTTGAAAGGCTGGTCGATGGGCGGCTTTTTAGGAAAGGCAGCGGAGATTCGGCCATGAGCTGCGAGACGCTGTTCGCTTTTCCAAGTGCCGGTCCAGAGCGCTTCATTTTTTGCAATAGGGAGGTCGGAGCTGGAGGAACTCGAGGAGCAGGAGCTGGCGACGAGAGCCAGAAGGCTGGCGAAAGTGAGAGTGAGGAGGGATTTCATGATTAGGCAATTTGTGGTTCCAGAGGTTTGTCGTCGTTGGATGAGGGGGCATCCATGTTGCGGTTTGGTTTCTGGGGTTTCATGCCGAGTTTGTCGATGAGGGCGAGGTCCTTTTCGACGGCTGGGTTTTTGGCAGTGAGGAGTTTGTCACCGTAGAAGATGGAGTTGGCCCCGGCGAAAAAGCAGAGAGTCTGAGCTTCTTCGGAGAGGTTGGTGCGACCAGCGGAGAGGCGGACCTTTGCCTTTGGTGCGGCGATGCGGGTGATCGCGATGATGCGGACGACATCGAAGACATCGACTCCTTGTTCCTCAGCCATCGGGGTGCCGGGCATCGGCATGAGGGAGTTGATGGGGATGGACTCAGGCTGGGGGTTGAACTCGGAAATGACCTCGAGCATTTTGAGGCGGTCTTCGGTCGATTCACCGAGTCCAAGAATACCGCCGCAGCAGACGGACATGCCGGCGTCTTGGACGTTACGGATGGTGTTGAGTCGGTCTTCGAAAGTGTGGGTGGTGACAATGTTCGGGTAGTGTTCCGGAGAGGTGTCGATGTTGTGATTGTAGGCGGTGACGCCAGCTTCCTTGAGCTTTTCGGCTTCGTTTGGTCCGAGTTCACCGAGGGTGACGCAAACTTCCATGCCGAGTTTTGAGACGTCTTGGATGATGTCGAGGACTTGGTCGAAGCGTTTGGTGCCTTCGCGAACTCCGCGCCAGGCGGCTCCCATGCAAAAGCGGGTGGAGCCACTTTCGCTGGCGGCTTTGGCGCGCTCCATGATGTCGCATTTTTCCATGAGGCGCTCGGCATCGACTCCGCTGTTGTAGCGAGCGGATTGGGCGCAGTAGGAGCAATCTTCAGAGCAGCCGCCTGTCTTAATGGAGAGGAGGGTGCAGAGTTGGACTTCGGCGGCGGGCCAATGTTCCTCATGAACGCTGCGGGAGCGTTGGATGAGTTCGAAAAGGGGGAGTTGGTAGAGTGCGTTGAGTTCTTGGAACGTCATTTTTGTAGAGAGATGATTTTAGCGGACCCAGCTTCCGGAGACGGAGGGCATGCGGCCGAATGAGAGTTGGGCATAGTCGGTTTTGCCTTTAGCTCCGATGAGGGGGATGCCGAGTTTGCGCTTCCAAACGGCGGACATGCTTTCGCCAGTGTGGCAGCCCCAAGATTGGCAGAGGGCATGTTTGTTGAAGGCACCGCGGCGGATTTTTCCGAGTTCGTTTTCGTGGATCCAGCATTGGGAGACGGCCATGACGTCGCTGCCGTAGTCGAGCATGAAGCAGAAGCGGTTTGAGTGGCCAAAGAAGTCGAAGGTGATGATGTCAGAGCGACCGTTGATGGCGGCGATGGCTTGGGGGCCGGTATTGATCCAGACGAGCTTAGCATTTCGCTTGGTGGCCTGCTCGGTGATCCAAGTGGTGTAGGGTTTCGAGTCGTCTTTCCCGCGGACGTTGTAGCCCTTTTTATAAACGATCCAGGTGATTTTGGCGCTGGGGCCGTGGGCTTTGCGGAGTTCATCCATGCGCATGGTGGAGGCGCGGATAAAGTTAGCCCACCAACGGTCGTGGCGATCGCGCTCGACGCGGAGGTCTTCCCATGTGCGGGAGGCGGGGCCGCCGCAGAGAATGACGTGCTCTTTTGCAAGGAGCGGGGTTGCGAGGGAGACGATGAGAAGTAGGAGGAGGGACTTCATAGAGAAAGTTTGGTCGAGGGGTCTCGCAATATCAAGGACGGAGGAAGGGAGATGACAAAAAGGATTCTGGGTCATTGATGGGATCGTTTGGAGAATGAGGGTGGTGGTGGCTGAGGTTCTTAAAAAAAGGCCCCGCCACCCATGACGGGCGACGGGGCATTCTGGTTCAGGGTGATCGGTGGATTAGGAGCGCTTGCGTCGGAGGATGAGGCCCATTCCGCTGAGACTGAGAAGGAGAGCGGAGGTGGGTTCTGGGACACAGGTGACGGTGAGACTTGCTCCGTCGACATAGCCGGTTCCTCCGGCGAGCGAGTTACTATTAAAGAAGATCTCGGTGGCCATGAAGGTGGCATTGGTGGGAATCGCTCCACTTAGGAGTTCGCCCTCCCAAGTCCGCGAGGAGGAGTCGAGGGCAAATGAGGTGCTCGTGCCCATTAGTTGGTTGTAAGAGTCGGATGTGAAGAACCTTGCGATCAGCCCAGCGGTGACGCCGCTGGCATTGTTACCGGAATTAAAGAAGGCGCTCATGTTGAAGCTGGCGTTCCCGTCTGCGATGCAATCGGCGTAGGGAGCGAGGTCGATGATCTGGATGGTTTGAGAGGTGACTCCCGAGGCTTGCATGGCGTGCATTCGCGAACCGATGGGGAGGACCATCTCGGTGGTTCCGACGAAGGATCCGTTTTCGGCTCCCCAAGTCCCTGCGTCATTGGAGAGGTTCGGGTTTACAACTCCGCTGTAGCTTGGAAGGGTCGATTGGACTTCGAAGTCTCCATCAGTGAGGAGGTTGCCGGTCGTCACGACCATGGCCTGGGTAAGTCCAGCCGTTCCGACGAGAGTTAAGGCTGTGGTGATATTCTTTCTTTTCATAGTGTCTTTGGTTCTTGAGGCCACCTCACGAATAGGAGGAGGCATTACGCTCATCTATTGGGAGGGCCGTGACACGAGCGGACAAAAAAGGTGGAGAAAAAATAAAATCCTTTGGAAAGCGTTATGGGAGCGCCTCCAGCGCGCTTTGGAGCCGGGCGGTTTGGGTTCCGAAATTAGATTAGAAATGTGCTGGTGTGGCCGACGATTTCGATGCTCTTCAATATTGGCTCAGCAGGAGTTCGCTTGGGGCATGAGGAGCGTTTTGGGAGGTCAATGCTGATGACTTTGAGGCAATTTGAAGAAACAGCGAAGGTGGTGCATGCGCATGTCCCAAAGTAGGAGTCTGCGGGGGTATTAGGAGAGGCCACTTATGAGGTCAGACTTGTGTCGAGCCCGCCCGCTGTGGCGAGTGGGGTAGTCCTAGGTCAGTCTGCTTTAACGGACGAAAGATGACACCCTAAGAAGGACTTGCCCTTTTTGGCCTGTCTATTAAAAATTTTTCGATGAACTATCTTTTTCTAGTGTTGATTTTTATGCTTAGTTTTCAATTAGATGCCTTAGCGAGGGTCTGGACTGCGGGCGATGGACGGACAATTGAAGCTGATTTGGTAAGGGTCGATGGTGAGGTCGCGGTCCTGCTGATGGGGGGGGAAGAGGTTCGGGTTCCTTTTTCCAAATTGAGTGAAAAGGATGTAGAATTTTTGAAGGAACAGGCTGAGAAGCCGGCGGTAGCTTCGAAAGCGAGCGAACTCTTTGGAGTGGAGTTGAAAGCGGGTAAGACGATGGAGGCGATAGGAGATTTAGATAAAAAGGTGAAGAGAGAGCTTTCGGGAAACAAGTTGAAACCATCCAAGGCGAAGGTGAAAATCAGTTTGCCAGATGACTTTGATCCGACGAAGCCGCAGAAAGTGTTTTGGGTCGTTGGGGGGATTAATAATGAAGCGGAGAGGTTGGTTGGAAATGTGGGAGGCTTTGGCCGTGGTAACATAGCATCAGGCAAGGGGTGGGTGGTGATTGCCGCAGATACGGAACATGGGAATCCTCGTGAGAGCACGGTGAAGATTTGCGAAGGGGATTATCATTTCCACGTCTTTGTTGTGGAAGAGGTGACGAAGATCTGGCCGGATTTTAAAACGTGGAAACATGCCTGCGGGGGGCATTCCAGTAGTGCTAAAGGGGCATTTTTCCGAATGGGTCAGCTTCTTAAGTTGAATGCGAATGTGGTGGGTGGATTTTTTAGCGGATGCAACGGGGCTTACGTCGAGATGGCGACCAAGGAAAGTAAGGTCCGTAAGAGTGCTTGGCGGTCCGTGAAAGGTTTTCAAAGCACGGGGGATGAAGATAATCTGGTAAGTGACAAATACATCAAGGCTGTGACGGACGGAATGAAGAGCGGTGGGATGAGACAACTCCGGTCTAAGACCTTCCCAGGTGGGCACGTCATGAGCAAAGAGCACTTTGCCGAGGCGCTCGATTGGTTTTTGGAGGAAGGGGAAGAGTAAGTGGGGAGCTGCTTAGCTGAGAGCTTCGACCAAGGTGTCGAGCGCGCTTTGAAGGCGGGCGGTTTGGGTGCCGAAGTTCATGCGGATGCAGCGGGGGTGGCCGAAGAAGGTGCCGTCGGAGAGGAAGAGGCCAGCTTTTTCGGCGGCTAGGCAGGGGTCTTCGATGGCGAGGTCTTGGCAGTCGATCCAGGCGAGGTAGGTGGCCTCGATGTCGGGAACTTTTGCGGCGGGGAGTTTTTCGCGGATGGTGGTGGTGAGGAGGTCGCGGTTGGTGCGGAGGTAGGCGAGGAGGTCTTGGCGCCATGGTTCGCCGTGTTTGTAGGCGGCTTCGGCGGCGTAGTAGGCGATGCAGTTGATCTCGGGAAGGGTGTGACCGCGGGCGGCGGAGAAGCGGCGGCGGATCGAGTCGTTAGGAATGACGGCGAAGGCGTAGCCGAGGCCGGCGATGTTGTAGGTTTTGCTGGGGGCGAGGAGGGTGATGGTCCGATCGCGGAGGGAGTCGGGGAGATTGAGTGCGGAGAAGTGTGGGGTGTTTTTTTCGTCGAGGATGAGGTCGCAGTGGATCTCGTCTGAGAGGAGGATGAGGTCGTGCTTTTCGCAGAAGGTGGCGAGTTTGATGATTTCGTCTTTGGCGAAGACGCGGCCCATCGGGTTTTGAGGGTTGCTGAGTACGAAGAGTTTTGTACTTGGGGTGACCTTGGATTCCATCGCTTCCCAGTCGAAGGTCCACTGGCCATCGACTTCGATATGGTCGGTGGTGAGGAGTTCCATAGCGGCGTCATGGTGAATGCCGAGGAAGGGTGGGTAGATGGGAGCGCAGGTGAGGAGGGAGTCGCCGGGTTTTCCGAAGGCACGGGCAGCGAGGGAAAGGGCGGGAACGAGGCCGCCGAGGTGGATGATTTCTTCTTCAGGTGCGGAGTAGCCGATGCGGTTTTGGAGGTAGCTTTGGAGAGTGTCGACGAGGGAGGCGTGGGGGACAGCGTAGCCGAAGACGCCGTGGTCAACGCGGGTGCGGATGGCATCGATGACTTCGGGCGGGGAAGTGAAGTCCATGTCGGCCACCCAGAAGGGATCGAGGTCGGGGCGGCGGTCCCATTTGAGTGAGCCGGTGGCGCGGCGAGCGATGGGTGTGTCGAAATTGGTCATGGGTGGGATTTAGGTGGGGAAGGGGGATGGGCCAACCACGAAACTTACGAAAGTGACGAAAGCTTGGTTGAGGGGGAGTCTCACGCAGAGTCGCGGAGGCGCAGAGGTTTGACTCCTGTTGGGAGAATTTTTGGGAAAGGAGCCGTGGCGCCTCGCCACTTCTCAATCAAGCGGCCGGCCTTAATGGGAGCGAACGATCGTGGAAAGGTGACTCAAAAAAGAAAGCGGCGAACGTCCAAAAGCGAAGCTGTTCGGCTACGGCTCTCTCGCGGTGCGGTGGGTTTTCCGCGATTATTGAGAGTCACGACCGATGGCGTAGATTTTACAATGGTGGCAGATGAAGTATTCCCGATTTGATTGCTCTTGTTTTTCCATTTGTTTTGAGCAAGTCGGGCAAGGGGCGGTGATGCTATCGCCTTCGCGGTTGATCTGATTGACCGCAAGAATGAAGAGTCCAAAAATGGCGACTCCGCCAATGATGATGAGGTGGGCTCCGGCTGCGAGTAGTCCGAGTAAAACGATGAGCAGGATGATGAATGGTTTCTTTGGAATGGGAGGAGATTCGAAGAGTCCGTTCTCTCTTTTGAATTGTAGTTCCTCGGAGAAGCTCTGGTCGCAGGTGTGGTCGGGTCTCGGAAGACTCATTGGAGATCAGATGATGTGAGGGGGGATATCGTGGGCCTTATGAGGTTCGCCTTCAGCGAACGGGTTTGTGGTTTGGGAGACTGATCTCTCGAGTCGAGCTACTTGACTGACGCTGAGACTCTAAAAAATAAACGTGGATGCGGCCTTCTGCTCAAGAGCATGAAGTGGTTCCCGGTGAGCGTAATGACAAAGTAGTCTGTGTTGTTATGGTTATCCCACCCCGGAGCTGTGGAGGCTTCTATACTCCAGGTTCCGTCATCCGGATCTAGAACTTCAATCGTGAAGTTTAGTTCAGTATCTCTTTGCACTTCGCGGCCGCCAGAGAGCAAGGCCAGTCCGGTCCGCGGGTCGATTTCCGCCCTAGGTCTGACCTGTTCAAAGGAGATCCCACTGCTGATATCGGCTCCCAAGGCATATTCCATACCATTGCTGTAACCATTGCGATCGTGATCAGCGTTGAACGAGCGGTCCTGTCCATCGGGTATCGAGCGAATAGCCCACCTTTGGTATCGGGTCTCTCCGTCTAGCAAGGAATCGTACTCAGTTGCCCCGATATCTGAGGAAACTCCGACAACTCTTGCTCTCCCTCTCTGATCGTAGGCAATCGAAGTTGTCGTTGGGCCTTGGTCGATTAGGGGAGAGCCTGGGAATGCCACAAAGGTAGGGATTGGGCCTCCGTTATATATTAACGGTCCTAGCATTAGATCGAATGGATCGTTTTTGGTTCGGATAAAATTGTGGTTCCCCTGAAAAATATCCGAGATCGTGGAGTCGCTTGCTGTGCCGTTAATCGAGAGGGTGCCTTCCGATGAAATATAAGTAGAGATCAACGTAGAAAAATTTACGGTTGCATCGCCCACGTTTACAATACTGTGATTTTGGGAAAATGTGCATTGGGAAATGGAAGCTGTGCCTGAGTTGTAGAGGGCGCCACCTTTCCCATGGATCCCCCTCGGGTGAGTACATTCTCCGAGGTGGTGATTAAAATCACAGGACCCAGACCTTATGGAGTTGTTTCGAGACAGTAATCTATCAAGAGTTAATATTCCATTATTCAAGATGGAGCCCCCGTTGGCGCCGTCCCAGCCATCACTTCCGTCGGCAAAAGGGATTGTCTTAGATCTACCTTTCTGAAGGATCAGTAGTCTGAGTGTTAAATGGGTATCGGGGGCCGGGATGTGGAAATGGCGACTTTCACTTTCGCCATCGATCGTGATGGCTCGTTCCAATCCGGTTCCGTCAATCTCAAGGTTTTTGTTAATCAAAAATTCCTCACCTTGGAGGAAGATCGATCCTCCGCTTAAACTGGGGTCAAAGGTGATTCTTTCGTTCGGCTCGGCATTCGTGATCGCTTCCCTGAGACTTCCTGGGCCTGTGGACTCCAGACTTGTGACGACGAGATCTCCGGGAACTGTCGAAATGAGGAGAGTTAAAAGGAAGGAGAAGCGGACCATCTCTTTGAATGAATCAGAAAGTTCTATTTGAGCGAGTCTTTTTCCCCGTTGAGTTTACCGAATGTCACCGATTTAGCGAGTGAAGCCAGATGTCTTCCCGATCACTTTGAGTGGGGTTTTTATCTGCTTAGGTCTGAGGTTCAGCGGGGAGGCTGATTTTTGCGAGGGCTTCTTCGATCTTGGGGTTGACCTCGTGTTTGAGGGCTTCGGCGGCCATTTTCAGGGCGTTTTTTACGGCGAGGGAGGAGGATCCGCCGTGGGCGATGATGACGACGCCATTGACGCCGAGGAGGGGGGAGCCTCCGTATGATTCGTAGTTGGTGCGTTCTTTGACGGCGGCAAAGGCGCCTTTACCAAGGAGGGCTCCGGCGATGCGGATGGGGTTCTTTTTGAACTCTTCCTTCATCCATTTGGACATGGCTTTGGCGGTGGCTTCGCAGCTTTTGAGGACGATGTTGCCGGTGAAGCCGTCGCAGAGGCAGACGTCGAGCTCGGTTTGAAAGAGGTCGTGGCCTTCGACGTTTCCGAGGAGGGTGAAGGGGGCTTGGTCTCGGTTGACGAGGTCTTTTAGGAGGACCATCGTTTCTTTGGTGAAGGTGGTTCCTTTTTCTTCTTCTTCACCATTCGACATGATGCCGACTTTGGGTTTGGCGACTTTTAAAACTTCGCGTGCGTAGACGCTGCCCATGATGGCGTAGGCGAGGAGGTGGTCGGGTTTGGCCTCGGGGTTAGCTCCGGCGTCGAGGAGGTTACAGACGCCAAATTCATTGGGCATGGGGGAGGCGATGCCGGCGCGCGGGACGCCTTTGAGGAGGCGGAGCTTGACGGTGGCGGCGGCAACGGCGGCTCCGGTGTTGCCAGCGGAGACGAGGGCTTGGGCGTCGCCTTTTTTGACGAGGTCAGCGGCGATGGAGATGGAGGAGTTCTTTTTGCGACGCAGTGTTTTAGCGCCTGATTCTTCCATCCCTACGACCTCGGGCGCTTCGACGAATTGGGCGCGAGGGTCGGTGAGGCCGCATTCGGCGGCTGCTTTTTTGAGCTGCTCGACCGGTCCGGTGAGGATGATGGCGGTGATTTCGGAGTTTTCGGCGAGGATGTCGCGTGCTCCTTCAAGGTTGACCAAGGGGGCGTGGTCTCCGCCCATGGCATCGAGTGCTATATTCATCACGTTAAAAAAGCGCGGAAGGATCCCCCCGCGCTCTGATATGGTAGAAAGTGATTTCTAAGAAGGAAACCTTTTAAACAAGGTCTACGTCAACAACCTGACGCTCACGGTAAGTTCCGCAAGAGGGGCAGGCGATGTGTCCGGGAACGTTAGAACCGCACTCAGGACAGGTCTTGAGGAGGGGCTTACGCCAACGGTTAGCTCCACGGCGGAGTTTCTGCTTATGCTTAGAGGTGCGACGTTTTGGTGTGGCCATGAGTCTGGTAGGTCAGAGTTAATCTTGAGAGTCTAGCGCATCGAGAGCGGCCCATGGGTTGGGCTTTTCCTGCGCGGGGGCGTTGTCTACACCATCATCTGCCGGTTTGTCTACTGCTAAATACTTCGGATCGATTTCACAATTCCCGGGATCATCTCCATCTTCGCAGCGGGGGATGGTGGGGAGTTCGAGGAGGATCTCCTCGCGGATGTGCTCACCGGCTTCGACAAAGCCATCGGCGCCGAGCTCGATGCTGATGGCGACGCTGGGCATGGAGATGGTTTTGGCGAAGGGATGGAGGCTGCGTTGGCAGGTGAGCTGGAAGGAGGCCTCGATGGGGCCAGTGAGGAGGAGCTCGGTGTCGAAGCGTTGGACGAAGAGGGAGTATTTGAGCGGGCTGACGCTGACGATGTCAGTGCCGGTGATGTCGAAGATTTCGGGCGGGATTTCTCCGTCGAATTGCTTCCCGTCTTCGGGGAGATCAGCGAGGTCGATTTGCATGCTGGGAATTGTAGATTGAATTGTGGGCTTTGTATCGTGAAAATACGTCTGTGGAAAAAATTCCGACGGAAGTTTTACTGGGAGCCTATGTGGAGGGCGTTTTCCCAATGTCGGAGGATGGGGAGATTTTTTGGTTTCAGCCGAAGGAGCGAGGGATCATTCCGCTGGACGAGCGCTTTCATATTCCGCATGGGCTGAAGAGGTCGATGAAAAAGCGACCGTTTGAGGTGAGGTTTGATACTGCTTTTCGTGAGGTGATGGAGGGGTGTAGCGATCGGGAGGAGACGTGGATCGATCCGATTATTGTGGAGAGTTATTGTGATTTGTTTGAGCTGGGATTTGCTCATTCGGTGGAGTGTTGGGATGAGGAGGGCTTGCAAGGGGGGCTCTATGGGGTGCGGATTGGGAGGGCCTTTTTTGGGGAGAGTATGTTTAGCCGGAAGACGGATGCGAGTAAGATCGCGTTGGTGAAGCTGGTGGATTGGTTGCGGGAAGAAGAGGTGATTTTGCTCGATACGCAGTGGATGACGGACCATCTGCGGACGATGGGTGGGTATGAGGTTCCTGCGGCGAAGTATCGGAAGATGTTGGACGAGGCGCTGGAGGTTTGAGAAATGAGGACACAAAAAACCGACAGCTTCAGTGGGCTGCCGGTTTGTGGGGAGGGGCATTTTATCTAAGCTCTCTTGCGGCGGGCCAAGGTAAGGAGGCCGGCGAGTGAGAGGAGGCCGGCAGAAGTAGGCTCGGGGATCGCGGGTCCGAAGCTTACGTCGTCGACGGAGAAGCCCTGAACGATATCGGGGACCGCTCCGGCGGCGAGTTGGAAGCGGAGGATGGAGGAGTCAGCGCCATCGGGAACATCCATGTCAGTCATGCCAAATTCTTGGTAGGTGGTGTTGATGCCTGCGGTGGTGAGCTGGGTGAGCGTTTCGCCCTTCACTCCGCCGCCGTCGCTGCCGTCTTGGTCTAGCCAAAGGACTTGGTAGAAGATGTTGACGCCGGTGAAGTCGAGGGAGTCGACTTTGGCGTAGAACGAGAGATCGAAGTTTTGGGTGTTGTCGAGGACGTTGGCGCCGAGATTTTGCTCGATAAAGTTCGCGGCTCCAGCAGGGGCATTGTTGAGATTATCAACGGTCATGTAGGCGTGCGAAGTGCCGGTGCGAGGCGAGACGCTACTGCGTGCGGTCTCGGTTCCCAGTTCAGCCCAGTTGTCGGCGTCGGCTCCCGTTCCAGCTTCGAAGCCGGGATTGAGAAGGATGCTTGCTGCGGATGCTTGGCCGGAGAGGGCGAAGCTGAGAAGGGCGAAACTCCCTATGAGTGGGAGTGATTTCCGGATGGTTGATTGATTGATTTTCATGTTTCTGGATAGTGAATTGAGGCCGAATAAGGATCAATTCGAGTGGACTATCGGCCCTAGACTTAATAATGCAATTAAATGCAACAAAAACATGAGGGAGCAGTTTTTACGATCTCAGCTTATGCGAGTCCGTAGGTCTGCGATGGAGTCCAAAAGTGGGAAGTTGTCCGGCGTGCCGTAGCCCCAGGAGAAGATGAAGGGGATGAGATTTCCGGCTTGGGCGGTGGCGAGATCGACGGAGGAGTCTCCGACGTAGGCGACTTCGGAGGGGGAGAGGTTCCAGTCGGAGACGATTTGGAGCGCGGTGGTGGGATCGGGCTTTTTGGGGAACTCGGCGCGGTGGCCTTGAATCGGGTTGAAGAGGTGGTGGGGGAAGAGGGCTTCGACGATTTCGACGGTATATAAATGGGGTTTGTTGGAGAGGACGGCCATGGGGATCTCTTTCCGATGAAGTTCTTCGAGGAGGTCGATCATGCCGGGATAGGGGAGAGTTCCGTTTTTCCAGTCGGTCGGGTAGTGTTTTTGAAAGCCGGCGACGACTTTAGCGATTTGCTTTTCGTCATCGCTTTTGAGAGCGCGTTTGACGAGGACTTCGATGCCATCGCCAATGTATCCGGCAACGTCTTCTTGGGAATGAGTGGGGAGGCCGAGGCCTTCGAGCGAGTGGTTGAGGGCAGCGGCGATTCCGGGGAGGGAATCGACGAGGGTGCCATCAAGGTCAAAAATAAGTCCGCGAATCATGGGCTCGCGATAATTGGGATGAACGGAAATTTCGAGCCTTGTTTTGACAGACTGGGTCGCTTGTGGAAGTAGTTCTTCACGTTATGAAATTCAATTTTTCAATTAAGACTCTCGCCCTTGTTTCGGTCATGGGCTTCGGAATTCTCGCTCCTGTTCACGCTGATGACGATGAGACTCCTCTTGGTGAGGAAATGTCGACTCTCAGTAGTTCATTGAAGAAGTTGCGCAAAGCGGAGACGACTGAGGACAAAGTGGCCTTGGTTCATGCGGCTCAAACTGCAGCCCTCAATTCGCTCAAGTATCTCCCAATGATCTTTAAGGATATTAAAGATGAGAAAGCAAAGGCGAAGGCGACTGCGGACTATAAAATGATGTCAGGTCAGGTCTACGTGAAGCTTTGTGAGCTGGAGATGGCTTACCTTGCTGAAGACGAAGACAAGGCGGATGAGATCAAGGGACAGCTGAAGGATCTTAAGAAAGAGGGCCACGAGAAGTATACGGAGTAAGATCGCTCTGCGCTAATTTTCTAGAACGCCCGCTTGGATTTTCTGAGCTGGCGTTTTTTTGAGTTCTCCGGTCAAAGGTTTTGATTGTGAAAAAACTCAATGACTTTGTTTTTGCTGAGGAGCCATTCGTCGAGTCGAAGGGCGTAGAGGGGGATGCCGGAGCGTTGGAGGATGAGGGACTTTGAAAGGGAGATGGCTTGGCCTTCCTCACCTGCGGTGCCGATGAGGTCGATGGCGATGATTTTGCCTTCTCGCTGGATGAGGAGATCGATGGGGACGCCAGAGATAGAGTTCTGGGGGAGGGGTTTCCAGCCGATGGCGCTGAGGGCAGGAGCGAGATCGGCGAGGGTTGTTTCAATCCGTTTTTTCTGAGTCGATGGCAGAGGAGCTTGTGCGAGGTAGCGGCGGAGGAGTGAGGAGGCGGGAAGGTTTTCGGGGGTGAAAGAATGGAGAACGTCCATGCGATTGCGCGCGCGGGTGATGGCGACATTGAAGACGTCTTCGCGCTCGGCGAAGCGACGGGCTCCTTCCGGTGAGTGGTCGTCGAGGGCGAGGGAGAGAATGATGTGATCGCGTTCGTCGCCTTGGAAGGAGTGGCTGGTGCAACCGCGAAGGAGGGTGCTTTTAATCAAATGCTCCTGAATAGACGGTGGGAGATCGAGCGAGGCAAATTGGTGGGAAGTCGCGGATTCCTCTCCGGTGATGAACCTTAGGCTTTGGATTTTATGAGCAAAGAGATTGGCGATTCCGGCGCTAGCGCGCTCTGCACGGAGGCAGTCGCGGAGAAATGAGGTGATATTCGTCAAAGAGGCCAAGATTGGGAGGAGTGCGGGAGAAGATATGACGACTTTGAACGCAAAGCGGAATCTTGAAATGAGTAGTTCAAGGCTTCGAGAGGATAAAATGGATTTATTAGGTCGCCTTTTGGTCCCTCAAGACAAGTTGGTCAGCTTTGCTTAAGGATCTCTATCTCGGAAGACGAGTTGTCTGATGAGCTGAATCCTTGAGATGACGGGACGGAGTGCCCCAGATTAAAGAAACTTCATATTTTTTGAGAAAATTTTCAGAAACGCCTTGCCAGATCGCTTTTTATTTCTAGAGTCGCGGCCCCCAAATCGGGGTTGAGATCTGAAAATCGTTAAGATTACAGCGTTTTAGCCCCTTCATCAAACGATTAACTATCGGGTGCACACCGGAAAAATGGCTCTTGCGAGGAATCTCGCTGAGTTTCCCGGCGACCCTCCGGTTGAGAATCAGCGATACAGTCAACAATTTCTCCTAGAAAACCTCATTTAACGAACCCGCTTAACCGCCATCCCAAAACGATCGCATTATGCCCACCATTAACCAGCTCGTCCGCAAAGGACGCAAAAAAGCAGTCACGAAGTCGAAATCACCGGCTCTGAACAACTGCCCGCAGCGTCGCGGCGTTTGTCTCCAAGTTTATACACGTACGCCAAAGAAGCCAAACTCCGCTCTCCGTAAGGTCGCGAAGATTCGCCTCACCAACGGCTACGAAGTCATCGCCTACATCGGTGGTGAAGGTCACAACCTCCAAGAGCACTCCATCGTCCTCATTCGTGGTGGCCGAGTGAAGGATCTTCCAGGTGTGCGTTACCACATCGTTCGCGGTTCACTCGATACCCTCGGGGTCGACGGCCGTAAGCAAAGTCGCTCCAAGTATGGTGCGAAGAAGCCGAAAGAAGGCGATAAGAAGTAATTTCTCCATTTTAAGATCTGACCAAGCAATTCCATGGCACGCAGAAAAAAAGTTTATCCAGCCAAAATCTATCAGGATCCTAAGTTCGACAGCCAAGTTGTTGGCCGTTTGATCTCCAAGGTGATGAAGGATGGCAAGCGCTCCCTCGCTGAGCGCATCGTTTATGCCGCGATTGATCGCGCAAACGAAGGCACCGACACCATCGATCCTCTTGAGATCGTCAACCGCGCAATCGAGAACGCCAAGCCTCGTGTTGAGGTCAAGTCCCGCCGCGTTGGTGGAGCAACTTATCAGGTTCCTTTGGAGGTTGACGAAGGTCGCTCGCAGTCACTCGGCATGCGTTGGATCATCACTTTCGCCCGTTCTAAGAAGGGCACTCCAATGCACATCGCACTCGCAAACGAAATCAAGGACGCTGCCAACAACACCGGCAACTCCGTTCGTAAGCGTGACGATGTTCATAAAATGGCTCAGGCAAACCGCGCCTTTGCTCACTTCCGTTTCTAATTCTCTCCTCCCTATTTAGAAGAATCTCTTTCCCGCTAATCCGATGAGCAAACTTGCAACAGCCCCAACCCGTCCCGTTCCTCTTGAGAGGACACGGAACATTGGGATTGCTGCGCACATCGATGCCGGAAAGACCACGCTCACCGAGCGGATTCTTTTCTATACCGGAATGATCCACCGCATCGGTGAAGTGCACGATGGTGCCACCACTACCGATCACATGGAGCAGGAGCGCGAGCGTGGGATTACCATCACCTCCGCCGCTGTCACCTGTGAGTGGATGCAGCAAAAAGAAGAAGGCGTTTCCAAACTCTTCACCGGTGATAACCAGCGAATCAACATCATTGATACGCCGGGTCACGTGGACTTTACGGCTGAAGTTGAGAGATCGCTCCGTGTTTTGGACGGGGCGATTGTTGTTTTCTGTGGAGTTGCTGGCGTTCAGCCACAATCCGAAACCGTCTGGCGCCAAGCTACGACATACAACGTTCCTCGCATCGTTTTCGTGAATAAGATGGACCGTGTCGGAGCTGACTTCGATGCCACCGTCAAAGAGGTTCAGGAAAAACTCGGTGCTCGCACTGTCCGCATTCTCATTCCAATCGGCTCTGAAGACACTCTTCGCGGCCAAATCGACGTCCTTAACAAAAAGGCCGTTCTTTATAAAGACGACGACATCCTCGGTTCTACCTACGATGTCGCTGATCTCGACGAGGCCCAACTCGCCCTCGCTGAAGAAGCTTACGCCGAACTCGTCGAAGCCGTCGCTGATGTTGACGAGGAAATCGGTGAAAAGTTCCTCATGGAGGAAGAGATCACCGTGGTAGATCTCAAAGCCGGCCTCCGCCGCGCTACAATATCTAACGAGCTCGTCCCCATCGCTGGCGGATCTGCTTTCAAGAATAAAGGCGTTCAGTATCTCCTTGATGCCGTCGTTGATTACCTCCCGAGCCCGCTCGAAATTCCAGCCGCACAAGGCCTCGATCCTAAGGACGAGAATAAAGCCGTTGAGGTAAAGACTTCCGATGACGAGAAGTTCTGCGCCCTCGCCTTTAAACTCTGGGCCGACAAATACTTCGGCAAACTCATTTTCTTCCGCGTCTACAGCGGCACCGTCTCGAAAGGAGACATGATCTACAACCCACGGACTCAACAAAAAGAGCGCGTGGGTCGTTTGATTCAGGTCCAAGCCGATAAGCACGAGGAGATCGAAACTTGCTTCGCAGGGGACATCGCCGCTCTCGTCGGACTTAAGAATGTTCAAACCGGAGACACCCTCTCGCATCAGCAAGCGGGCGTTCTTCTTGAGCCACCCAGTTTCCCTGAGCCCGTCATCTCGATGGCGGTTGAGCCTCGCACCCAGGCCGACTCCGATAAGATGGCCGTTGGCCTCGACCGCCTCTCCGATGAAGATCCCACCTTCGTGGTGAAAACTGACGAAGAGACCGGACAAACCATCATCGCTGGCATGGGCGAGCTTCACCTTGAGGTCATCATTGATCGCCTCAAGCGCGAGTTCGGAGTCCAAGCCAACGTCGGTAAACCTCAAATCGCTTACCGCGAAACCGTCACCGCTTCTGCAAAGGGCGATGGCAAATTCATCCGCGACGCCGCCATGGCTGGCAAAGCCGCTTACGGTCACGTCGTCCTCGAACTCTCGCCGAACAAGCAAGGGGAGGGGATTAGCACCGAAGACAATGTCTCGGCTTCCGCATTCCCGAAGGAATTCATGCCTGCCGTCATGAAAGGCATCGAGGAAGCCCTCACCAACGGACTCGTCGCAGGCTTCCCCGTCGTTGACGTTCATGTCAATGTTCAGGACGGCTCCTTCCATGAGGTCGACTCAAACGACAACTCTTTCAAGATCGCCGCTATCTTCGCGATCAAGGAGGCGATGAAAAATGCCTCCGCCATCCTTCTCGAGCCCATCATGGACGTGCAAATCGCCACTCCCGATGAGTTCCAAGGAGACATCATGGGCGACCTCAACCGCCGCCGCGGTCAGATCCAAGAGATCGAGACCAAGGGGCCTGTTGCCAATGTCTCCGCCAACGTCCCACTCTCCGAAATGTTCGGATACTCCACGGACGTTCGCACCCTTTCTTCCGGTCGTGCTTCCTACTCCATGGAGCCAAAGTGCTTCGAGGAAGTGCCTCGTAACGTCGTAGACAAACTCGTCGCAGAACGCGGCGGCGGCTACTAAGAAACACCAATCATCCACAAGATACCTTTTCCATCATGAATCAGAAAATCCGCATTCGCCTTCGCGCATTTGACCACCGGGCCATCGATCGCTCCACTGTAGAGATCGTAGAGACCGCTAAGCGCACTGGAGCTAAAGTCGCCGGTCCTGTTCCTCTTCCAACTCGGGTTGAGAAATTCTCCGTCAACAGCTCGGTTCACGTTAACAAAAAGGCTGCTGACCAGTTTGAGGTCCGCACTCATAAGCGCCTCCTCGACATCGTCGATCCTACCGCCCGCACCGTAGATGAGCTCAAAAAGCTCAACCTCCCTGCAGGTGTCGACATTCAGATCCACATCTAATTTTTTCCCTCTTAACTTAATCTTTCCAGACCAATGTCACTCGGAATCCTCGGTAAAAAAGTCGGTATGACTCGCGTTTTTGACGCAGAAGCAGGCTGCTCAATCCCCGTCACTGTCGTCGACGTGAACGGAAACGAATTTCTTCAGGTGAAAACCTCAGAGAAAGACGGCTACTCCGCCATTCAAGTCGCCTATGACGACCAGAAGGAGTCACGCCTTAATCTCCCTGAGCGCACTCACCAAGCAAAGCAAGGCGCCACTGGCCCTAAAAAGCGCATTCAAGAATTCCGCTTCGAAAGCGATGCGGACCTCCCTAACAAAGAAGAAGGCCATCCCGGCGCTGCTCTTTTCGAAGACGGTCAGTGGGTCGATGTCATCGGCACCACTAAGGGTAAAGGTTTCCAGGGTAACGTGAAGCGTCACAACCACAACGGACAGCCTGACGGCCACGGCCACATGATGCACCGTAGAACAGGCGCGATTGGTGCTGGTTCTACTCCTGCTCGTGTTTGGAAGGGTCAGAAAATGCCTGGTCACGATGGTGTTGTGAAACGCACCACTCAGAATCTCAAAGTCGTTCAGGTCCGTCAAGAAGACGGTGTCCTCCTCATCTCCGGTGCCGTGCCAGGCCACAATGGTGCTTATGTCACCATTCGCCCGGCGCTCAAAAAATCCGCCGCTAAGTAAACCTCAGTTTTAGAAAGAACCTGATCCATGTCAGCATTCACAATCAAAGATGCCGAAAAGGCAAACATCCAGCTCATCGCTGATGGCTCCAAAGGCAGCCAGGCCGTGCACGACCTCGTTGTCGCTTACCAAGCCAACCGCCGCTCCGGAACCGCTCAAACCAAAACTCGTGGCGAAGTCCGCGGAACTGGTAAGAAGATGTATCGTCAGAAGGGAACCGGTGGCGCACGTCACGGTGACCGCAAAGCCCCGATCTTCGTCGGTGGTGGTGTCGCCTTCGGACCTCGCAATCGCTCCTACGCCAAGACCGTTCCTAAGAAGGTTCGCACTCTCGCTCTTCAGCGTGTTCTTGGTGAAAAGATCAACGAAGGCCTCGTCCTCAGCGCGAAATCCTTCGAGGTTTCTTCCGCTAAGACCAAAGACTTCGTGAAAGCTGTTCGTGACATCACGGATGCCGAGCGCGTGATCATCATCGGTAAGGAATTCTCGGAAGAGACCTACCGTGCCGAGCGCAACCTCACTTTCGCCCTCCTTCAAACCGCCGAGAACGTCAACATCGAGGAACTCCTCTTCTGGGGAACCGTAATCATCCTTGATGACGCTCTTGAAACCCTCGCTAAGCGCACCGCCTAAACTCAGCAAGCCATGAGAGATATTTATACCATCATCGATACCGTCCGCATGTCTGAGAAGGCAGCTCTTCTTCAGGAGAACGAGAACACCTACACTTTTAAGGTCGATCGTCGCGCCAACAAGATTGAGATCAAGAACGCCGTCGAGAAATTCTTCAAAGTGAAGGTTCTTGGTGTCCGCACTTGTAACTACGCTGGTAAAGCAAAGCGCCGTCGTCGCGCTGATGCTGGACGCACCGCCTCCTGGAAGAAAGCCATCGTTCGTCTTAAGGACGGTGATTCCCTCGACCTCCTCTAAATTTTATTTTCCGTAACCCAATCAGAAAGGACCATACCCAATGCCTCTGAAAAGTTTTAAACCCGTCACACCCGCGAACCGCTATAAGCAGCTTCCGACCTTCGACGAGATCACAAAGTCAAAGCCTGAAAAAAGCCTCCTCGAAGTTAAAAAACGCTCCGGTGGTCGTAACAATCAGGGCCGTATCACCATGCGCCACATCGGCGGTGGTCATAAGAAGAAGTATCGTCTCATCGACTTCAAGCGCAACAAGCGTGATGAAGTAGCGACTGTGATCGGTATCGAGTACGATCCTAACCGTACTTGCCGCATCGCGCTTCTCGAATATGCCGACGGCACCAAGTCTTACATCCTCGCTCCTTCCGGACTCACCGATGGTGACAAGGTGCAAGCAGGCGAAAACGTCGAGCCCACTGTTGGTAACGCGATGCCTTTGAAGAACGTTCCTCTTGGAACCGCCATTCACAACATCGAGATGCGCCCAGGTTCAGGTGGTAAAGTTGCCCGCGCTGCCGGTCAGCAAGCCGTCCTTGCTTCTCGCGACGAAGGATACGCTTTCATCAAAATGCCTTCTGGTGAGCTTCGTAAGTTCCACGAAGAGTCTTACGCAACCATCGGAACCGTCGGTAACCGTGATCACATGAATGAGATCTCAGGTAAGGCTGGCCGCACACGTTGGCAGGGTAAGCGCCCATCCGTTCGCGGAATGTGTATGAACCCAGTCGATCACCCCAACGGTGGTGGTGAGGGTAAGTCAAAGTCCGGTGGTGGTCGTCAGCACCTTAAGTCTCCTTGGGGACACACCAAAGGTCAGAAGACTCGCAACAAGCATAAAAACAGC
>CALGJQ010000020.1 GCA_937928545.1 uncultured Verrucomicrobiales bacterium
ATGTGGCCAACCCACTTGCTGACTCTGGAATCGCAGTAAAATATAGACCAGCAAGGCGGACCAGAGTTGCCAACGGATCGCGTGTTTGCTGTGACCTAAGAAGTCGCACACTTTGAGGGTCTGCTTGAGCTGTTTGAAGAAGACCTCAATGCCCCAACGAGCTTGATAAAGTTCACCCACACTGCTGGCGGCCCACTGAGGGTTGTTGGTGATGAAAACCATGACCACTTCCTTGCCATCCACGGTGACGAGCATTTCCACACGACGCAGTTTTTCGGGATACTGCTTCTTACTTTTTACCGTGGTGAGGGTGATGAGGTCGTCGCGAAGGATTTTACCCGTGGGTTTACGAAGGAGCTTTTTGTGGACACGGTAGGCCATGTTGTCTTTGGCTCTGGTGACCCAGAAGACGCCACGTTGAGCTAAGCCGTAGAGATGGAGGAAGTTGATGTAGGCTTTGTCAAAAAAATATGCCAAAAAATATGCCACAAAAAATATGCCAGGCATACAAAAAAGTTTCGACGGGATCCGGTGGGCTTGGTAGGGTGCCTCCATGAACGTTGAATCACCGCAGAATAAAGCTTCCAGCCCGAAGAAGGAGTGGACTCCGCTTGAGCTGGCGGAGATGAAGACGGGGAAATATTTGGGGCAGATTCATCGGCCGAAGGGCTTTGCGAGTCGGCGGCGGGTGAAGCCGGAGCGAGGGGATGTTTGCTACCATGTGATGTCGCGGACCGTGAACGGGGAGTTTCTGTTTGGTAAGACGGAGAAGGAGGCTTTTCGGAGGATGATGTGGCGGATGGCGAAGTTCTCGGGGGTGGAAATTTTTACTTATGTGGTGATGGATAATCACTTTCACATTCTCTTGAAGGTGCCGGAGAAGGGGAAGTGGTTGAGGCGCTTTGAGCAGAAGGTGGGAGAGGCTGCGGGGGCAGGAGAGGCGAGGCTGTTGACTCATCTTTCGACGGTTTATTCGAAGGCGTTTTTGAATCAGCTTGGGAATGAGTTGCGGAGCTTTCGGGAGAGGGGGATGGACGAGGCGGCGGAGAAAGTGTTGCAGCGTTTTAAGGATCGTTTTTGTGATGTGAGCCTTTTTGTGAAGGAGCTTAAGGAGAGGTTTAGTCGTTGGTTCAATAAGCAGAATGCGCGGCGCGGGACTTTGTGGATGGATCGTTTTAAGAGCGTGTGTGTTGATGGTGAAGCGGCCCTTGCGACGATGGCGGCTTACGTTGATCTGAATCCCGTCCGGGCAGGAATTGTCGATGATCCGATGCTCTATGAATGGAGCGGATATGGAGAAGCGGCGGGTGGAAGCAAGCGGGCGCGGCGTGGGCTTTGTAAGGCTCTGAATCTTCCTCAGGATTCCTGGGAAGGGAGGGGCTTGGCTCGCTATCGTCTCTTCTTGTTTGATGAAGGAGTCTCAGTTGAGCCAAAGACTGTCTCGGAGGGGAAGGGGAGGCAGAAGCGCCGCGGAATCAAGATGGCCGCGCGCGTGAAGGTGATTGCGCAGAAGGGGGACATGAGTCCGACTTTAGCACTCCGAAATCGAGTGGCTTCATTTACGACGGGAGTGGCAATCGGCGGGGAGGACTTTGTGAAGAGGGTGGCTGCGCGATATCAGAAAGAGTTTGATCGAAAGAAAGAGCGAAGCCCCCGACCAGTGAGTGGAGGCGAGCGGGGCTTCTTTGTGATGAGGGAGTAGGATCAATTCACCCAAGGTCGAGCTTGTTTAATGAGAAGGCGGCTATCGCTGGTAATCTTGAATTCCACGTCCACGGCGAAGTCAGGGTCGGTGCTATTATAGAGTGCCTTGAAACGGCTACTCAGCTGACTCAGCTGACTGAGCTGACTGAGCTGATCGACGAGTTCGAGCACTTGAGGTTTTGAGAGGACTGTCTGATCCGCATCAACTTGGTTGGTGTTTTAAAAGACAGACAAATAACGGAGGTGCGTGTTTTGATTCCGACGGTTGAGGAGGCTCGGAAGAGAGGGGTGTCTTCGTTGGTGCCGGATTTGGCGATTTATCATGTGACTTCGCGGGTGGTGCATCGGCAGTTGTTGTTTTCACCGGATGCGAAGGAGGAGTTTCGGAAGTTTATGCGGATGTATGAGCGGTTTTCGGGCTGCGGAGTTTTGTCTTATTGTGTGATGACGAACCATTTTCACCTTCTGCTAGAGGTTCCGCCTTTACCGGAGGCGGGGGATGGGGGTGAAGTGGTTGGTGGGGTGGATTTGCGGATTTCAGAGGAGGAATTACTACGGCGACTGGGTGGTTTGTATTCACGACGGGTGGTGAAGGGAGTGGCGGCGGAAATCGCGAAGGCTCGGCAGATGATTGTAGGAAATTGGGAGGGCTTTGAGCGATTGTCGAAGGTGGAGCAGAAGTTGAGCAGGAAGTTTTTGGAAGGTGAGCTGCGTGGGATTTTTGAGCGCTATACGAAGCGGATGCACAATTTGAGCCTCTTTATGAAGGGGTTGCTGCAACGATTTACGCGGTGGTTTAATAAGGAGAATGGCTTGCGCGGGACGCTGTGGGAGGAGCGCTTTCATTCAGTGATTGTGGAGGGTGGTTTGGCTTGTCGGACGATGGCGGCGTATATCGATCTGAATCCAGTAAGGGCGGGGATTTGTAAGCTGCCGGAGGATTATCGCTGGAGTTCTTATGGGGAGGCGATTGGAGGGGGAAGAGGGGCGAACATTGCGAGAGCAGGCTTGGTGCGCGCATTGCATGCTCACGCGGGAAGGGCTGGGACGGCAAGAGGCTGGGCCCAAGGGGGAGTGGTGAGGGAGTATCGACGGATTTTGGTGATGGGGGGAATGGAGCAGGCGGAGGAGCGTGGACGAGCCAAGGATGGGAGGAAGTTGCGAGTGGTGACGCGGAAGGGGAGAAGTCGTGCCGAGGTGGAGAAGGAGCTAGGAGAAATGAAGGAGGAGGATGCTCAAGATTTGGCAATCGCGAAGGTGGTGCGATGTCGGGTGCGATATTTTACCGATGGAGTGGTGATTGGGTCGCGGAAGTTTGTGAATGATGCCTTTCAGTTGAATCGAGAGCGCTTTAGCGAGAAGCGGAAAGATGGAGCGAGGAAACCAAGAGGGGCTCTGGCAGAGCTGGCGGGGGAGATTTGGTCGATGCGGGATTTGCAGAAGGAGTAGAATCTGGATGGCCATTAAAAATGGAAGAGTAGAAAGCCGCCACTCCCGAGGAAGTCCAAGCCTGTGGCATCAAAGTCATGATGAACGGCGAAGAATGCGAAGCGTGTCAGTAAAGAAGGAGCGCGGGCGTCCCGCCCGTTTATCAGCCCAAGCCAAAATAAGGAGAGTGTGGTGGAATGCCCTCGGGTGCTTCCAGCCCGCTCCCTCCTAAATCAAGTAGCAGCGACTTAAACATGCTCTCCGAACTCGACCTCAACCTCGACCTCAACCGCCGTTTTAAAAGACAAACAGATAACAGCGGAGCCGTCTGTCATTCCGAAACAGAAGAAACCTGCTATGCGACCTCTGCCAGGTCGTCCGTGACGAGATCGTCCATCGCCTAAAGGCGCTAGCAACCCTCCCAAAGCCAATGATCCGAGTCACCCGAGACCTAGATCTCGCAAGCGCCTGAAACCTCGTAAACTTAGCGCAGCGATGATCAAAGAAATACGCCATTCATGCCGAGGATACAAAAAGAAGTGCCCCCCCCAGTATTATCTGCACCAGATTTAATCCCTTTACATTTTCTGCGGATCAAAATAAAAATCCATTAAGCAAATGAAAATACTAATCAATTTCATTATGGTGCTCAGTAGTGTTCTTGCAATAGCAGATGATCATGTGGAGCCGCCCGAGTTGACACAATTACGAGAATACTGGCAGGCTGCGAGAGACAAAATTCTAACTCCAATTGATACTGAATACCGCAGTAAGCTCATAAAATTGAAGGAGAAATTTACGAAGGCTGATAAACTCGACCAAGCTTTAGATGTAAGCAAAGAAATAGATAGAATCAAAGAGGTGCCAGAGAAATCTATCCCATTTGTTCAAATCGCAAAATCTGGAAAAACGAAGGAGTTGTCTGAACTAAATAAAAATTGGATCGAAAAACGAAATCGTTCGGTGAAACCAGTGGACGATCTCTACAAAAGAAAATTATCACAATTATCAACTAAGCATGCTTCGCAAAATAATCTGGAGGCTGCTTTAGCAATCCGTGAGGAAATTAAAAAGCTAAGTCAAACGTCGCAGACGAGCATTTCTGAAAAAGAAGCTAAGAGAATATCCAAAAAATTAGAACATACAAAGTGGAGTTGGGTAAATGATAAAGATTCACGCAACAAACTCTCTTTTGGTGAAGACGGTAAAGGGAGGTTTGGTTGGTTTTACGATTTTCCTACCACTTGGAAAATTATCGGAAAAAATAGGGTTCAACTTTTTATCAACAGTAAACATGGTAAGCAGAACGTCGTGCTTAAGTTTGATGATAAATTCAAGTCATTCGAATGTGATAATTATCCGAATGACGAACCGATCCCCACATCAGGAAAGCTGTCAAACTAACGCAGAATCAGACTCGCGTTTTAAAAGACCGTCAAACTAAACACTGACGATGCGCGAGGAAGGCGCACATCCTGGAGGTTGGAGTGGTCTGGTTGGCGGTGCGGGCGGGATTCTTCGTGTTGGCTTTGGGAGACCACTTTAATGGGGAAGGCTCCGATCAGCCTCGCCGTGATGGCGGGGTGGAAGTTTTTTTAACGGAATCAGCACCATGATCCTGGCGGACAGGAAGACCAGGCCGGTGAATGATTGAGGGCTGATCACTCGGTGGCCTCGCTGACGACGAAGCGGTAGAACTGATTATCATTCTCAATGGTATTAATGACGAAGCCGTCCTGCAGCGCGGTGGAGGTGCTATCGCCATCAGTTTTGGCGGTTCAGCTTGACGTCCGAAGTCATTTGTTCTTGGATGCTAATCTCATGAAAAATTCACATTCATTCGCGGTCGTGATAGCGGCTGCAAGCTTCGCTAGTTTGGGTTCCGCTGGAGCTGCAAATATCGTCACGATCGATTTCGATACGAATCCTGGTTACGCCTATGGATTTAACGAATTTTATGGATATGGCAGCCCAAACTCGGGCGGAAACCAGGCGGAGAATGCTTGGGGAATGACCGCGACGACTCCATTCAGCGACACGACAGGGGAGTTCCCGGGGGTTGGAGTGGGTGGCAGCGACGGGCTACAAGCAGCGATGGATAGCAGTGATCTCGTCACGGCGGCTCTCGAAGATGCAAATTCCCGTTTCGGTGACAGTTCATTAAATTACACCTACTGGGGAGGGAGTCTGGGCACCGGAGCCAATCCGTCAGCGATCTCGACGACCAATCTTGCGGAACTCATTTTCTCAATCGATGCAAGCTTTGAGGGTGCTGAATCGATGGGGGGCTCGCTCCGAGTGGATGCCCAATTTCAGGGCGGATCAAGTGGCGACATTCTATTGCGTTACGACATTGCCATCGATCCTACCGTGACCGGCTTTAACACTTACACGATTCCTCTTAGTAATTTTACCGTGCAATCGGGATCTGCGGGGGACATCGCTCAGGATTTCACGAACATCAATTTTAACCTGCAGGCAGAGGGCGCTAATTCTAGTTTCGGCTACGATAATAACAATGTGATCAGCGTTGATAATCTTGCCATTGATCAGCAGATCCCGGAGCCAAGCACTACCGGTTTCGTGGTCATTTGTTCCGCATTCTTGGCGCTGCGTCGTCGCCGCTAGGCTAGGTAAGAATTTCTTTTAGCCAGAAAGGCGGGCAAGGATGGTCGCCAAAGCATCAACACTTGATCATCGGGGTCCAAAAGGGTCCAAGAGGGTTGGGATTTGCGAGGTTTGAATTGCTTTGATTGAGCTTAGACGCGGTTCTAAGAGTCATTCTTTTTGAATGATCGCTGGGTGAGGTCTGAGAAAAATTTCATGGCCCCATATTGAAAACATGAGCCCTGTGTTCGCCCGTTTCCTTGCCCCTCTGCAGCTATGTTTTTGAGAGTGTGGCTTTTATCAATAGCCTCTCTCAGATGAAGGGTGTGCCTGAAACGGTTAAGGACTGGAGTGTCAGTTTCCTCACATCAGCACCTTGTGTCCTCAGAATGAGGGATGGGTTTGGATTGAACTTTTGGGGGTAGTTGCTGGAATGACGCAATGGCGATCGAGAAGAAAAAATTGGGGTTTTTAAAGACGACCCTATTGGGGGCGGTATTGGTGGTGGTGCCGATTGGGATTATTGGGTTCTCGCTCTGGCAGGTCGTCAGGTTGGTCAAAGCCTTACTCTTGCCGGTTCTGGATTGGCTTGATTTTGGGTCGGTCGTGACAGAGGTCTCTATGATCATCGGGGCTCTCTTGTTCGTTGTTTTGCTTTGTTATCTGACGGGGGTAGCTGTCAGAACGCGCTGGGGAAAAAGGGTGCGAAATTGGTTTGAGAGTTCAATTTTGGAAAAAATTCCGGGGTATAGTATGATCAGGACCTTGGTCCATCAGTACTTGGGGGATGAGGAGGAGAGGAAATTTCGTCCTGTTTTGATCGATCAGCATGGCAGTGGGGCATTGACGATTGGATTCGAGATTGAGGATTTAGGGGAAGGGCTAGTGGCGGTGTTTTTGCCATCAGTTCCGGCGGTGACTCTGGGAAGAGTCGAAGTCGTTCCCGCAGAAAGGGTGACTCCGATCAAGGCCTCGATGCACGATACGATCGAGGCCCTGACGATGTTTGGAGTCGGGGTTTCGAACTTGCTAGATGATGAAACTACGGCGCGAGTGACATCTACTCCCGTGAAGCCGTCGAATGATGAGGCTTAAGGGCCTAGGGAAAGAGGGCAGGCGAAATGTTCCTCAGCTGTTTTCTGCGCTTCTCGCTTTCATAGGAATCGCTAGCCCCTGTAAAAAATATATAACTCTCTGAAGAATAGTCTTTTATGATCGTTTTCATTACTTATGATTTTCATCGAAATCCTAAAATTTGAAATCATGAAAAAGATCTTTACCCCCTTTTTTGGAAGTCTTCTGGCTGTTTGTTTTTTGAGCAATTGTGCCCCCGTTTCCGTGAACGGGGCGTCTAGCGATCCTCATGATCGTCTGTCCTCTTTCGGTGAGAGGGTTGTTCTTGGAGCTGCCCACGGTTTCGTAGGTTATTCCGATCCAACAGTTCAGAATCCTATCATTGATAGCAATGAGCCTGATAACGGAGGGATGAAGATGACGGACCGGAGTCGGGACCTTGGGAAGCAGAAAAGACATTCCATCGCGCCGGTGGGAGACTACGATTTTTCCTTCATCAAAGCGGCTGGAGTGCATGCTGTTCAGGTTAGTCCAAAAGGAGGGAGTGTCCGAGTTCGTGTCTGGCAAAGGGCTTCCCAGATTTCTGGCCCAAGCACTCTCGTGAAGGATGCAATCGTGGCTTCCGGAAAGTCAGTTGGTGCGATTGCGAAACTCACACCTCAGCAGGGATTTCTCGTGACTCGAGTGGAAGGGACGCAGGGGAAACGTCTTGTTTACGACATTACTTATGGGCGATGGGGGAGATGAGAGGAAAGTGTTTCATGAGCGGTCATAGAGATTCTGCGCTTTAAGAAAGGGAGGGCATTGGCGCGGGAGGAAGGGGATGCCGATGAAGCGATCCAAATGGCCATGGCTGGATTTTCCTTGGCATGTTCGTTGTGAGGATGGAACCTGCTATCCATCGGATTCTTGGGGCTTCGTGCCGATTCACTCATCGAAAAAACGGAGCTCATTCGATTACGACATCTTAAAAAATTAGCGCCTAGGATATGAGAAAGAAACGCATTGTCATTATTGGAACTCGGACATGGGAGCTGAGCTCCATTCATCTCGAGTATTTTGTGAAGAATGATGCGAATATTGTAGGGATTTTGGAATCACCCACGGAGGGGATTACCACGACGACTTCGGGAGGGAGCTCAAGCAAGCCGATCAATGTGGTTGCGGAAGAGCTGAGTATTCCGATGATCTGTGGAAAGCCAAAGGATGACGGTGTTATGGATCAGGTCCGGGAATGGGCCCCTGATATCGTGGTTGTGATTGGCTACCAATTTTTCCTGCCTGATGAATTTCTGAACATCCCACCGATGGGGGTGCTGAACTTCCACACTTCGTTGCTTCCTCGACATTGCGGAAGGCATCCGGGTTTTTGGACGATTTGGTATGGTGATGAGCAGTCAGGAATGGCGGTACACTTTATGGACTCCGGTTTGGATACCGGTGAGATCGCCTACAAGTCCTATGTGCCGGTTGAAAATGGTGATACGGTTGACACTCTCTATGATCGAATTTGGAAAAGCGATGAGAAGCTTGTGAAGCAACTTCTGGATGATGTGGAAAGCGATTCGGTGCCGAGGACGCCTCAAGATAAGAGTGAATACACTTACAACTATGTCCCACATGAGTCTGACTTTGAGATGGATTATCGGCAGCCTGCTCAGTTGTTGGTGAATCGGCACTTCGTGAAGCCGGGGAAGTCATGTGTGGTGCTTAATGGGAACAAGTATCCTATTGCTGAGTGCGCCGCGATTGATGAGCCGACCACATCACGAAACTTTAAATTGTACGTCCCTTATGAGTATGACGGGAGCTTGGTATTCATGACCCCAAATCAGTGGCTTCGTGTTGACCAGCTTACGGTAGACGACATAGCTCATTGCGGATTAGAGATTGCTCGGAAAGAGCTAGGGGAAGTTTACAAGATCGGTTGATCGTGAGTTTTTGAGAGGCTTTCGTATCTCAATTTTTGTGAGGGAATGTTTCTTCAGGCCAATCCATTTCGAGGGTTGGCGTTTGAGGGAAAGATGCTACTAACGAATTATCACCATGTTTAAGAAAAAATTGACGTCGATTCTTCCTTTAATTTTCTTCGCTTCCGCGAATGGGAGTGAGCTCGATTATCGAATCATGCTTGGCGCTTCAGACTCCGAATCGGAGTCGGTTGAAGCAGTAGTCTCGCAGGTTCCGGCCTGACCGATGTGACCGGGCGAAGGTGGCACCGTGAGTGGCACAGCAGAAAAGAGTAAGTTTGTTTTTAGCGCAAGATGGATTCCCGAGAAGGGGGATGCGGGAAAGGCATTCCTGAGTGCTAAATATTGGGTCACAAATGACCTTGGGATCGGTTTTGACTACCGGCCACTGACGGACAGCATTAGCGCGACGGCGACCTATCGGCTGATTTCTGAAGATCCTTGCGGATGGAGGCCTGCGGTTATTTTAGGAACGAGTCAGGATGACTTCAGTGATGGAGATGACGAGGTCGAGTCACGTGCCTACTTTGTGACCTTGAGTAAGGCCTTTCCTGAGCACAAGTTCATGGGGATTACGCCAGCTCCGTATGTGGGCGCGGTTTGGATTGATAAGCTGAATGAGGTCCGTCCCTTGGCGGGTCTCAGTTTAAGTCACAAAGAGGCCTCCTTGATGATTCAATATAGCGGAACTGATACGCACCTCACTTTGTCGAGGCGCTTGAATGATCATCTCTCGGTCAGCGCGATTTACTGGGGGATGAAGTATCCGGGACTCGGGATGCGTTTTAAATTTTAAGAGCTCTCTTTTGCAGAGAGATCATTGATCGCTTGTCGAACGGTCCATCCGGATTTCTTGAGCGCGGTGGTCGCTTCCTCTTCTGAAGCGGAGGTGAGTTCTTGGACAATCGAGATCGCTCTTTTGCGGAGTTTTCCGTTCGAGGGTTTCAAGTTGGTCATGAGGTTGCCGGTGACCTTTCCGCTATGTGTCATGGCGAGGGTAGTGATGGCATTGAGCACGAGTTTGGTGGCAGTGCCGGCGCGGAGCCGAGTAGAGCCGGTGAGGAGTTCGGGGCCGGTGTTTGGTGCGATGATTTGATCAGGAAGTGGGTGGTCTTTGTAAGCGGGGTTGACGCAGAAAAGAACGGTCGCGGCTTTGCGTTTTTTGGCTTCGGCGAGACAGCCCCAAACGAAGGGAGCGTGTCCACTGGCGCTGATGCCGATGACAATGTCCTTCTCTTCAACGCCGCGCGCCGTGATGGCGGCGGCGCCTTCGCCGGGGTCATCTTCGGCTCCTTCGACAGCACTCCAGAGAGCGGATCTGCCGCCTGCGATGATGCCTTGGACCATCCGAGGATTCGAGCGGAAGGTGGGTGGGCATTCGCTGGCATCGAGCACGCCGAGTCGTCCGCTGGTGCCCGCGCCGCAGTAGATGAGACGTCCACCATTGGCGAAGGCTTCTACGACTTTTTCGATGGTCCACTCGATGGCAGGAGACTCGGGAAGAACGGCCGCGGGGATATTGGCGTCTTCACTGAGCATGAGCTCGAGGCCTTCACGAATCGAGAGTTCGGAAAATTTCGAGGACTTTGGGTTTCGCTGTTCGGTGGGGGCTTTTGAGACCGGGCGGTAGGATTCCCAAGCGTCGGTGGGAGTGATCGGAGTCGTACTCGCGCTGGTGTCTCGGGGAGGTGTCTCTTCTGAGTTCGAGCGAGCGAGAGCGACGGAGCCCCAGGCGCTGGGCTTTTCTAAGGCGCTGATGTCAGAGTTCCGCCAACCTTGACGAATGAGGTCGCGGACTTGTTCTTGGAATTCGGGGTTCTTTAGGAGAACGGCGCCATTGAAGATGAATTGAACGCGGTCGCGGTCGCGGGCGATGTGTTCGGCACAGGCGATGGCATCGTGAGCGAGGGTCTCGGCGGCGTGGTTGAGAATTGAGACGGCGACGGGATCTTGTCGTGAACGAGCGGCCTCGAAGACGGAGACGGCGAGGGAGGCGAGTTCGTTTTTTGGAACCTCGAGTGACCAATCGATGAGGTCTTCGGGCTCATTCATTTGAAGTTGTGCGAGAATGTCTGCTCCAAGTGGTGGCCAGGTATTATCGGGGTCCGTGTCGTAGGTGTCCATGAGGGCGCGGAGGGCCCGTTGGGCGATATCAGATGCGCTTGCACGATCACCGAGAATATGGCCCCGCCCACCGACGCGAGTGCGGGAACCATCGCGGTGGCGACCGAAGCAACAAGACCCCGTTCCGCTGAGGACGAGGATTTGAGCCTCGCAAGCAGGACTCCATTCGACGGCTTCCATGGCCGTGATTAGGTCATCGGAGGTCGTGCAGGGAATGGTGGGCCAGACTCGCTCGATGGCTTGGCGAAGGCGCTCGTGATCAGAAGGAAGGCGGACTCCGGCAAGTCCGACCCCGATGCGGTCAGGCTGATGAGGGAGGCGCTCTTTGATGCCATGAAAGTGGGTTTCGAGGTCCTCTGCGGTGGTGAGTCGGATATTGGCAGGGCCTACCGAGAAGCTGGCAAGGGTCTCATCGTTCTGATCAACCAAGAGGACGGTGGTACGGGTCGCGCCGCCTTCGAGTCCGAGGGTGATTTCGCTTTGAGAAGTGGGGGAGTCTGGCATGAAAGGTAAGGGGTTTTCTGACTGCAGTCAGAAAGAAAAACGACGGATGATGGATCCGCCGCTTTGGTCTGAATTGAGAGGAAGGGATTAATCGACGACGAAGGTGACCTTGGCGTTGACGCGGAAGCTTTCGACTTTGCCATCTTCCACGATTCCTTGGATGTTTTCGACGTTAATGTGTTTCACATTGCGAATGGATTTCCCGGCTTCAGTCGCGGCATTTTTAATGGCGTTCTCGACGGTGTTTCCTTCGGCAATGACTTCGATAACTTTTGCAATACTCATACTCCTTATTATCGCCGCTTGGACGAATGACGCAAGGACGCAAAAGAGAATCGTTCACTTGTTCAACCTTACCTGTTGTTGGAATTGTTAGAGTTGTTCCTAGCTCGCTTCCAAAGAAGGGCGGTGAGCCAAAAGGTGAAAGCGGTCAATTCAGGTGTGGGCAAATTTCCTGAAATGGTGGCACGGCGAGTGAACGGATGAGCTGGGACAATGGTCGCGTTCACATTTGGACCGGTGAGGGTCATACTGCGACCGAATGCCGAGCGGGCTTTTAAGAGGAAGGTTTGGTTCTCGTGAAAGATTTCAATGGATCTCCGGAAGGCGCTGGCTTTCTGGGCTTTGATGATGGGAGTTCCGTTTCTGAGCAAGTGCCATCGGCCAGAGAAGAGACCGTCTTTGCTGATTTCGAGAGTTTGGCTTCCCATTCTAATGATGCCGCTTTCTGAGAACCATGCGAAATCAAGGGTCGTTTCAGGGATGCTGCCACTGAGGAGGTAGCTGTTGGAAAAGAGGGACTTGGGCTTGCAAATGACCATGAAAGGATTTCAAACCATCTCGAGATTTTCTGCGACTGTAGTTCTGCTTATATTTTGTAATTCAGAGGAGATCTTTTGGGTGGAAGCAAAGATCTGGACCTTTGGGAAAAGGTCTTTATCCTCTGGCTTGTATGAAAATCCCCCTTAAAAAATTCGTATTTCGTTCCCTTGTTCTCGCAGCTTCTTCTGGAAGTCTTATTCTTAGTTCATGTTCCAGTTCGGGTGTAGGACCGAGCATTCCTGGTTCCGGTTCCATGGCGGCTTCGATGCGCGCTTATGAGAACTACAATCTTCCCGCAACGCTCCCGACAAACCGCTCGAATGTTCGAGTGAAAGTCTCGCTTTCTAATCAGATGGCTTACGTCATGGAGGGGAGTAAGCCACTTCTTGTGATGCCGGTGACAGTGGGCAAGAGTTCATCTCCCACTCCACGAGGAACTTTTCGGATTAATGCGAAAACGCATAAGTATCGTGCCAATACCCACGGATATGCGATCAAGGGAGACCAAGTTCGTGGCGTTAAGTTGAAGAATAAGCCTGCAGGTTGGGGCTTCAAAGGAACGCCGATGCCTTACTGGTGTAGTTTTAAGACTGGATATGGATTCCATACCGGTTGGATGAAACCATTCCCAACATCAGGTGGCTGCCTCCGCATGCACAAGAATGTTGCGCCAAAGTTTTTCAAGCTCGTGAGCGTGGGAACTCCGGTTTCGATTTCGGGCAGCCAGCCAGAAGATGCCACGATTGGCCGCAACATTCCTCGTCCTCCAGATGCTTCTCCTTTCCCCGGAAACCCGGACGATATGATGGCTCGGACGGACACTTTCTTTACCCAGCACCAGACTCCGACTTACACGAATTAGTAGGTTCGAAGGGTCTTCATCGAGAATGCTCAAGTTCATCACAAGAACCACTCTATGCGCAGCCTGTGTTTGGGCTTCTCATTGGGTGGGAGTGAGGAGCGGAGCTGAGTCAAAAGAAGAGCTCACAACTGTCGAGCCCTCTTCTGCTCCTGAATTTTCGTCCGATTCGTCTGAAGTCTCGACGCGTGTTGCGAGTGAACGAGATCGGATCATTGCTGAAGGGATCGTCTACGGTTTAGACGATCTTGCATCGGCGCGGGATCCAGAGAAACGCTTGGAGATCCTGCTCAGTTTACTGGAGGGGGCAAACTCTGAGGATTTTGGTGCGCTTTATTACAAGCTCGCTGGAGCCTCTCGTTACGAGAGGAATTTATTGCTCAATGCCTGGCTGGAAAAGTCGCCTGAAGATGCTTTGAAGTTTGTGAAGGTTCATGATCCGCGAGGTCTGGACTTTGCGATGGAGGTGGCCTTGAAAAGGGACCCAGAGAGTGCTGAAAAGTGGGCTGACGAAGCCGGAATCATGACGGTGTCGCTTCTGGAATTTGAGCATCAGAAGCCGAGCGAAGAAGAAGTTGATCAATGGATCCAGTCGGCTTCTGAGGAAGAGGAAAAGGAGGAAGTGTCTGTGGCTGGCACCCCCGTGCCGCTTCCCGAGTGGGTCAAAGATTTCCCGATGGGTGAATCGGTTGAAAATACCGCTGCGGAAGTTGTCAAAATTGCTGCGACTCATTCCGAAAGGAGCCGGTATTGGTTAGCGAACAGTCGGAATCAAGCAGCTCGATTCAGAGCGGCGGGTGACATAGGCTGGGAGTCGAACGATCTCAGCATGGATGAGTTTGAACGTTGGCTTGAGACTCTGCCGGAAGATCTGGCAGCGGCTGCTTTGGCGGGAAGGTTAGAACGACTTGCCGCGGAAAATCCTGAGGATCTTGATTTGATTCACGATGAATTGGATAGCTTCAGCCGGTTCTATAATCTGGATGAATCCATTTACCTAATCGGCCTCCGATTGATTCAGTCTGATCAAGGGAGCCCCTCGATTCTGGGTGAGTTAATTGCGCGTATTGACGGGGTCGAAGTGCGGGAAAGTGCTGAAGGTCTCGCGAGTTACGCCTATGGTGCGTCGATGGTAGGAGACTCGGCTGTAGTGGGCTTTTCAGCGGCAATTGCGTTTGAAATCCCAACATCGGGAATAGTCTGGGCTCAGACAGTTATGGATCCTAATTTACGGCAACGTGCTCAACTGGAAGTTGCGCAGGAGTGGTGGGCACAGAACGACCCTGCATCAGCAACTCAATGGCTCGAAGCAAATGAGGCGATGAGTGCGAGGTTACGGATGAGCCAATCGATGAGTGAGTCGAGACTCGGCACGCAAGCGGATCGCAGACAATAGATTTTTTATTCCTTTTGACAGGTGAGAGATCTGTGTCTTGTTGGCGGGTTATGAAAAATTCGCGCTTCCTCTCTTCACTCACAGCTTGTCTGTCATTGTTTCACGGATCAGCTTTCGCTGCTGAGAACTCGGTGGTGGAGTTTGATCCCAAAGAAGTGAAGTCGATGGGGTGGCAAGTTGTCGATGACGGGGTGATGGGAGGTTTGTCAAAAGGGCGACTCAAGGTGAGCGAGGAGGGCATTTTAAATTTCTCCGGTAAGCTCTCGTTAGAAAACAATGGTGGCTTTTCTTCACTTCGAACAAAGGACGTGAAGCTCGATCTTAGTGCTGCAAAGGGACTTGCGCTGCGGGTGAAGGGAGATGGGAGGACTTACCAAGTGCGCTTGGGTTCGGATGCCCGTTTTCGAGGCATGGAAGTTTCCTTCATGGCTGAATTTACGACCGAGAAGGGAAAGTGGATTGGGGTTCAGCTTCCCTTTAAGAAGTTTGAGGGAAGCTTTCGCGGGATGAAGTTAAAGAAGGAGGTTCTTAACTCCGCGGACATACGTCGGGTCGGCTTGCTTCTTGGTGATAAGAAACAGGGAGACTTTGAATTAGAAGTCGACTGGATCCGCATTTATCAAGCGGATTAGAGGGTCCAAAGTTCTTCGTTTCCTACTCGACGGTGACTGACTTCGCGAGGTTGCGAGGTTGGTCGATGGCGCATCCTTTTAGGCGGGCGATGTGGTAGCTAAGAAGCTGGAGCGCGACGGTGCTGGGAACAACGGCGGTGTGGAGAGGGCAAGCGGGGACTTCGATGTGGTCATCGACGGTCGCGATGGCTTCTGAGTCACCCTTAGTGACGATTCCGAGGACGCGTGAGTCGCGCGCTTGGCACTCGGCGACATTGCCGAGGGTTTTGTCTTTGCCGGGGCCATCGTTACAGAGGGCGATGACGGGGACGCTGGCCTCGAGGAGGGCGATGGGGCCGTGCTTGAGTTCGGCTGCGTGGTAGCCCTCGGCGTGAATGTACGAGATTTCCTTAAGTTTGAGGGCTCCTTCGAGCGCGACGGGATACATGTATCCGCGACCGATGAAGAAGGCGCTCGTTTGGTCAAGGTAGCGTTCCGCGACTTTGGCGATGGCGTCGTTTTGGTCGAGGACCTGCTGAACGAGTTCGGGGATCGCTTCGATTTCTTTGACCATTTGAAGTCCTGATTCGCGCGACATGCGGCGGGAGCGGGCAAACTTGAGTGCCATCATGAGGAGGACGGAGACTTGGGACGTGAAAGCCTTGGTCGAGGCGACGGAAATTTCAGGACCAGCGTGGAGGTAGACTCCGCGGCCGGTTTCGCGCGCGATGGTGGAACCCACGGTGTTGACGAGTCCGGAGACGAGGGCTCCTTTGTCGATTGCTTCCCGGACGGCGGCGAGGGTGTCGGCGGTTTCTCCTGATTGCGAGATGGCGACGACGAGGTCGGAAGGGTTGACGATCGGGTTGCGGTAGCGGAACTCGGCGGCTTGTTCCACTTCGGCAAGGACGCCTGCGAAGTCCTCGATGGCGTATTCACCGACGAGGCCAGCATTCATGGAGGTGCCGCAGCCGACGATGAGAACGCGGTGAAGGTCCGCAAGTTCACGTGGGTTCAGGTTGAGACCGGAGAGGAGGGCATTGCCCCGAGTGGAGTCGAGACGGCCACGAATGGAGTTTCTGATGGCTTCGGGTTGTTCGAAGATTTCCTTGAGCATGTAGTGCTCGTAGCCGCCTTTTTCGGCGGCATCGGATGACCAATCGATTTCCGAAGCCTCGCGAGTGACGGTGCCGGAATCGAGGGTGCGGATGTCGAGCTCACTACCGTTGATGGTGGCGATGTCGTTG
>CALGJQ010000021.1 GCA_937928545.1 uncultured Verrucomicrobiales bacterium
CGCGTAAACGCTTGGGATAGTCGTTACTGGGGGCTTGTTTCATTTGATCTGGTGAAGGGAAGAGCGCGCGTCGATTAGGGCGCTGCGGAGTCACATGGTCGGCGGCGGGAACGCACGCCGCTCCGTGTGATTGCGGACGTGATTTGAAAATACGGAGGGGTGGCGTCTCGCCACCCAGCTAGCCGAGGAGAAGGAGCTTTACGCTTCTTCCTGAAGTTTCGCTAACATCTTTTCCAACCTCGTGCTGGCATCTCCGGCGGGGAGGAAGGCGCTGAGGCGGTCGGCCCAGAGGGGGAAGGCCATGGGGGTGAGGCGTTTTGTTTCGACGAGGTGGAAGGGGCGCTGGTGGATGGAGCTGAGGGTCTTTTGCAGGCGTTCGATTTCAAGTTGGTGTTCGAGGATCTCGCGGCGCGCTTGCTCAAGGAGGAGATTGTCGGGGTCATATTTGGTGAAGACCTCGAAGAGGAGATTGGCGGACACTTGTAGGTCACGGGTGGGCTTTCGCTTGCCGGGCATGTCGGGGATGATGAGTCCGGCGACGCGAGCGACGTAGCGGAATTGGCGGCGGGCCATTTCGGCGGTGTTCATGCATTCGAGGAGATCTTCGAGGAGGTTCTCGGTGCTGAGGGCTTGGCGGAGAAGGTCTTCATCGAGGCTCAGGCCGCGGGCGGCGCCGAGGCAGAAACCGTAATCGTTTTGGGTGACGTTGATCGATTCTCCGGCATCGCGTGAGAGCCGGAAGGCAACGAGCGCGCCGAGGCCTTCGTTCACGAGGCGTCCGGCGAAGGCATAGATGAAGAGGTGCTCGCCCTCGCGGGTGCGGGTGAATTCGATGAGAAGGGTTTCGTCGGAGGGAAGAGCGGACCAAGATTTTTGGATGGCGAGAATGGGCGCGACTGACTTGAGTTCGGGCGAGTTGGCGGGGCCTTGGAGGCTGCGGGAGACGGCGTGGGAGAGTTCGGAGGAAAGGGGCATTTTGCTCCCTCCCCAGATTGCGATTTCGCCTTTGGCCTTCTTGGTGGCGGCGCGGACGGTGGCGGTGAGTTTGTGGAAGCGGATAAGCTCGAGTCGACGACCGGCGAAGACGAATTGTTTGCCGGGTTTGAGTTTGGAGGCGAAGCCTTCTTCGACACTTCCCAAAGTACGACCGCTACTGAACTTGATGAGGACTGAGGTGTCGGAAGTGATGGTTCCGATGTTCATGCGGTGAAGCTGAGCGGTGCGCTTGTTGGTGACGGTGAGGAGGCCTTCGATGATCTCGGCTTTCTCATATTGCGGGTAGGCGGAAAGCGAGCCGCCGTTTGTGATGAAGCCGATGGCCCAATTCCATTCCGCTTCGGTGAGGTCGGCGTAGGAATGAGCTGAAAGGATTTCTTTTTTCAGATCATCAGGCGAAGTGGGCTCGCCGAGGACGATGGTGGTGAGATGTTGAACGAGGACATCGAGTGGTTTTTTGAGGAGGATGCGGTTTTCGATCTCCCTTCGTTTCCAAGCATCGCGAGCGGCGGAGAATTCGACGAGCTCAAGTGCGTTGGTGGGGACGCAGATGATGCGGGAGGTTTCGCCGGGGCGATGACCGGAGCGGCCGGCTCGTTGGGTGAGGCGAGCGATGCCTTTTGGGGAACCGATTTGGATGACTTGATCGACGGGTGAGAAATCGACGCCGAGATCGAGGGAGGAGGTGCAGACGACGCAGCGGAGGGAGCCGTCTTTGAGGCCGCTTTCGACGACGTTTCGTTCTTCGCGGGAGAGGGAGCCGTGGTGGATTGCGATTTGCTCAGGCCACTCGGGTTTGGCGTCTTGAATTTCCTGATACCAGATTTCGGCTTGGGAGCGGGTGTTGGTGAAGACGAGGGTGGTGCGGGCTTGGTCGAGTTGTTGGGAGACGCGCTTGATCGATTTGGTGCCGAGGTGTCCGGACCAGGGGAAGGATTCGATCTCGTCGGGAATGAGGGTTTTGATCTCGATCTTTTTCTTTTGGTTGGCGGCGACGGTTTTGAAATCGGATGCGCCCATGAGTGGGAGGGCGGCTTCGTCGAGATTTCCAAGGGTGGCGGAGAGGCCCCAGGTGCGGACCTTGGGGAGCCAGGTGCGGAGGCGGGTGAGGCAGAGTTCGGTCTGGATCCCGCGCTTTGTGCCGAGGAGTTCGTGCCATTCATCGACGATGACGCACTTGAGGTGAGCGAGTTTTTCTCGGGTGTCGGCGTAGGTGAGGAGGAGTGAGAGGGATTCGGGCGTGGTGACGAGGCAGTAGGGATATTTTTCGCGGAGCTTGGACTTTCGATAAGAAGAAGTGTCGCCGGTGCGGGCCTCGACGGGCCAATCGAGGCCCATTTCGGCGAGGGGTTCGCGGAGGGATTGGAGGGTGTCGTTAGCGAGGGCGCGGAGCGGAGTGATCCAGAGGACTTCGCAGTGGCGTGGGGGTTTTCCAGAACTGAGGGTTTCCGAGACGGGGCCGAGCCAGACGGAGAGGGTTTTGCCAAAGCCGGTAGGGGCGTGGAGGAGGCCTGACTGGTTTGAGAGGTAGGTGCGCCAAGAATCCTTTTGGAATGGGAAAGGCTTCCAAGAGCGTCTTTCGAACCATGAGAGGATTTCGGGGTGCAGGGCGGGCATTGCTTGGTGGCCAGTGTAGGCGGTGATGCGAAGCTCGCAAGGCGGGGAGGGTGTGGGATTATCTTCGCTCCGCTCAGGTCATGGGGGATGCAGAACTCCTCCTCCGGAGTTCTGAGGGTGTTTCGTTTTCTAGCGAAAACAGCGCATTGCCTGTCGCTTCGCTTTGAGGCTGTGCGCAAGTGAAGTCCTTCGGACTTTTGGTGATAGAAAGCCTCGCTCGATTCTCTCGTTCGGGGCTAGCACTCAAACTGGCTCGCTCACCAATGTTCGAAGACCACTGCCGGAACGCCATCACCCCATCCCAGCAAACTGGAATGGGGTGATGGCGGAGGGTGTGGGATTCGAACCCACGGATACTTACGCATCACTCGATTTCGAATCGAGCGCCTTAAACCGAGCTCAGCCAACCCTCCTTTTGGTGTGCCTCTCAGCGGGCGGGACGCTAGCAAAGAGCTTGCAGGGGTCAAGCTCTTGCAACTTGCAACTTGAAATTTTGGGTTCTGTACGTGAAAGTGTCCATGTGAAGGCGATTTCCTATACGGCAGCTCGTGAGACTCTTGCGGCGACCATGCGTTCCGTTTGTGATGATCGGGAGCCGATTATTATTACTCGAAAGCGTGAGCAGCCTGTGGTGATGATGTCTTTGGACGATTTTGAATCGATGCAGGAGACAAATTACCTGCGACGTTCTCCGGTGAATGCCGAGCGTCTTAATCAAGCGATTGAGCAGCTTGAGGCAGGTCAGGGAGTCGAACGCGAGTTGCCCGAAGTTAAATGAGCCTGCGCCTTGTCTTTGCCGATCAAGGATGGGAGGACGTGTGCTTTTGGATTTCGAGTGATCGGAAGGTCGCAAAACGGCTCGTGAGGCTGATTGACGAATGCCGACGTCATCCCTTTGAGGGAATTGGAAAGCCAGAAGCTTTGAGGGAAAATTACTCGGGGTATTGGTCACGAAGAATCACCGATGAGCACCGGCTTGTTTATAAAGTCTCGGATGATGAACTTTGGATCGCCCAAGCGCGTTATCACTATCAAAAGTAGTGACTCTCCCTAGGCGCGTTTCGGCAATATCACTCTTACGATCACGGAGAGGATGAAAAGTCCGGCGAGAGTTGCGGCGATGCTGGCTCCGGCGGGTTGTCCGAATTGGATGCTTAGGAAGAGGCCGAGAGCGGAGCCGCTTGCTCCTACGAGGCCGCTGAGGGGGAAGAGGGCTTCGGGGGTGGAGACGTAGGGTCGGACGATGGCGGCGGGGGTGACGATCATGCCGATGGCGAGAATGCAGCCGACGGCTTGGAGGGTGGTGACGAGGACGAGAATGAGGATGGCAAAGGAGGCGTAGTCGAGGAGGCGGGTGCGGATGCCGAGGCTGGCGGCGACTTCAGGATCGAAGAGGTTGATGACAACGGAGCGTCGGAAAAGTGAGAGCATGGTGACGGCGATGAGGCCGACGCCGAAGCTCATCCAGAGGTCGAGATCGGCGAGGCCGAGGATGTTTCCGAGGAGCCAGTTTTCGAGGTCCTGATTTGAGCCGAGTTTTTGGAGGACCATGATGCCGACGGCGAAGGCTCCGGTGTAGAGGACGGCGAGGACGGTGTCGTCGCTGATTTTGGTGACGCGTGAGAGGAGGACCGTTAAAATGCCGATCGCGATGGCGGCGATGACGGCTCCGAAGAAGGCACTGAAGACACCGAGAGTGAAGATCCAAGCGGCGATGGCGACGCCGGGAAGAAGGCTGTGGCTGAGGGCAGTGAGCTTGAGAGGGCTGCGATGCAGGAGGACAAAGGCACTGGTGTAGCCATTGACGAAGCCGATGATCAGAGTGGCAAGAAGAGCCCGCTGGTAGATGGGAATCTCAAAGAACTCGCTCATGTTGGTGCGGGTGGCAGGAGTGAAGGGTTGTTTTGACGGCGTCGCTCACCATGACCTCGGCGGCGGGTCCGAAAGCGACTTGTTTCTGATCAAGGACGAGGGCGTGGGTGAAAATCTCGGTCACGCTTTCGAGTTGATGGTGAGAGGCTATGATGAGGTGGCCTGATTTGGTGAGGTCGATGAGGCTATCGGAGAGGTGGCAGCGGCTCTCGATATCCAGTCCATTAAAAGGTTCATCGAGGAGAAGGACGTGGGCTTCTTGAGCGAGGGCGCGGGCGATGTAGGTGCGTTGTTGCTGACCGCCACTCAGTTGGTCGATCTGGCGGTGGGCAATCTCGCCAAGGTTCATGGTCGCGATCGCTTCTTCGGTTTTCTCCTGATCGATTTTCCCGAAGCGGCGGAAGTGGCCGAGGTGCGGGTAGCGTCCCATCGCGACGACATCGCGGACGCGGAGGGGAAAGTGGCGTTGATGTTGATCAACCTGCGGGAGGTAGGCGATTTCGCGGCGGGCTTTTGAGATGGGATTCTCGCGCCAGTTGATGCTGCCAGTTTCGTTTTTTAAGAGCCCGGCGAGGAGACGAATGAGGGTGCTTTTTCCAGCTCCGTTTGGTCCGAGGAGGGCGAGGCGTTGTCCGCAGTGGATGGAAAAATTGACTTCGCTCAGGGCAAGCTTGGGCCCGTAGCTAAAGGCGACATCTGAGAGGTCGAGCTGGTGGTGTTCGTGGGAGTGGCTCATTCTTGCTCTTCCCAAGTGAAGCTAACTTCTTCGGTGACTTTGCCAAGTCCCCAGAGGGTGTGAGTTCTAGCGGGGGTGGCTTCGGGAATGAGTTCCAGTTTGATCGCGGTCTTTGGCGTGTCTTCGGGCCAAGTGGCGGTGACGAGGAGGTTGAGTTGCGAGTTGCGCTCGTAGTGGATTTCTTTTTCGTCCTCACCGGGGGCGAAGTTCCACGAGGCGTCACCGATCTGGACGCTGAGGGTCTCGAAGGGATGAGCGGAATCGATTTCTAGATAGGCGCTGACGAGTGGGCCGGTGGCCGGGTCTGTGATTTCGACCTGCTGATAATTCTCTTGGTTCAGGACGCTCGCAAGTGGAAATCCCAGCGCGGCGAGTGGGATGAGGGGGAGCAAGGTGGCCTTGAGCGGAGAGCGAGTCATGGCTTATTTTAATCCGGCGACGATGTTGGTGACGTTCGCCTGAATCATCGCTTGGTAGCTTTTGGTTGAGCCGTCGGCGATGAGAGACTTGCCAACTTTGGCGCCAGTTTGCTTGGCGATTTGGCTCAGGATTTTGGGATTGGCGGATTGTTCTGGGAAGACGACGGGGATCTGTTCCTTACGAAGTTCTTGGATGGACGCGGCAAGTTGGGTGGCAGAGATTTCGCCGTCGGAGCTGAGTCCCTGCACGAAGGTTGCTTTGAAGCCGTAGGCCTTGCAGAAATATCCGAAAGCAGCATGGGCGGTGACGAGGTGACGCTTGCCCTTTGGGATGGTGGCGATTTGCCCTTTCGCCCAGGCTTCGAGTTGATCGAGCCTTTTACGAGCGGCTTTCGAGTTAGCGGTGTAGATTGCCTTTCCGGCGGGGTCGGCTTTAATGAGGGATTTTTCGATGACGCGGATGGCGCGCTCCATGTTTCCGATGTTGTGCCACCAATGAGGATCGATGCCACCGACGGCGTGGTTCGGGCAGCAGGCGTAGATTTGATCTTTTTTCGAGACTTTCTGAGAGGGAATGGTGCGACCAACTTCGATGATGCTCTGTCCTGCTTGAAGGCTGTCTTTGAGACCTTTGAGATAAGGTTCCAGGCCTTTTCCGGAAGCGAAAATGAGGCGCGCTTTTGACATTTTGCGAATGTCCGCGGCTTTGGGTTGGAACTTGTGGACGTTCATTCCGGGCTTCACGACTTCGACGACGGTGACGCGTTTTCCGCCGACTTGCTTGATGGCGTCGGTGATGAGGGGGTGGAGAGAGGCGACATCGAGAGCGTGAGCGCCGATAGTCAGGAGGAAGAAGAGGAGGAATTTCATCTGCAAAGAAAATGCTTCATGAGTGAAATGGTGTCAAGAGAGTTAATGCAAGTTTTATGCATTAGGGGTCAATTAGGCTTAGGTGGCTACTTGCCAACGGTAAGGATGTCTGCGCGGATAAAGACCATGATTTTTCGAGAAGAGTCCATGTTTCCATCTTCGTCTTTTGGAGATAGTGCAGCGACCATGGAAGGTTGTCCGCTCATGACAACGACACCACTCTTGACGGTGAGGACGTAAAAAGTGGGCATTTCGATAGGGCCAGCTGCGCCTGAAGTTTTTTCCGATCCCCAATTTACGATGTCGGTGTGGTAGACGATGGTCGGATTGTAACGCAAATCGACCATAGAGCCGTTCTTTGCTATTTGGGCTTCGACTTCGAAAGTTGAGCCGGTGTTTTTGGTGTTAAAGGCGCTTGGAGTGGGCGGGGAACCGATGGCGCTATTGCCTGGGGCTGGCTCTCCATTGATCTCGTTAGGAATTTCTCCTGGTTCGTATTCGGTTGGGTAGATGTATTCTGAGATCGACTCAGTGGTGGCATTTTGACCGGGGAGGGCATTGACTGATAGTGATTCAATCATCATGGCTTTTTTGTCGGTAAGGAGTTTAGCGCATTCGGCACGGAGGTCGGTATCGTTTGTTGAGGTGCGCGGCTTGGCCATCAGCTTTGTGTAGGTTTCCTGAGGCATTTCGATAAACTCAGCTTGAACGCGGATCATTCTGTGAGCCTCGTTAACTTTGCTGAAAGGGTCGAGGTCTTCCGTGGCTGTTTGAGAGTGAGTGAAAAGAGTCGCCAAAATACTGGCGAAAATGGTGAGGGCAAAAATGGTTGATTTCATGTCGGTGGGTATGGGTGCTTTTTTGGGAGGGTTTATTTTGTCATCTGAATGATGTCGGCGCGGACGAAGGTCATGATTTTCCGTGAGTGATCGGTCCATCCGTTCTCGTTTTTTGGTGCGAGGGCGGCAATCATTTGAGGCTGACCTGTGATCAGCGTTGCGCCGGTCTCCACGACAAGAAGGTGAAAACGGGGCATGGAAGTCTCAATGACCAAATCATCATTGGTCCATGTGCTCCAAACATCCTTGGCAACATGGGAGACGATGTGAGTCGTTACAAAGAGTTCGACAATACGAGAATTGTTTTTGATTTGAGCTAGGACCTCCATTGTTGAGCCGAGATTTTTTGTATCGAAAGCTACCGGAGGGGCTGGTGGGCCACCAATAGGGATGTTGCTGAGACCGTCCAATAAAGCCGGGTTCTGATTAAAATTGTTGGGTTCATGTTCGGTCGGGTAAATAAATTCGGTGATGTTTTCGGTGGTGGCATTTTGGCCGGGAATTGCATTTACGGACATCGTTTCGATGATTTTGGCATCACCTGATTGCACAAGTTTCGCGCACTGGGCACGCAGCTTAGAGTCATCTGTCGATGAAGAAGGCGTGGCCATAAGGCTAGTGTAAGTCTCGAGGGGCATTTCGATGAACTCGGCAAGCACTCGAACCATTCTCGGACTTTGTTCCTTTTCTGGTTGAGCAGCAAAAGGGTCAGTTTGGGAATGGGTGGTATAAGTGGCAAAGAAGATCGAAAAGAGAGCCAAAGAAAGAATCTTAGAATTCATGGGCGCTTTTAAACCATGCGAATTTTGAGAAGTCGTCGAGGGAAAAAAGATCTAGGAGCGAATTAGCGCTGGTGGGATTTCCATGATTTTCTCCCTGACTTCGGCGAAGAATTGGTCGTCTGGCCCGAGGGTCATAGGATGGATGCCGGTGAATTCGGAGAAGGCGGGAAGGATGAGGTGGTGATTTGCTTTTAGGAAGAAGCCGGGGGTGCGGAGGGAGCTGCGGCGGGTGTCTTTGATGCGGACTCCGGGGTGAAGGTGTCCGGCGATTCCGGCTTGGGCGGCGGGGAGGTCGGCCGGGTCGTGAGTGATGAGGAGGTCATCGATAATGAGTTGGGGGAGGATTTGGAAAGGGAGTTTGCGGCGGGAGATCCAGGCGCGGGAGTCGTGGTTTCCTTCGGTGAGGATGCTGGGGATTTTGAGACTGCCGAAGAACTCTTCGATGGTGGCGAGGGTGGAAGCGTTTAGGCCATCGGCGGAATGGACGAGGTCTCCGGCGATGACGAGTTGGCTTGCTTTGGTGAGATCAAGGAGACGAGTTAAGCGAGTGAGGTCGCTCTGGGTGGTGCCTTCAGGGACAGGGAGGCCTCGCTTTCGAAAGGTGGCCGATTTGCCGATATGGAGATCGGCGATGACGAGGGTTTGCGACTTAGGGAGGAAGACGGCGCGATCGGGTAGGAGCTGGGCTGGGGTTTTGCCGAGCTGGATCTCCATGGGCTCGGGAGTTTAAAGTTGGTTGGCTTGGAGGGCTCCTTTTTTCATCTCGGCGGCCATGAGGGAGAGGGCATTTGCGCGGGTGGGGGCGAGGTGCTCTTTGAGGCCGGTTTTGTCGATGAAAGAGAAGTCGGCGGTGAGGACGTCTTCGGGACTCTCGCCATCGAGGACGCGGACGAAGACTGCGATCATGCCTTTGGTGATGACTGAGTCGGAGTCGGCAAGGAAGGACATTTTACCATCTTGGCAGCTGGAATCGAGCCAGACTTGGGATTGGCATCCTTTGATGAGGCGGTCTTCGGTCTGGAGGGCTTCGTCCATGGGACGGAGCTTTTTGCCGAGGCCGATGACGTATTCGTAGCGCTCAGTCCAGTCGGGAAAGAGGTCGAGTTCGTCGAGGAGTTCCTGTTGCTTCTCAGTGATGGTCACGGGGGATTTATAGGCGTGAGTTGGGGAGAAGGCAATGGAATCGGGGGTGGAGTTTTTTGGGGGGGGATTGGTTGGGGGGCTTTGGATCACGGATCTTCACGGATTGACACGGATCTTGATGGAGGGGCTTGGGTTGAGCGCTCGGACTAAATTACCCAAGGGGCATGCCATCCAAGATCCGTAGATGTTTTTAGCAATGCTGCGAGCAAGTTTTGGCTAGGGTGAACTTTTTGCCAGAGCTACTGGGCTAAGGCTATTTCTGAGTGGCTTGGAGTCTGTAGAAAGCTCTTCCTTCAACTGGTGGCGAGTCATCGTTGAGTATGAGGAGATTCTCTCCCGGGTCAGAAAAGTCTTCGGCTTCATTACTTGCTATAACTTTGTCGAATGTGACGAGATCAAGAGAACGGGTTAGTTCTAAGGTGATGTGAGACTGCTGTGAGTGGATGAGACCGAAGGAAAATTGAGTGGTCCCGTCAGGCGCTAGAGTGAGGCGGAGATTTCTTTCGTCCGCGGCATCGGCAACATAAGGATTTGTTCCGATAGCGATTTCAACTCCATTTGGCGAGCCATCGGAGTCAGAGTCGAGGTGGAATGCGATACTGTTTTCTTGGGTTTCTCCCTGAAATTCAACAGCTCCAATATCAGGATTTGTGCCGATGAGGCGGGCAAAACCTCGTTGGTCGGTGCTTTCGGAATCGCCTGTTTCACCTGTATTGATCGCAGGAGATCCGAGAAGAGGGGGCATGGTTTTGGTTTGGCCGCCATAGTTTCCGAGTGGGGCAAGATTGAGATCGGTAGCTGCAATCAATGTGATCCCAAGAGGTGGATCAGACATTGAGAATGTCAGGTAATTAGTCCTACCGATGAGATTATTACCCTCAGGGGAGATCACGCAACTGTCTACGTTTTGTATATCTGGAGATGGATAGGCATCATTGTCTGCGACGATGGAGTTCTCGAGAAAGAGAGAACCGCTGAAGAGGGCGATACCGCCACCACCAAGGATATCTCCGTCATCGACATAAAGAATCTTGTTCTGAGTAATGGTTGAGGCTGTGATCGAAAGGGAGCTTTCGTAAGACCAGATGCCGCCGCCCAGACCGGCTCCCCAACCGTAGCCATCGCTTTCGGCTCCCCCTATGTTCTGAGCAAGTGTCGAGGTGTTGATAGTTATAATGCTGTGGAGCGAATAGATTCCACCTCCGTCGCCGCCTCTGCCGCCCCAAAACCTACCACCACCACTGGAGCCACCCTGGTTTTGGTCAATAGTTGAAGCGCTTATCGTGATGGTGCTGTCGCGGGAGTAGATGCCGCCGCCGCTTCCGCCGCGACCATTGAAGGAGTCCTGTTCTCGGCGCTCACCATCGCCACCACGGCCATTTTTGTTCTGGCTGATGGTTGAAGTCATAATGTTGATAATGCTGTTTGTGGTGAAGATACCGCCACCATCGCCGCTGTTGCCTCCGTTGCCTTCCAGGCCCGCGTCACCGCCGTCGCCGGTTTCGTTCTTGCTGAGAGTCGATGCCGTTATGTTGATGGTGCAGTGAGAGGCATAGATGCCACCTCCCTCGCTGCTGGCTTCACCGTTGTTACCCTTTTTTGTTCGGCTGTTGGTGATGATGCATTGGGTGAGGCTCAAAGTGCAATTAGAGGCTGAAATACCACCACCGGCGTTTGGAGAATTACCACCCGTCAGGGTGAGACCATGGAGGGCGATGGAGGCTTGAGGGTTGACTCGCATGACGCGGCTGCCTTGGTTGGCATCAATTGTGAGGCCGTTGGTGAGAGCTGAAGCATCAATAAATAGTTCTTGGGAGGTTTCGATATCGATTTCTCCAGCGGAAAGGATAATGGATTGAGCGTCAAGCGCTGGGTCGAATGTAATTCTTATTCCAGGACTTGAGGAGCTTGCGATGAGAGCTGCGAAAAGTTCTGATTCGTTTGAAACCATTACTGTGGTTCCTCCTGCGGAGGTGAACCCGGCTTCGACGAATGAAACGTCAGAGTCATCGACTGTACCATCCCCATTGACGTCGAATTCTAGGTTGTCGGAGTTAAACAGAGATGCGGTGAGGACGGCGGCAATGTCGGTAGCACCAACGATTCCGTTGTTGTCAAAGTCGCCAACAGGGCTCGGGCTGAGAAAGGCGATATCACCAAGTCCTACTTGTTCGCCACCATTCCCGTTCCCGAAATGGTTAGCTGCGATGGTGACGACTGCGGAGCTCACATTCTGAGCTTCTGCATGACTGACCATCCCGATGGTATTTCCAACAGGGTTTTGAGCAGTGTGGCTGATTGCGGAATTAATTAACTCGTTGTTAGAATCAAAGTATTGAATCTGGAAAGCTTTGGCTTCGCTTCCGGGGGCAGTTGAGTAACCGGCGTAGCGGAAGCCCGAAATGGAGATAGGATTGGAGAAAGAAAAGGTGAGGGCCGGATTGGGTTGCGTAGGGCTGAAGCTGAAGTAGTTCTGTCCCGAATCGACTAGAGCGTTGGTGGCCCAGAAAGTGGTATTCATCTCATCGACGAGATTACTCGGCGGCGAAGCTGTATCTGAGGGGGTGTTCGACGCGGCGCTTTCTGGGGTGATGAGGATCGATTGTGAATTGGCCGCACCTGAGAGGAGGAAAAGGAGGAGTGCGGAGGCGAGTGGAGTGTTCATCATTGTTTTTGAGAGGGGGGTTGTGGGTGATTTCTTTGGTGTATTTTTACCTATATTTTTGATAGACTTGTACGTTAATTTTAATCTCTCGTCCTTGCAAGATTTTAAGATGCGAGTGCAGATATGCTTTGTGATTAGATAGTATGGAGGTAATGGGTCGTCCTCTCAAGAGGTAGGTGATCTTTTTGAGTCCAAAGTCAATGCGCGGATGACTTGATTCACTGGAGTTGAGAGCAGAGGGGAATACCCTTGGCGGTGGTTGAAGCCTAGGTCTAGGTAGGAGCGAGCTTGTGATGCCTTTGGTCGGTTTTCTTGATGATTTGAAGGGGGAGTCTTAGGTTATATTTTGCCCTATGCTGATGACGTATTCGTAGCGCTCGGTCCAGTCGGGAAAGAGGTCGAGTTCGTCGAGGAGTTCCTGTTGCTTCTCAGTGATGGTCACGGGGGATTTATAGGCGTGAGTTGGGGGGAAGGCAATGGAATCGAGGGGGGAGTTTTAGGGAGGGGATTGGAAATCTGTGTCATCTTTTCTCAATCCTTTGAAATCTGTGTTAAGATTCTTGGCTGTGGGAAATCTTTAAGAATTTTTCTTAATCCTCATAAAATTGCCTAAGGGCTATCTCCACTTTGCTCCGGTGGTGTTGAAGATTTGGGGAGGATTGAGCGGGGAATTTTTTAACACAGATTTATGAGGATTGAGGCGGGATTCTTGAGGATTGGTTGGGGGCGGGGAAGACACTTTTCAAAGTGTCCTTCCGGTTGGGTTGGGGGGCTTGGTTCTGGACTCGGACTAAAGTCCAAGCTCCGTAGCTAGCGGAGCATCATGAGGGCTTTTTTGAGGGCCTCGCCTAGGGATTCGACTTCTTCGATGGTGTTGTAGGCGGCGAAGGAGGCGCGGAGGGTGCCGCTCATACCGAAGCGGGCCATGAGGGGTTGGCAGCAGTGGTGGCCAGTGCGGAGGGCGAAGCCCATTTGGTCGAGGAGGGTGCCGAGGTCGTAGTGGTGGATGCCTTTGAAGTTGAAAGAAAGGGCTCCGGCGCGGTCGGCGGGGCCGTAGATTGTGATGTCATCGAATTCGCTGAGGATCTCGGCGAGGCGTTTGATGAGGAGGGATTCGTGGGCGGCGATCTTTTCTATTCCCAAGTTATTCACATAGTCGATGGCGGCTGCGAGGGCGATTCCTCCTTCGATATTTGGAGTTCCGGCTTCGAATTTGAAGGGAGGGTCATTATAGGTCGTCTTTTCAAAGGTGACTTCTTTGATCATTTCGCCGCCACCGCGCCATGGGGGTAATTCACAGAGAAGATCGTGCTTTCCGTAGAGGATTCCCACACCGGTGGGGCCGTAAATCTTGTGTCCGGAAAATACGTAAAAATCACAGTCAATCAGTTGGAGATCAATTTGAAAGTGTGGAACTGACTGAGCTCCGTCGATGAGGGTGAGAGCGCCGAATTTCTTGGCCTGTGAACAAATGTGAATAACGTTATTCACAGTGCCGAAGGCATTTGAGACGTGGTTGACGGCGACTAATTTGGTGCGCTCGGAGAGGAGGGCATCGTAGGCGGCGAGGTCGAGGGTGCCGTCGTCGAGGACGGGGATCACTTTGAGACTTATTCCCAGTCGTTCACAAAGCATCTGCCAAGGGACGGTATTGGAATGATGCTCTAATCCGGAGACGATGATCTCGTCTCCCGCCTTGAGGCGATCGGAGCGGCCGAGGGCGGAGGCGACGAGGTTTATGGAATCGGTGGTGCCGGAAGTGAAGATGATTTCTTCGGGGCGGTCGGAATTGAGATGTTGGGCGATGGTCTCGCGAGCGGCCTCGTGTGCGGCGGTGGCGGCTTGGGAGAGGCGATGGACGCCGCGATGGATGTTGGAATTGATCCGCTCGTAGTAATTTCGGGAAGAATCGAGGACGGCGAGGGGTTTTTGGGAGGTAGCGGCATTATCGAGGTAGACGAGGGGGCGACCATTGATTTCCTGATTGAGAATCGGAAATTCAGACCGAAGTTGGTAGGGATCGAGAGCGCTCACGTGGTGTCTGTAATGCCGCAGAGGCAATCCCGCAAGCTTGGGTGGATCGCTTAGGCGAGTTCGGTGGCGATGGAGTCGACGAGGAGGGGGCCTTCTCCGATGAGGCGGAGGTGGCTTGATGTTTTTTTGACGAGGTGGTTGATGGGGGCGAGATTTGTGTTTGGGAGGAGGTATTTGAGCGGGAGGCCTTCGGCGGTGCGGAGTTCGAGGGCGATGCGTTCGAGGCGCCAGGCTTCGTCGTCTAGGACTTCGATATTTTCTTGGGCGTGGCCGATGGAGTTGATTCTTTGAAGGTAGGCGGAGGTGTCGCAGACGTTTTGGTGCCGGGTGCGATCGAGGGTGGAGACAGCGGAGGGGCCGAGGCCGAGGTAGTCGTTTCCAGTCCAGTATCCTTGGTTGTGGCGGGAGCGTTTTCCGGGGAGGGAGTAGTTGGAGGTTTCGTAATGTTGGTAGCCCGAGGCGGTGAGCATTTCTTCGGCGAGGAGGAACATCTTGGCGTTAAGGTCGGGGTCGTCGACGAAGTCTCCGGTTTGGAATTTTTTGAAGAAGTCGGTGTCTTCTTCGTAGGTGAGATTGTAGGCGGAGATGTGATCGGGTTGGAGGAGGAGGGCTTGGGTGAGGGAGTCTTCCCAGTCGATGAGGGATTGGCCGGGGACGGAGAAGATGAGGTCGAGATTGACTTCGAGATCGGAGGCTTCGCGGAGGAGGTGGACGGACTGAATGGCCTGCATGGGGGTGTGCTCGCGGCCGAGGGTTTCGAGTTGAGAGCCCATGAAGGATTGGACACCGAGGGAGACGCGAGTGACGCCGAGGTCTTGGTAGAGGTTCGCGGTGCGGCCGGTAAAGGTGGCGGGGTTTGCTTCGAGGGTGACTTCTTGGATGGTGGAGAAGTCGAAGATTTCGCGTAGGCCGGTGAAGAGTCGGGTGAGATGAGTGGGCGAGAGCATGGAGGGGGTGCCGCCGCCGAAATAGATGGTTTTGAGGGAGGGGAGATTTTTTTGAGCGTGGAATTTTGCTTCGCTGAGGAGGGCTTCGACGAAGGCTCCGAGGTCGGTTTTGCCGGGGGTGTGCTTGTAGAATGAGCAGTAGGGGCAGATGCGGTGGCAGAAGGGGATGTGGAGGTAGAGATGCATTGCTGGAAAATCCTAAATTCTAAATGGAGAAATCCTAAACTGAGACCGGCTCGTGAAGGGAGTTGGGCTTGTCGGGGGGGGAGTTTTGAGGGATGAAGGGGATGTGGCAATGCAATCTGGACTTAGCACGAAGGTTTTGAAGGACGTTTCGCGTTCTTTTTATCTGAGTCTGCGGTTTTTGCCGGGGGGATTTCGGGGGGTGACGAGTGTGGGGTATCTGCTGGCGCGGGCGAGTGATACGATCGCCGATGCGGGGGAGTTGTCGATTGGGGAAAGGAAGGTGGCTTTGGCTAGTTTTCGGACGGCGGTGTTGGAGGGGGGAGATTTTGAGGGGCCGGAGATGAAGGACTTGCCGGAAGGTGAGGAGGTTTTGATGTCGCGAATTGGGGAGTGCTTGGAGGCCTTGGATGAGCTGCCGGAGGAGCAGAGGGAGTCGGTGCGGAAAGTGGTGCGGATTATTACGGAGGGACAGGCTTGGGATCTGGATCGCTTTGAAGGAGATGGGGTGGTGAGTTTGGAGTCGGATCAGGAGTTGCGGAATTATACTTATCAGGTGGCTGGGTGTGTGGGGGAGTTTTGGACAGAGATCGGGTTTGGGGTGGATGAGGGATTTGCGACGCGGTCTTTTGAGGAGATGAATGAACTGGGTCAGGCCTATGGGCGGAGTTTGCAGCTGATTAATATTTTGAGGGATGTGCCGGAGGATTGGGAGAACGGGCGGTGTTATTTGCCGGGGGCAGGGTCTCAGGAAGATTTGATGCGGGAGCGACAGAGGTGGATTGATGAAGCGCGTGAGGGCTTGGATAAGGCGGACCTTTATGCGGAGTCCTTGAATGGGAAGCGGATGAGATTTGGGACGGTGCTTCCCGCGATGATCGGGCGAGAGACGCTGAATCGGTTGGAGGGAGTGACTTGGGAAAAGTGGACGGCGCGGGTAAAGGTGGCTCGTAAAGAGGTTTACGGGATGATGGCGCGGGCGGTGAAGTTCGCGCTTCTTGACTGATTAGGTTTGTACTGACATTTTGTCATCGTGAGGAAGCGAAAATATGTGCTTTTTTTGATAGCGGCCTATCTGCTAAGTGCTGTCGTGGGATGGTATGTGGGAACTGCGGAGGAGAAGGTGGAGGCTGAAGATGAAGTAAGCTTGTCTACTCGCTCGGGAGGAGGACGAGAGAAGAGAAGGGACTCCGGGGTTGAGCTAGTAAAGAGCTGGGCTTCTGATTTGGAGGGGGTTAAGAATCTAGGTCCTAGCTTGAATCTCAATCATCGAAATTCCTATTATGAAGAGGTGCTGGATTCGTTAGAACCAAGCGATGCGCCGGAGGAGGAACTCATGCTGTCGCTCCAGGTGTTCCAGTCAATCATTGATGGGTGGAAAGGGACTCCGGAAGATTTGAAGCAGATGAGGAGGCAGCAAGCTGTTACAGGGGCCCGATGGGCGCAGTGGATGATGGTAGATCCCGAGGCAGCTTTTGCGGCGATGGAAAACCCGGGTGAAGAATCAGGAATGAGAAGGGTCGGGTTTTACGATAGTATTACCGCACTTTACTTAAGGGATCACGGCATAGATGAAGCCTTGGGCTTGCTGCAAGGGCGGAAGGGGGGATTTGTGGACCGGATGCGACACAAACTCGCTGGGGAGATCGCAAAGAAGTCTGACGTGAGTGATGTCAAAATTCTATTGAAGAGTTTTGAGGAAGATGATTTTCAGTCAAAGAAGGTTGTCGATGTGTTGGCCCGTCAATGGGACCTCGATCGCAGGGAGGATCTATTGTCGCTGTTTCGTGAAGATGGGATTCCATCTTCGATGATTCAGAGTTTGGCAGGTCGAATGGACAAGAGTGAGCTAGTTCCTTGGTTTCGGGAATTGGCGGCAGATGAAAAATTGGACCAAAACGCGAGGAGTGTTTTGGCGTATACGGCCCTGAGAGAACTGAAGGGGAGCGGCTTGGGTTTAGATGAGCGGATTGAGTTCACGCGTGAGCTTTTTGAAAATGTAGGGGTGAATCATTTGGGAGACAGCAAGGGCCTCAAGACGGGGATGGTGACGAGTGGGATGCGGGAGTTTCTGAATAGTGAGGATGATTGGGCTTACGCTTTTAGGCACGGGGTTGTCTCGACGGATGAGGTTATGGAAGCAGTCACGGGTGAACTTGCGGAGGTGAGCGAGCATGAGAAGGAGGTGCGATCGCAACTGTATCGGCACTTAGCGGAAGAAGATCCTGAGCGGGCGATGGAGCTTTATGAAGGAGTGGACGAAGAGGGGCAAAATTGGCAGAAAATTTACGCGATGCGTTGGTGGTTTTCGGATGTGAATCCTAACGAGTTTTTGGGTGTGATGAAGGACATCAACTATGAGGGGGAGGAGGATATTCAAAAATCACTCTGGGAAGGGTGGCGGAAAAATACCGGGTCAAACTTGGACCGCTTTGGAGAAAATTATATTAGCTGGGTCATGGCGTTGCCGGATGGAATTCATAAGGGCCGGGCGCTTCAAACTCTGGCGCATGAAGGGGAGGTGAGATATCCGGGGATTGGTTTGAGAGTTCAAACGGAATTGGAAGCGATGCGTGCGCGGAAAGGAGAACAAGAATGAAGAAAATCGCGGTTGGATTGGGATTGGTTGTGGTGTTTTTAATCGCCTTCTTTTGGGCGAGGTCGGGTGAGCTGGAGGATGGGGGCCGAAACGAAGCATCGGAGGCGTGGTCATCGAGTAACTTGAGTGAAGGGAGAGGTATGGAAGGTGGCAGAGGTGAGGCCTTCCGAGGATTGAAGGCCAACGAGTATATGGAGGTGTGGAAAGCCGTGCCGGAACTGCGACTAAAGAAGAGAAGTCGAGGCAAATTACAGCGCGAGATCCTGTTGGCTTGGGCCGAGGTTGACTTCAAGGGCGCGGTAGCGGCTGCTATGGGGGAGGCTTGGGATGATGGACAGGGAGCAAGTTCTGGTGGCATTGAGCATCACTTGGGAATGGCCTTTGGAAATGCGATGAGGGAGAGGCCCTACGAGATATGGGCGATGATCGAGGGTGAGGAATTCGGCTTATTTGAGAGTGCTTTGATGAGAACGGTCTGGACGAATTCAGTTGGTGGTAAGGATCCCAAAATATTGCTTGCGGCGATGGGGAAGTTGGACCGTGTGAATTTGGAAAAAGCGCTTGGAAAACAGTTCCAAGGAGAGGTGGAAAAGGAGGATTTACAGAAAATTTGGGCGAGTCTGAAAGGGCAAAAAAATGCTGCCGTGAAGGCTCCGATGTTGGGTGCTTTGACGGCGAAGATGTTTTCCGAGGAGGAAATATTAGAACTCACTCAAGAAGGTGGCTTTGTTGGAGAGCACGCGGCGGTGGCCCTGGCTGAGAAGTTGAAAGAGACGCCGGCTTCGATGGAGAAGTTGAAGATGGCGGAGTCGTTACCTGAGGCTAGTCGAGGAGCTTTTGTGCTGGAACTCATGAAACAAGCAACCGGAAATCCCGAGGTTTCGAAAGCTGCGGTAGATAGTCTTTTAGAAGATGAGCAGTGGGGGCTGATTCGTACAGAAGCGGCAGAGGAAGCGGTGCGTGTTTTTGGGGCTAAGATGGAGCCGGAGGAGTTGGCAGCGTGGGCGGTGGAACTGCCGCAGCGCGAGGAGACGAAGCAATTATTTCATCGGGGAGTAGAGAGATACATTCAGAAGGATCGTGACGCGGCCTGGGAATGGATCGGGGACTTTGACGAAGGGATGTGGCGGGACCGAGCCTATGCGGAATTTTCCCAGCAATCTCTCAACCACTTTGACGATGCTGCAAGATCGGAGGAAGCTCTCAATATGATTACAGATCCCAAGCTGAAAAAGCTCGCTTGGAGTTGGCGGAGAGGATGGGAGAATAAAACGGGATTCCGAAAGCAGGAGTGACTAATCTGCGAGGAGCTCGCGGATGTGGGGGGTGTAGAGTTCGGGCTCTAGGAGGAAGGAGTCGTGACCTTTAGCGGAGTGGACGGTGATGTGCATGGTGTCGACTTCGGCGGCTTCGAGGTGGCCGACGAGTTCGGCTTGTTCTTCGGGGAAGAAGCAGAAGTCGGAGTCGATCGAGAAGACGAGGAATTTTTGCCCGGCTTCCTGACAGCGTTTGAAGAGGTCAGTGGGTGAGTCAGCATCGCCTTGGATGACGGCGTTGTAGCGCGACCACATGTCGATGATGCGGAGGTAGGTGTTGGCGTCGAAGCGCTCGGTGAACTTTTTACCCTGATGGAGCATGTAGCTCTGGAAGGTGTCGCGGACTTGGAACCAGGAGAGCATTTCTTCTTCTTCGACGAGTTTTTCGCGAGCGCGTTTCTCGAAGGTGTCGAGATGGACGAAGGTTTTGTGAGAGATCATGCGGGCCAAGGCGAGGCCGATTCGGGGGTCTTCGTTTTCGTAGTAGTCGCCGCCGTTGAAGTGTTTGTCGTTTTCAATGGCGAGGATTTGCTCGAAGAGGATAAGGCGGTTGAGGACGGTTGTTTTGAAACCAGTGGCGATGGGGATGACACGGGCGACACGCTCGGGATGGCGGGTGGCGAGCGTGATGGCGAGGAGCCCGCCGACCGAGGGGCCGATGGCGGAGTGGAGCTTATCGATGCCGAAATGATCGAGAAGGGGGATCTGAGTCTCAATGAGATCCGCGACATTGAGGTGCGGGAAGGTGGAGCCGAAGGGCTTGCCGGTTTCGGGATTGATACTGGCGGGGCCTGAGGAACCGTAGCAGCCGCCGAGGTAGTTTGCGCAGATGACGAAGAAGCGGTCGGTGTCGATGGCTTTGCCGGGACCAACCATCTCGTTCCACCAGCCGTCGTGAAGTTCCTCGGCCCAAAGGTCGCATCCAGCGGGAGCTTCGGGGTGATGTCCCGAGACGTGATGAGTGCCGGAAAGAGCGTGGAAAATGAGGATGGCGTTCGACTTATCGGCATTCAAAGTTCCCCAAGTGGCGTAGGCGATTTGGGCTGAGGGAATGCGGCCGCCTTCCCGGAGAGTGAGATCGCCGAGGGGAAGGATAGAGCTGGTGGTGTCAGGCACGGGAGGATTGAAACCCTAAATTCGAAAATCTGAAACCCTAAAGAAATCCGAAATGAGGTTTAGAGTTTCAAATTCTTAGGTTTTGGGCTTCTTTGCGACATGATTGCTTTTAAAGAATGGGACGTGGTGTGTGAGGCTCTCGAAGAGGGCCGTCAGTCGTTGATTTTACGGAAGGGTGGGATTCATGAGGGGCGCGAGGGGTTTGCGTTTGCGCATGAGGAATTTGTTCTCTTTCCGACTCGTTTTCATGCGCAGGGGGATTTTGTGAAGACTCCTGGAGTGGTGGCGAAACCGGAATGGGAAATTGGGGAAGAGTTGGTAATCACTTCGAAGGTGAAGGTGACGAAGGCGGTGACTTTGACGGAGTGGGATGAGGTTTCGGCCTTGGGGGATCAGCATATTTGGACTGAGGAGACGATTCGGGATCGTTTCTTTTGGGAAGGGAAAGGAATGGCTTCGGGGAGCATCCATGTGGCTTACGTGGAAGTTGAGAAGTTAGATGAGCCGATTGTGCTGACTTATGAGAAGAAGTACGGGGGATGTCGGAGTTGGGTGGAGCTCTAAATTGGGGGTCTTGGTTGAGGGGGACTCGGGCTGAAGCCCAAGCTCCGTAACTTGGTTGAGGGGGATTTAGAAATCTGTGTCATCCTTTCTCAATCCGTTAAAATCTGTGTTCAAATTTCCACTCTAGGGGTTTTAGAAAATCTTTAAGAATCTTTTTTCATCTTCATGAATCTGTGTTGAGAATTCAGGAGCGATTGGGGGGGGAAGGGGAGTCTTTCACACAGATTTATGAGGATTAAGGCGGGATTCTTGAGGATTGGTTGGGGGCGGGGAGGACACTTTCTAAAGTGTCCTTCCGGCTTGGTTGAGGGTAAGCGGGCTGGAAGCCGCGCTCTCCATATTAGTCATCGACGTTGAAGCCGGCTTCTTCTAGGGCGAGGGTGGCGGCTCCTACGATACCGGCTTCGTTGCCGAAGCGGGCGGGGAGGATGCGGAGATTTTCTTTGAAGGCGGGGCTGAGTTGAGCGCGCAGGTGCTTTTCGAGCGGTTGGAAAAGGAGCGGTCCCGCTTTGGCGACTCCTCCTCCGATGATGATGGCCTCGGGGTTGAGGAGCCAGCAGCAGTTCATGAGGGCGGTGGAGAGCATCTTGGCGACTTGGTCCCAGATCGCTAAGGCGATGAGGTCGCCTTGCAGGGCGAGAGTGGTGAGGTGCGCGGGCTCGCATTCGCTGCGTTCTTTTTCTTGTCCGGCTTTGGTGTAGGCGGCGTGAGCGAGGTCGGTGATTTGTTGGTTGCCGACGTAGTCTTCGAGCGAGCCTCGGTTACCGTAAGCGCCATCGGGTCCTTGGTAATCGATCGAGCTTTGTCCGAGTTCTCCGGCGACGAAATTGGCGCCGCGAACCATGCGACCATCGACAACGAGTCCTCCGCCGACACCGGTGCCTAGGGTGATGGCGACGAGGTGATGCAAGCCGCGACCGGCCCCGCGTTTCCACTCGGCGTAGGCCATGCAGTTAGCGTCATTTTCGACGGTGACGGGGAGATTGGTGAGCTGGTTGAGTTCGCGCTTCAGGTAGATTTTTTGCCAACCTTTGACGTTGGTGAGGTTGTGAACCATGCCGGTGGGGAAGTCGACAAAGCCGGGCATGCCGACGCCGATCGCTTCGATTTTAGGGTGCTTTTCCCGAAGCTCGGTGATGGTTTCGTTGATTCGGAAAATGAGCGGCGCGGCGGCTTCGAATTCTTGGGTGTCGATTCGAGGTGATTCTTCAATAATGTTTCCGCGATACAAAACGCCGGTTTTCACCGAGGTTCCGCCGAAATCGATGCCAATAGCTAAGGGGACGTCGCTCATAAAGTTGGGTAAGATTAGAATTTCTGAAGAAGGGTGGAAACGCTCATTATTGGAAAATGAGGTTCATTCGTCCGATGGCCTGAATTCCTTGTAGGGTCAAGTCGGGGTCGAGGTGATGAATGGATTCGAGGCCGGCGCTAATGAGGGCGGCATCGCCTCCGGTTGCAATGACGGTGGGTTTTCCTCCGAGTTCAGTGGCAACTGCGTTGAGGATTTCGCGGATGAGACCTCGGTAGCCGATGACGGCGCCGACTTGCATGGCGTCCTCGGTGCTGCGGCCGATGGCGGAGGTGGGTTCCTCGAGAATGATGGAGGGAAGGAGGGCGGTTTTTTGATGGAGGTAGTCGCGGAGGGAAGCGGTGCCGGGAGCAATGACGCCGCCGAGGTAGGCTCCTTTCTTTGAAATGACATCGAAGGTGACGGCAGTGCCGAAGTCGATGACGATGGCGGGGCCTTGGTGGGAAAGGAAGGCGGCGGCAGAGTTTGCGAGGCGGTCGGCGCCGATTTGGGCTGGTTTTGGGTAGTCGATGGTGATGGGGAGCTTCGACTGATGGGAGACGCGATGGGTGGGGATGTTGAAAAAGTCCTCCATGATTTCGGCGGCTTTTGGGACGACTGAGCAGATCGTGACTTGAGTGAAATCTTGGTCTGAGAGGGCTTTGGTGAGGGTTTTAGGGGAGAGATCGGAGGTGGGGATGATGGCGCGCCAGGTGGAAAGCTTGCCGTCTTGGTCGAGGGCGAACTTGGTGCGGGTGTTGGAGTTGTCGATGAGGAGGTGCAAGAACGGATAAGGGCTTGGTTGGGTGGCTTGGTTGGGGGTAAGCGGGCTGGAAGCCCGCTCTCCATATTTTAGACTTCGAGGATTTCGACTTCGTAGCCGTCGGGGTCGGTGATGAAGGCCATTTTGCGTTCGCCGGAGGAGAATTTCTCGCGCCAGCCGCCGGGCCAGATTTCTAGGCCATCTTTTTCGAGGCGGTCGCAATACTCTATGATGTCGGAGACGCCGACGCAGGTGTGCATGAGATCTTCGGGGAACTCGACCTTGAAGTCGGGCGAGTAGGTGAGCTCGAGGAAGTGCTCGTTTCCAGGAAGGTGCATGAAGGCGAGTTCATTCCCTTGGGGGGATTTTTTCTGCTGTCCGAGCTCGAAACCGACTTTTTGGTAGAAGTCGATGGAAGCGGCGGGATCAGAGACACGAATTCGGGTGTGGAGAAACTTAATCACGGGGCTGACTTTGGAGGGAAGTGGCTCGGCTGTGAAGTGTGGAGTTGCGGGAGGGCTGGGGAAAAGGTAGGAATCTGCATCTTGAAGTCATTCAGCTGGACCCTGGCCCTGAGGTATTTGAATCCTCTGCGCACTTTCGTGTCGATTATTACCTTAATCTCGCTTCTTGGGGTGGCTTTTGGCGCGATGGTTTTGATTGTGGTGCTTTCGGTGCACAATGGCTTTGAGCGGAATTTGAAAGATACCTTGCTTGGGTTTTCGCCTCACGTGTCGGTTTATGCGAATGAAGGTGATGGCTTGATTTACGATTGGGAAGAAGCGGAGAAGAATTTCGGGAAGGAAGAGGGTGTGGAAAGTGCTTATGCCTTAGTTGAAGGCTTTGTGCTGCTCGATTCGAAGTTGTGGCAGCGGCCGGTGAGATTTCGGGCGATCAATACTGAAAATGAAGATCAGGTCGGGGCGCTGCGCGAGATGCTTGATTTAGAAAGTTACCCAGAGAGTAAGGTGGATTTTAACCTCGCGATTTCGCCTGCTGAAAATGCGGCACCTTCGATTCCGCCACCGCCTCCCTTGGATGGGGAGGATCCGGAGTTTCCTCCGGTGAACGATAGCGTGATTTATGGCGATAAGAACGTTGTGATTTCCAAGGTCTTGGCGGAGGCCTTGCGATTGGGGCCAGGAGATGAGATTCGACTCATCGCGGCTAGTAATTTGGATGCGGTGATGGACGTTTATAACGTTCCGAAAGAAAGAGCCTGGGATCTTTATCCTGATGTTTTCACGCAGTTTGAAGAGGTGACTAAAAGCGCCTTTTCGCGAGAGGGAGATGAGGAAAAAGCTTCGTCTGATGAACTTCTTAAAGCCTATCGTTTAATCCAAGGCCTGATTCCGGTTGAGGTTGAAACTCCAAATGGCCTCGAGATGACTGAGGGGGAAGAAATGCGTCCCTTTGAGCGGCGGAAGTTGGGTGAGATTCTCGATGTTTTAATTGAGACGAATCGGGATGAGGATGGAGTGAGCTTTTATCAAAGTGGGACTCAGGAGGACTTGCTGAACCGTCTGACGGAGCTTCGGGAATTGGATCTGGAGAAGGCCGATAATGAAGGGTTTCGGGAGATTGAGGAATTTGTTGTTCCGAAGACTCTGGTGGTTCAAGGGGTTTATGCCGATAACAAGCGCTCTCAGGGACCGGAGTTGTTTTTGCCGCTTTCGATTGGGATGGAGTTGAAAGGTCTAAAGGGCGGGGTTGAGTCGATTGGGCTTCGGGTGAAGGATCCCTATCACGCAGAAGAAACCGCGAGGGCTTTGCGAGAAAGTCATGATGAGCGGTGGATTTTTCAGAGTTGGATGATCACGCACTCGCAGCAATTTCAACTGGTGAAGACGGAAAAAGTGATGATGAGTTTTGCACTCTCTTTTATTACACTGCTCTCGGCTTTCAGCATCATGGCGGTGATGTATACCGTGACGGTGCAAAAGCGTCAGGAGATTGGGGTGATGAAGGCTTTGGGTGCGCGTCCTTCACAGATTGTGCGCGTGTTTGTTTATCAAGGTCTCATCGTGGGAGTGGGTGGAGCGCTTTTGGGACTGGGTATGGGGCTTTTGGCGATTCGATATCGCGAGGTGATCGTGAGTCTCTTGCGCGGAGTGGGAATTGATCCTTTCCCGCCAGATTTTCATGGGATGAGTGAGCTTCCCGCTTTGGTGGAGCCTGCGCAGTTGATTGTGATTTGTGTGGTTGCGGTCATTCTTTGTCTTTTGGCTGCTTTGGTTCCGGCCTTGATGGCGGCCTTTCGTGATCCTGCAAAATCCCTCCGTAACCTTTAGTCACGATGCTGCTTTGGATTATTGAAGACGGGGAGAAGAAGGGGCCTTTCGAGGATTATAAGATCCGTGAGATGATCCGCGAGGGGGAGATCGAGGAGGACACCCGCGTGTGGCATGAAGGAGCGGAGGGGTGGCTTCCGGCGAAGGAGATTTCGGTTTTAGAAGGAGAGTTTGTCAAAGATGAGATCACCCCTCCTCCGATCCCGATTGAAATGCCGCCGTTTTTAGCGTGGCGGAGATTTGGGGCGCGGGTCTTTGATTATTTTCTGTATCTACTCATCTTGGTGACGGTTCTTCGCTTGGCTGGCTTCGAGCCTATCCCTGATCAATCATCTCAGGGATCTGCGTGGTTTATCATTGGGGCTTTGGTGCCAGCGATTTTGATGGAGGCGGCTTTGATCACCTCGTTTGGTTTTACGCCGGGTAAGTGGCTGATGTCCTTGCGGGTGGAGAGTCATTTAGGGAAGAAGCTATCGACGAGCCTCGCGTTGATCCGCTCAATGCGGGTCTGGGTTTTGGGTATGGGGATGATGCATCCGATTTTGATCGTCTTGGGTCATGGCGTGACTTTGTGGTTTGGTTTGAAACGAGGGGCCCCTCTCTGGGATCTGCACAGTGGGTTTCGCGTTCCCGGAAGTGAGGTGCAATCAGGTCGAGTGCTGCTTTACTGGGTTCTGCTTGCTGCGATCATCGGAGCGATCATGGGGCTGATGTGGCCGGAGCTTGGGTCATTTCTCGAAGAGATGCACCGGCAGGGTAAGTGATTCTTGCTCCCGGTCCGGGCATTTCGTAACACTCTCGTGTGGCCGGAATAGTTTACTTTGATCTCGAGACGCAACGCAGCTTTAGCGATGTGGGTGGCGCGTCTAATAAGGACAAAATGGGAATGTCAGTGGGGGTGACTTACTCGACTGAGACTGAACAGTATCATATTTACGATGAGTCGAACGTCGAGGAGATGGTGGATCAGTTGATCAAGGCGGATCTGGTGGTGGGCTATAACCACGTGCAGTTCGATTACCCGGTTTTGCAGGCTTACACGATTTACGATTTGGCGAGTCAGACCGTGAACTGCGATATGATGCTCGATATTGAGGAAATCCTCGGACATCGCTTGAAGCTCGATTCGGTGGCGAAGGCATCGCTCAATGCGGGTAAGTCAGCGGATGGACTGGATGCGCTGAAGTGGTGGCAGCTTTATAAGAAGACGGGCGACAAGGTGCACATGATGAACATTGCGGAGTATTGCTGCTACGATGTGAAGGTGACCAAGGAGGTTTATGAATATGGTCTAGAGCACGGCGTGGTGAAATACGCGGACCGGAATGGGAACGAGCAGGAGGTTGTGGCGAGTTGGAAGAAGTGAGGGGGGCAATGGACGAAGGAACGATTGCGGAATGGACGATTTGCTTTGTTGAGGGGAAGCAATGGACGAATGAACGATTGCAGAATGGACGATTGGCTTGGTTGAGGGGAAGCGGACTGGAAGCACCCAAGGGCATTCCATCCACTCTCCATATTGTTTTGCTAGAGTTTTGGGAGGCTGGCGGCGGCGATGGCTTGGCCGTGGCGCTTGAGTTGTTCGTCGGGGGTGCTGAGGGAGATTGTTTGGGAGAGGTCTGGGAATTCGTCGCGGAGGACTTCTTCGGCTTTTGAGATAATGAGCTCGCCGCCTTTTCCGCTGAGGACTCGGCCTAGGAGGAGGAGATGTTTGATGTCATAAAAGCGGGCGAATTGTGGGATGGCGTAGCCGAGGTAGGAGCCGATGGTGCGGTAGATGGAGGCGGCGCGGTCGTCACCGGCTTCCATGAACTTTTGGACTTCGACGAGCTTTTCGGGTTTGTCGAGAGAGGGGTCGATGTCGAGACCGGCTGGTTTGATGAGGCGGGAGACGGCTTGTTGGCTGAAATAATTGACGGCGCAGCCTTGGTCTCCGGACCATTCGTCGGTGGCGGCGTTTTCTTGGAAGTCGACGGGAACGAAGGCGAGTTCCGAAAGCCAGGAAGTGATGCGGGACTCTTCGTCGACATATCCGGCGGCGGCGCTGGTGCCCATGGCGAGGCCGAGGACGCAGCCATCATTGAGCGACATTGCTCCGGCGAGGGCGGTGACATCGCCATCGTTCACGACCCGGATGGGGACGTTCCATTCTTTAGCGACTTCGAAGAAGATGTTTTCAACGTGTTCAGCGAAAAGTTCATCGGGGACGCCTCGAAAAAGGGAGGCGGCGCGGACCTTGCTATCGACATAGACTCCGGCAGCGGAACCGCCGATGGCATCGACTTGTGGAAGGTGTGCGGCGGCTCGGCGGATGCTATCGATGATGCCCGCGCGATGGTATGCGGGGTCGCTTTGGAAATACGGGTCCCAGGTGATCTCTTCGGAAAAGACAACTTTGCCATCAATGACAGCGGCGCATTTACGATCGGAGCCGCCGAGGTCAAAGCCAATGCGGTTTCCTTTGAGGCCGATGGTGGATTCTCTTTCGGGATCTGGATCGGGGGTTGGGAAGTTGGCGGACGAGGTTGATTCGATACTGAGGGGCTCGCCGTAGAATCGCTCTGAGTAGTCGGCATCGAAGGCGCGGGCTCCACCGGCTTTGTATTGGTCGGCGAGGCTGGAGGCGAGTGCTGGCGAGTCTTCGAGGATCACGCGAGTGCCGCCCTGGCCCCAGAGGAGGAATTTGATAATGCGTTCGATGAAGCGGAAGTTTAGGGCCTCGGACGAATCATCGGTGCCGGAAAGGATTGTTTCTTGATGAATGTTGCCAGATCCGTTGGGTCGAATGATGGCGATGCGGAGGTCTCGGCCGCCTTCAGATTGACATTTTTCAGTAAAGGCTTTTCGCCAGAATGAAGGGGGGAGGAAATTTGGGTCGAGTTCGGGTGGGTGTTTGAGGGGGGATGTCTGGAGAAGGGGCATAAGTTATTGGGAAAGTGTCGCTTAGGAGTATTATTCGAAAAAGAGTTTCATTGTCAAATTTTAACAAAAACGATTAAGGCGGTTTGTAATGATCGTGTAGGGGTGCTCGTATGATTGTGATGAAGATTCTCTTGCTGCTTTTGGCACTATTTCCGTCAACTTTGATGGGTGGGCCACTGAAGGTGATGGCTTACAATATTAAGCATGGTGCTGGACTGGATGGGAAAGTGGATTTGGAGCGGATTGCGAAGGTGATCGCGGCAGAGAATCCGGATGTGGTAACGCTCCAGGAAGTAGACATAAAGTGTCAGCGGAGTGGGTCGGTCGATCAGGCTGCAGAGCTGGGTCGGCTTCTAAAAATGGAGCACCGCTTTGGGAAGTTTATGGATTTTCAGGGAGGTGAATATGGCTTGGCGGTTTTGTCACGGCTGCCGATTGAAAAAGCGCAGGTTCATGTTTTGCCGACTGGCGCAGAGCCGCGATGTGCGCTGGAAGTTGTGGTGAAATCGCCGAAGTGGCCCGGGAAATTTTCGGTGGTGAGCATTCACAACGATTGGACGAAAGAAGAGATCCGAGTGAGGCAAGTCACGGCGCTTTTGAAGGCCTTGGACAAAAGGAATGGTCCTGTGATTTTGGCAGGTGATTTTAACGCGAAACCAGAGAGCGAGTCGTTGAAGCTTTTGAAGAAGGCTTCGTGGAAGATGTTGAGGGAAGGGCGAAAGAAGACTTTTCCTTCGGTGAAGCCAACGATCGAGATCGATTTCTTTTTTGCGAAGGGATTCAAGCCTTACGCGTTTGAGGAGAAAGTGATCGAAGGGGAGGAGGCTTCGGATCATTGTCCGATTGTTCTTAAGATTACTGAGAAAGAGTAGCGGTATCGACCTTGGCGTTGTGGCGGGAGTCCATGGGAATTTCGTCGATGACTTTGATTTGATCGATGGGGGCCCAGGGGAGTTCGATTTTGAGGTCGTTTTCTAGGAAGAGGGTTCCTTTGAAAAAGGCGCAGCGTTCGTTAGGGTGGAGGAGGTGGACGGGGCCTTCGATTTGGAGGGGGAAGTGGTCTTGGTGTTTGTGGGCGTGGCGGCCGAGGAGCCAGAGGTTGCCGTTTTGGTCGAGTCGGCCGGCATCTCCGGTGCGGTGCCAGATTTCGCCATCGATTTCGATTTTGGTTTCGGAATCGCCGCAGCCGTCGAGGTAGCCTTTTAGGACGTGGTCGCCGGTGACTAGGATTTCGTCGTTGAGGATTTGGAGGGAGATTTCGGAGACGGGCTTTCCGGCGGGGAGACCACCGCCGTTTAGGATGATTTTTTTGATCTCAGGTGTGAGATCGGAGCCGTGGAAGTGGGAGATGGGTTCTGCTTCGGATGAGCCGTAGACGGCGTGTGATTTTTCGGGGAAGCGGGAGAGGAGGTCGGGGAAGACGGGGGCTCCTCCGGTGTAGAGTTGGGTGAGGGGGGCGAAGAATTCATCGGGCATTTTTTCGAAGAAAGCAGGGGAGGCAGTGGCGCGGGTGATCTTGTGTTGTTGGACTTGGGAGAGGATTTTGGGGACGTTGGGGAAGCCGGGTTTGGTGAGGTCGGTGTCGGCGATGACACTGGTGACACCGTGAGCGAGGTTTGAGAGGAGGAAGACGGGGAGGGTGACGAGGTCGATCTGCCCGGGTTGGAGATTAAGGCTGGGGGCGAGGGTTTGATCTTGGGCGAGGAGAAAGCCGTGGGAGCGGACGATCCCTTTTGGAGTGCCGGTGGTTCCGCTAGTGAAGGTGATAAGGGCGGGGGCGTCGGGGGAGAGGTTGACGGGAGAATTGGTGGAGGGTTTGGGGTTCCAGTGGTGGGTGAAGGGGAGTTTGGGGCCGGTGTTGAAGGCGTTTTTGAGGGCGCGGTATTTGAGGCGGAGGAGTTGGGCTTTGGGGGAGCCGATGAAGGCTTTTGGGGGGAGCCAAGTGAGGCATTTTTTGATGAAGCCGGAGCCTTTGGCGGGATCGACGAGGATGACGGTGAGTCCGGCGTGGAAGCAACTCAGAAGGATCTCGTAGAGTTCGATGGTGATGGGGTGGAGGACGAGGACGGGGTCGCCGGGTTGGAGACCTTTTTGGCGGAGGAGATTGGCGCCGGATTGGATGCGGGAGTTGAGTTCGCCGAAGGTGATGGAGCGGGTGGGGTCGATGATGGCGATCTGGGATGAATCGTGGGTGGTGAGCTTTTCGGTGAGATTCATGGGCGGACAAGTTGCGGAGATTGGTGGTGGGCTGCGGGTTGGTGGTAGGGCTTTTCGGAGTTGTATTCTTGCCCGGTTGCTTGTGGTTGGAGAAACCCTAGGCGGTGCCTGGGGCTACGATAGTTCGCCTTGTTGAGGCTGAAGAAGTTTTGAAAAGAGGGCGTAGCGGCGGAAGATGGTGGCGTGGAAGCGGGTGCTGATGCGGAGGGATTGGTTGTCTTCGCGTTGGAGGGCGTGGATCGCTTGGGTGAAGCCTGATTGGTGGGCGCGGGCTTGGATTTTTTCGACTAAGAGGGTGCCTAGTCCGGCGTATTGGCGTTCGGGGAGGACGGCGAGGGTTTTGACGATGAAGCGGGTTTGGTCGGGGTAGCCGAAGACGAAGCCAACAAGTTGGTTGTCTTGTTCGGCTAGGAAGGCGCAGTCGGGGGTGAGGTGGGATTTGAAGGCGAGGTATTGGGCGAGGAATTCGGATTCGCTAATGGGGGTGTAGAGGAAGTTATCGACGAAGGTGCGGATACTGAGTTGGTAGATGGCTCGGAGTTCGTCTTCGAGGTGGGCGAGGTTGAGAGGGCGGATATTGACTTTTGAGAGGCGTTTTTGGAGGCGGGTGAGATTGGGGGATTCTTGGGTGAGGTCGATGAGGGAAGAGGTGTATTTTGCGAGGATTTGGTAGCCGGAGTGGAGGAGGAGTTTGGCGGTTTCGGGTGGGGCTGTGGGTTCTAAGAGGAAGGGAGGAGAGCCATCGGATTCGATGACGGCGCGGTGGGTGCGCCAGGTGTTGCCTTCCATAGGGGCGATGGCGAGGGTGCAGCCTTGGGTGCGGAGGTGAGCCTCGGCGGCGGTGATGCCGGCTTGGCTTGTGGGGACGCCGAAGGAGCCGATTTTATGGTCTTGGTAGGTGGGTGGATTTGTCCACCAGAGTTTGAGGTGGTCGTTGAGACGATGGTCGGGCTTGGTCATGGGATGAGGGCGAGGAGTGAGAAGAGGAAGGCGAGGAGCGCTTGTTCGGGTCGTTTGAGTGAGCCGGTGAAAGGGATCGTGATGATGAGGAGAATCGTGGCGATGGGAATGAGCCACCATTGGAAGCAGGAGAGAGCGACGATGATGATTTTGACCGCTCCGAGGGGGAGGCCGGTGGGGAGTTGAAGGTGTGCGCGGGTGACCGAGTGGAGGAAGGCGGCTTGGGCCATGAGGGTGAGGGTGAAGCCGTGGAAGCAGACCTCAGGGGGAAGATCTGAGCTTGTTTTCAAGGTGACCCAAACGAGTCCCGGGAGGGCGATGGCGGCGATGCTGTCGGCGCTGTGCTCCATTTTTGAGAGTGCGGAATAGCGGTAGGTGGTTGCGAGATGAATGAGGAAGAGGAGGGAGGGTGCGATGAGATATTTTGGTCCGCCGAGGGCGAAGCAGAGGTAGGCGAAAACGGTGGCGCTGAGGAGGCCGCCACCATTGAGGCTGGTGAGTCGGCGGACCGCGAAAAGAATGAGGCTGAGAGCTGCGATGAGGCTGATGCGGAGGAGGAGGTCATTCCAGGTGAGATCGCGGAGGAAGAAGATGAGAGCGGCAACAGCGATGGGGAGGACGAGGTTGTCGATCCCGGCTCCGAGGATGCCCTCGGCCATGGTGGCGACAAGGGCGACGACGATGGCGATGAGGACGTTGGTAAGTGGGTCTTGGCTGATGCCTGAGACAAGAAGGATGAGGAAGGTGACTAGGAAGACGGCGAGGGAACCTTCGAGCGATTTTGTGCCGGCGTTGGTGCGATAGTGATGCTTGCCGAAACGTTTTCCGATGAGGGCACCGGCGGTATCGGCGAAGGTGAGGACGGCGATGGCTGGGAGGTAGGTGGAGAGATCTCCATTAGCGAGGCGGAAGACGATGGCAACGCCGACGGGGAAGAGGAGTTCGCCGAAAGAGAGGCGTTTTACGGAGTGAAGGATTTGGCCGAGGGCGGGTTTGAACCAACGGATGGCGAGGAGGAGAGAGACGGAGATGAGGGCGAGGAGATCGACTTGCGAGGGGGAGGAAAAGATCCACGGGAGGGTGAGGCAGAAGATGCCCATGATGAGATGGACCGCTTTGCGTTTGAGTTCCGAGGAGGGCATTTGTGGTTAGGGGTGAGAGAGGACTTCTTCGACGATGAAGCGAGAGTAGAAGAAGGCGCGGTCTTGAAGGAAGAGGGTTTGTGATTCTGCGGGGAGAGGAGTGATGTGTTGGGAGTTGGATTCGCGAGGGGCGAGCATGTTCCAGTAGGCGAGGCGGGCTTTTGGGTTGGAGGCGCCTACAATTTTTTCGAGGAGGGTGGCGGTGGATTCTTCGCTCATGTATTCGAAGATGTCGGAGAGGTTGAAGGCGTCGTATTTTTCGGAGTCTAGGGCTTCTTCGATTGGAGACTTGATGATGGTGAAGCGGTTTTCTTGGAGGGCCGTACGGATTTTATCGTACGATTCTGGTTGGAGGGCGAGGGGGAGAGTTTTTCCGTAGGTTCCGGTGAGGATGTAGTTGAGGTAGGGGTTGTGAGATGGATTGAGGGTGGTTAGGGCGTGTTTGGTGCGGGTGAGGATGCGGTCGGCGACGGAGCCTTCGACGTAATCGAAAAAGGCGGGGTCTCGGCCGAGGCGGCCCATGGTGAAGCGGGAGAAAAAGGCCTTGAAGATAAGACGCCAGCGGCGGTTGTTCCAGGTGTTTTGGTAGAAGGATTCGCGTTCGGCTTGGGACTTTGGTTGGAGGAGTTCGGTAATGCGTTTTTTGCTGTGGGCGAGGGGGAGGACGCCGGTGCGGAAGAGTTGAAAGTAGTTTTCGAATTTACCGGTGGAAGTGAGGACGGTTTTTAGGAATTCATCGTAGGGGAGATTGAGGTAGGCGTTTTTGCGGAGTTTGATGCAGGCGATTTGGGCGGGGTTCATTTCGACGGCGGTGACGTGGGAGGCTCCGGCGGCGAGGAGGGCGAAGGAATTGTCTCCGGCGGAGCCGATGGAGAGGCAGTTTTTGTTTTTTGGTTGGAGGGCGGAGACGAGGATGTCGGCGTCTTCCCAGCATTGGCCGTAGCGGACTTGGGAGAAGTCGGCGCGGGATTGGATTTCGGTTTTCATGGTGGCTGGTTGAGGGGAGATTGAACCGCTAAGGCGCGAAGGTGGTAAGTTTTTTTAAGGCTTGGTTGGGGGCTTGGGTTGGGGGTGTTTTTTTAACCACGGAATACGCGGAAGGCACGGAAGTTGGGGGGCTTGTTTGAGGGCGGGGAACTGAAAGCTGGAGCTTTCGGCTACGGTCGGGTTTTGGTTGTCTGGTTTTGAATTTGTTTAGAGTTTCTGAATTTAGGATTTTTTAAGAAGGGTAACTTGGCCGGTTTTGCCGTTCATTTCGATTTGGTCGCCGGTTTTCAGGGTTTTGGTGATGTGGCTGAGGGAGACGATGCAGGGGAGTTGTAGTTCGCGAGCGACGATGGCGGAGTGGGAGAGGAGACTGCCGCGTTCGACGAGGAGGCCGGAGGCGGCGGGGAAGAGGACGACCCAGCCGGGGTCGGTTTGGGTGGCGACGAGAATTTCTCCGGGGAGGAGGGTGGCTTCGCGAGGATTGGTGACGACGCGGACGGGGCCGCGAACGACTCCAGCGCAGGCTCCGATGCCTTGGAGGTCGCCTTTTTGATCGGAGGAGTCGAGGTCATCAGTGAAATCGTGTGAGCGATGGATGGGGCCGCGAGCGGCGAAGCGATCCGGTGGGTCGGGTGAGTTGTGGTAGGTGGTGAATTCTTCGCGGCGGGCGGTGACGATGCCTTTCAGTGCGTTGGTTGTGGAGTGATCGAGAGCTTCCTCAATTTTGAGGGAGAAGATGTCATCGGAGTGTGCGAGCTGGCCATCGGCGGTGAGGCGTCCACCGAGTTCGCGCATGATCTGGCGGACCCGGCCGAAGACGCGGGTGCGCTCGAAGCGGAGGTTTTCGCGGTTGCGGATGAGGTTTCGGGTTTTGCGGAGAATCCAATTTTTGAAGAAGCCGGAGAGGGCGGGAGCTTCTTCGGTGGGTTGAGGGGTGGATGGCTTGCGGAGGGCGAAGCCGCCGATGGAAGTGAGGAGAGGGGCGGGGTCATCGACGACGGTGGGGCTTTCGAGTTTGAGTTCCTCGAGGCAACGGTCGCCGAACTCGGCCAGGTAATCGTTGAATTTATGTTGGAGCTTCGGGATTTTTGAGAGGGCGTCTTTTTTGAGAGCGACGGAGGTGTCGGGGGCCGCGAGGAGTTTGGCGAGCTTGGGGTGGTGCCGGACGATTTCTGCCATTTCTTTAATGAGCCGAGGAGGGCGGGCGGAAATTATGTCTCCGGTGTCTTGGAGGAGGGCGTTGGGGTTATCGGAAATTTTACCGAGGAGCCCGAAGAAGATCATGGCGAAGAAGTCATTCACGAGTGGGGCGTCCCAGCGGCGAAGGAGTTGGCTTTCGAGTTCTTGGTAATGGGCGACGAGTTCCTCGCTGCGCATTTCAGTGAGAGGGCGGGAGAGTGCGAGGGCGGAATCGAGGCGTTGGTTGAATTTTTCAATCTGTTTATTGAGACCGAGGAAGCTGCGGATGAGTCCGAAGGAGGTCTTAGTGAGAGCGAGGCGGTCGCGCCATTTGGTGGTGGTGTTTTCGGCGACGATTTTTTCGACGATTTCGTCAGGGAGTGGTTTTTTGACTCCCATCATTTGCTCCATGAATTTGCGGTTGGAAGAGAAACCGGGGAGGAGGGCGAGGACGCGATACCAGCTGACGAGATTGTAATAAGTGCGACCGCGGATGAGGCCGAGCATTTTGGGGAAGACCGAATCGTTCGCTTCAATCTTCCATTTGGGGACGCCGAGGAGTTTGCAGAACTCGCGGTAGACGTGCTCGTAGATGCGCGAAGCGAAGGAGAAGGTGAGGGGAGTGGTAACGCCTCCGTAGCTTTCGGCGATATTACTATTGTCCCAGACGATGAGTTCGTCGGAGGGATCGGTGAGGTTTGAGAGGGTGGTTATGGGGCGGCTTTGGAGAAGCCAGAGGATGCCTTTTTGATCGATGGCCCATTCGATGTCTTGAGGTCGTTTGAAGTGGGAGTTGCAACGGCGACAGAGGGTCGCGATTTCTTTGATTTGGTTTTTTGAGAGGAGGGCGCTGTCGCCTTCGATTTTTCCATTGCGATGGACTTTCCAGTCGTGGGAATCGGCTTCACCGGAGACGAGGGATTCGCCGAGACCTTCGACGGCGGAGACGAGGCAGAGGTCGCGGTTTCCAGTGACGGGGTCGGCTCCGAAGGCGACGCCTGCGAATTGGGCATCGACCATTTCTTGAACGATCACGGCGACACCGGAACCTGAGGTGACGGATCGGGTTTCACTGTAGGCGGCGACACGATCGGCTGACTTGGAGTGTCGAACCTCCTCGATGCGGGAGGGAATGTCTTGCGGGGTGACATTGAGAAAACTTTCGAATTGTCCGGCGAAAGAATGATCGGCGCCGTCTTCGGCCATGGCGGAAGAGCGAACGGCGTAGAGGCCGTTAAGATCAGTGAGTTCATAGGAGCCCTCGGCGATGGCGAACCACGAGGGAATGTGGAATCCGGCTTGGCTGAGTTGAGCCAAGGCGAGAGCTTTTCCTCCGATGGGATCAGTCGGTTTACAGTGGAGGGCTTCGATGATCATTTTAGCAAGAGGGGGAGGATTCCGAGAGTGAGGTAGAGGAGAAGCGTCCAGAGGGCGGCGATCAGTTCCATTCGTTTTCCGGGTTGCCAGAGAAGGATGCTGAGTCCGAGAGCGGGACCGAGAATGAGGGAGGTGTGAAAGTGGGTGCCGATGTGACAAGCGGCGACGAAGGCGAAGAGGAAGGTGGCGACCATGCAGGCGATCCAAATCCATGCGGCTCGTTGTTCGCCCCATAGCTTACTGTAGGTGGGAACGCTTTTTTCTTCGTTTTCTGGGAGGCGGATTTTACGGCCGAGTTCGATCACGAGGCCGTTACAGAAACTGGCGGCGAGGAACCAAATGAGGCCGGTGGGAGCGGTGCCGAGAGTGGGTTGCCAATAAGTGGCGGTGGCGTAAAAATCCACGATGGGCATGATGAGCATGTGGGTCCAGAGGTAGGTGATGGGGCGTGCTTTGAGCCAATCGCGGCAGAAGAACTCGACACTCATTAGAGCGAGATAAGCCCAAGCCAGAACGAGCGCGATGATGAGGGGGGGAGAAAACCAAAGTGCGAGGGCGAGCTGGATGATGGCGCCGATGACGAAGACGACGCCAAGTGAACGGAGAGAGATGAGGCCGCGAGGGACGGGGCGGTAGGGGCGGTATCTGGCATCTTCCTCGGCGTCCTTGAACTCGTCTGCGATGCGGAGTTGGAGGAAGAAAATGAAGCAGGTCGCGAAGGCGACGAGAAACATCGGGAGGGTTGGAGCAGGCCCGTTACTTAGAAAGGAAGAATAGAGAACGGCACAGGAACTGAAGGCGGCAACGAGTAGTCCGTTGGCTCCGATTGGGAAGCGTTCTTTTTGGTATGTCCACCAGCGCATGTCGGGACGATAGGAGAGTTTTTAAAATTCACCCAATCGATTGTGTGTTTTGGATCATCGACTGAGTCAATGTTTTCCTCGGGCGAGGTTTTTGTGTGCGCGGGAGAAGTGTCCAGCGGCGAGGGCTCCAATGATGGAGAGTTCTCCTCCGAGGATCAGACCGGCGGTGACTTCCGCGAGGGCGCGGGCGTGGTCTGGTCCGGCGAGTCCCATGAGTTGGAGGCAGGCATTTTGAGTGGGGAGTCCGGTGCCTCCGCCGACGGTGCCGACCATGATACCGGGGAGGGTGACGGCGGCGTAGAGGTCGCCGTTATCTGATTTTTCGAATCGGGTGACGCCGACGGCGGATTCGGCGACGCAGGCGACGTCTTGGCCGGTGGCGAGGTAGAGGGCGGCGAGGCCATTAGCAAAGTGGCCTTGAATTCCGATGGTTCCGCTGAGGACGCCGCCGATCGCGGAGGTGCGCCAGTAGTCGCACATGTCATCGACCGAGCAGTGGAGGCGTTTTTGAACGAGGTCGGCGGGGAGGAAAACCTCGGCGGTGACTTTTTTCCCACGAGCGGTGGTGAAGGAGCGAGCGGAGGCTTTTTTGTCCCCGGAGAGGTTGGCTTCGACGTAAGTTTTTTGTGGGGTGACGGGAGAGTTTTCGAGGATGTGATCGCAGATCGCTTGGGTGGCGATGGTGACCATGTTTTGGCCGCTGGCATCGGCGGTGTGGAAGTCGAAGTTGAGGTAGACGTGGTTGCCCTCGATGGTGGTGCCGATGTCGACGAGCTGGCCGTGGGAGGTGGTGGTGAGAGCGACTTGCTGGAGGGTTTCGAATTGGGACATGGCCCACATCACGAATTGTCCGGCTTCGGCGAGGTTGGCGAAGGAGAAGGAGGGGGCTCGGTTGACGGACTCGATGAGGACCATAGCGGAGCAGCCGCCGGCTTCGGTGATGAGTGAGACGCCGCGATGGTAGCTGGCGACGAGGGCGGCCTCGGTGGTGGCCATGGGGATGTGGTAGTCGCCTTTAGCGAAGAGGCCGTTGACGCGGAGAGGACCGGCGATGCCGAGGGGAATCTTGAGGGTGCCGATGAGGTTTTCGATGTTGCCTTGGTAGGCTTCGAGGTCGGCGGGGTTGAGGAGGATGGCTTTGGAGGATTGGTTTTTTTCTCCGAGGTGTTGCCAGGTTTTTTCGACTCTTTGGAGGGTGGTTTTGGAGGAGGTGGGGAGTTTTTTTGGGAGATTATCAATGGTGGGATTGAGTTGGGAGATGAGGTCTTGGAGGGAGCGGCCTTGGAGGACGTTTTGGATGTGTTTTGAGGTGAGGGAGTGTTTGCCGGACATGAGTTTGTGGAATGGACGATTGGACGATTGGGAGAGGCTTGGTTGGGGGGATACGGGCGGGACGCCCGCGCTCCTTGAGGGGGGGGTTACTTTGCGCGTGGGTGGGCGTCGTTGTAGGCGTCGCGGAGGCGTTCTTTGGTGACGTGGGTGTAGATCTGGGTGGTGGAGAGGGAGGCGTGGCCGAGGAGGGCTTGGACGGAGCGGAGGTCGGCGCCGTGGTCTAGGAGGTGGGTGGCGAAGGAGTGACGGAGTTTGTGGGGGGTGACGTTGAAGGGGATGCTGGACTCGGCGAGGTATTTTTTGAGGACCGAATTGAGGGAGCGGGTGGAGAGGCGTTTGCGGAGTTTTGAGAGGAAGAGGGGGCCTTGGTGGACTTCGGCGGCGCTGCGGTATTTTTGGAGGGCGGTCATGGCGTGGGAGCCGATGGGGACGAGGCGTTCTTTGGAGCCTTTTCCGATGACGCGGACGGTTTCGTTTGCGGTGTCGATGCTGTGGACGTCGAGCGAGGCGAGTTCGGCGAGGCGGAGGCCGGTGGAGTAGAAGAGTTCGAGGATGGCGGCGTCTCGTTCGCGCATCCAGAGGGGGGCTTGGCCTTGGAGCTCGCTTTTCATGGGGAGTTCAAGGAGTTCTTCGATCTGGGGGAGGGTTAGGACGACGGGGAGGGGTTTGTCGGCTTTTGGGAGTTCGACTTCGGCGACGGGGCTTTTTGGGTAGCCGCGGCGGTGGACGAGGAATTTGTAGAAGGAGCGGTAGGCGGCGAAGCGGAGTCGGACGGTGGAGCGGGCGAGGCCGTCTTTTTGGAGTTGAAAGAGGTAGGCGCGGAAGTGGTCGGGGGTGAGGTCGCGCCATTTGGAGAATTTGTCGCCGAGGAACTCGCGGAAGACGCGGAGGGCGAGGGTGTAGTTTTCGAGCGTCTTGGGAGACGAGTTTTTCTCGGTGGTCATGAACTCGATGAAGGAGTCGAGTTCGATGTCGGTTTGGGTGGGCACGACTGAGAAGATACAGGAAAGGTGATAATTGGGGAATGCTTAATTAATGGACAAATGGACGAATGCAGAATGGACAATTTGGCTTGGTTGAGGGGGGAGCCTCACGCGGAGCAGCGGAGCAGCGGAGCAGCAGAGGTGTTTTTGGGGCTTGGTTGAGGGGGGCTTTGGGTGGGGGCGGGGAGCTTAGGCAGAGGCATAGGGAGGCTTTTGATGGCCGTTAGGAATGTCCGCGGAATGTGGCTTCTTGCATCCATCGATGGCCGGTGCGGGTTTGCCAGGAGAGTTCCCCGATGAGTTCGATGGCTGTGAATTTATGGGAGAGGGCGGTGAGGATGGCGGCAAGTTCAAGTTCGACGAGCTTAGCTCCGAGGCAGGAGTGCTTGCCGTGGCCAAAGGAAAGGTGGGAGCAGGAGGGGCGGGAGATATCGAAGTGATCGGCGTTTGGGAAGGCTTCTTCATCGCGATTGGCGGAGGCGAGAAGGAGGATGACGGTAAGGTCTTTTTTGAAGGAATGTCCCTGCCATTCGAAGTCCTCGAGACAGGTGCGGGCGATGTATTGGGCGGGGGACTCGAAGCGGAGAATCTCAGCGACAGCGGATTCAACGAGAGCTGGGTCTTGGCGAAGTTTGTGCCATTGCTCGGGATGTTTTGAGAATGAGAAGAGGGCGTTGCCGATACCGGAGTCGACGTTTTCGAGTCCATCGGCGAAGAGGAGAATGAGGGTGTCGATGGCGACGGCTTCGGAGATTTGCTGCGAAGTGATGAGGTCTTGGAGGGCGGCAAGGATGCCGGTCGGATTTGGCGCAAGGAAGCAGCTGCGGATCCAGTCTCGGAATTCAGTGAGGTGGAGGTCGACTTCACTACGGATTTCTACGGTGGGGATTTTTGTGAAGAGATGGAAGAAGGAGCTGCTCCATTGGCGGAGGCGGGGATCGATGGGGATCCCGAGGATCCCGCAGATCATCTGGATTGCGAAGGGGTGTGCAAAGTCGGCGATGACTTGGAATTCGGAGCCAAGCTCGGTGACTGCAGTGGTAGCGAGGTCGTCGAGTCGAGGGGTGAAGGCTTTGACTTCTTTTTGGAAGATGCGGGCGACTTGTCGGCGTTGTTCTTTGTGCGGGATGCCATCGAGAAATGGCATAATGTTGTTTGCGAGATTTGCGCAAACGTAGCGGTCGCTTTTACTTGAGTTTAGAGTGGAGAAGCGGGATGGCCGATTTCCTAGGGAAGGATGGTTGAGAGCGGCTTTGATATCGGCGTGACGGGAAAGAACCCAAGCGCCATCTGGGACTCGGTAGAAGGGGTGATCCTTCCGAAGGGCTTCGTAATATGGGTATGGATCGTCATAGAATTCCTGACGATCGTTCGGAAAAAGGTTGGAGTGGACGGTGGGTAGTTGAGAGGGTCCGCTAAGAATTTTTTTAAACCAATTAGGCATTGTAGTGATTAATAACTCGGTCGATCTCCTGCTTGTTTTGTTCTAAGTGTTCCTTGATGAGTTTGACCAGGTCGGGCGTGGGGCGCTTCCCCGCTGCGAGGTGTGCGAGAATATCTACGTGGTAGAAGCGTATGGCCGCAGAGAGGACGAAGAGTTCATCGATTAAGTCAGCGGTGGTGCTAGGAGAGCATATGTCGGCAATGTTATCGGAAGCAATCTTGACTCGGACCCCGGAGGCGAGGAGTTCAAGGACGCGTGGAATACAGTTGTCTGATGGTGTTTGAAGTGAGCGGAGTTGTCGCATGCCGACGGCGGCAGAGGGGCAGCAAATGACCCCGATATTTTGTTCGACAAGATCTTGAGTCATTTTTTCAAAGCGAGCTTCGTCGTAGGTTGTAGGGGAGACCATGTGGATGACCCAGACCTTTGGTTCTCCGTCTTCTGAGCTAGGTGCGCCATATCGTTTTACGGCTTCGATGACTTGCTCGGTTCCGGATTCGCGCGGGTCGTTTCGCTGGTCGGTGTGAATGTGGAGCATCTTACCGTGCTTGGTAGCGAGTTCGAGGACGCGTTTGCAATGCTCCATGAAGCCGATGTGGTCGGGGTAGTCGTGAGTGTCGTCGGCTTCGGGGAGAGCGCCGATGAAGTTGGCTTCGGAGACGCCTTGCTCGAAAGTTTCCCACATCTGGGGTTGGTCATCTGAAAATCCGAGGGGGGTGTATGAGGCGGTGTTTAATTCGATACGTCCGGCGAAGTCTTGTTTGATTTTGTTGAGTGTGCGAAGGGCGCTGAGGCCAACGCAGTCAGGTGTGACGTCGACCATAGTGTCAGCTCGACGGGTGCCGAGTTCGATCATGGTTTCAAGAACGGACGAAACACGCATTTCCAAATTTTCAGTTTCATAGGCTGGGCCGCTATGAACTTTAGCAATCAAAGCATGCTTTTTATGGAGTGAAATGTGGTTGTTTTGCGAGAGGTTTAGTTTTGCCTCAGTGAAGTAATGATCGTCATAGGTCCCTGCGCGATCGAGGTGTAGGTGAGCGTTATCCATTCCTCCTAGGGCCGTAATCGCGGTGCGAAGACTTTCGTAGTAGGGTGATCTGGTGTTAGCGTTGAACATGATATTTTTTTCTAGATTTTGGATTAGTAATTAGCGAGTGAAAAACCATTGGTGATGAGCTTGTGCAAGTTTCCGTTTTGGCCATTCCCAGCCTTCCTCGATTAAGGCTATTTGTATTTGGTAGAAGCGATTTTTCTTTGCTGCGATGATGGCGATCTCGAGTTCAATGGTTTGCCCTGGGGGTAGATCATGAGGGAGCTCAGTGAACATGGGAGGGCTGGGTTTTCGTTCTCCGTGGATGTCAACCCAGCGAGCATGGAGAACGAAGCCCATATTGGCAGGGAGGGGCGTCTCGTTTTCGTTTTTAATCAGGACCGATACGGGGTAAATCTGATTGGTTTTAATGAGCTTCGGGAGTTTTGAGCATAGCTTGAGCGAGTAACTGAGGTCTTGTCGGGAAGGAGGGGGCTGAGGGGCGTTATCCAATATGGGGAGGTTTGAGTAATCGAGTTGTTCCGCTAAGAAGGAACGGAATTTTTTTTGGAATTCCTCTGATAGTCCACCCGAGTGTCGGCCTTGTTTCGTGAGAAGGCCGAAGCGATTTTGGAAAATTTTTCTCCATCTTTGTTCGATGGATGCGTAGAGATCGAGAGGGTAGTTTTTCCACCCAGTGGAGTAGATCATTGCAACATGTGCAGGGAAGGGTTCTTCGAGAATGTGGTCATAAAGAAAGAGGAGTCTGATTTCACGACCTCTTGCAATAAGAACCCTGGCTGTGTTGACCATGAGACGAGATCCTTCACAGAATCCCCCGAGGTTGAATGAGCCTTCTGGCTGGATTCGTTCAAGCTCGTCTGCGTAAATTTGAGCAACGCGTCGATAGTTACGAAGCTTCTTGTGTTGAATATGGTGAAGGGTACGGAGAGAGACGAGTTGGACGATGTCTTTGGCATTTGTTGAGACGAGGTCGCATTCTTTATAGCTATTGGAGCACCAAAAGAGAATCGGGAGTGAGGAATCGGCCTCTGGATCAACTCTGGCGTAAGAGCCTTCAAAAGGAGGCGTTCCAGGCCATGAGGATAGAAAGCGGAGAAGTTTGCGTTGGATTCTGGGAGGGAAATCAGGCTTACGATCCAGCTTTCTATGGGAAGAAGTAAGCTGTCCTTCGACTGCGCGAGCCACTCCTTGAATGGTCGCGTTCTCATAGAAAATGAAATCAATAAGAGAGATCTTAAACTCTTTTTCGACAGCGAGTAGAAATGAGGTGGCACTAAGTGAATCGCCTCCTTGCTCAAAGAAGTCCGCGTCGTTGGAAGTATCATCTAAGGAGAGAGCATTGCACCAAAGAGGGATCAGCCTTCGTTCGGTCGTGCTTTGGTGTGAAGAAGACGAAGGAATCTTACTTTGTGGAATCTCAGATAAGAGATGACGTTGGAGTTTCCCTCCTTGATTTCGTGGAAGTTTCTCTAGCCGGATGAGTCGTTTTGGGAGTTTGTAATTTGCAATGAGCTTGGTAAGGCGCTCTCGAATTTTTTCATCAGAGAGATTAGTCCCAGCTTCTAGAACGATGGCGAGTCCGACTTCTTGACCGAGAGTGGGGTGCGGGAAGCCAAAGCTGGCAGCCTCTCGAACTTCGTCCCATGATTCTACGGTCTGATCGATTTCACGTGGGTCAATTTTTTGCCCTCCACGATTGATTCGCTCTTTCGCTCGACCAGTGAGAAAGAGGTAATCATCTTGGTCTAGGTATCCGAGGTCTCCGGTGAAGAATGCTCGTCCATCCCAAAGGCCTTGGTTGTCTTCGTCATTAGGATAGCCGGAGAAAAGGCTATTACTACTGACCCAGACTTCATTGTCATTTCGGATGGTCACTTCGCAATTCACGGCTTTGCCTACCGAGCCAAGCTTTTGCTCGGCGGGCGGGAGTGGATTACTAGTGATGACTCCGGCGGTTTCCGACATGCCGTATATTTCGATGACGGGAACGCCAAAAGTCTTGGTAAGCTGCTCAAAGAGCTGGTGAGACAGAGGTGCCGAAACTGAGCGGATGATACGAAGATTGGTTTTGAGCTGCGTTTTTTTAACTCGGAGAAGGTTCTGAAGGATGGCTGGAGCGCCTTGAAGCCAGGTCACTTTTTCTTCAGCAAGGAGCGAAAGGATCGCGTCAGGATTTTTGTCTTCGGAAAAAACAATGGATCCGCCCGATATGAGTGGAGCTAGAAAAAGATCAACAAGCCCGCCGATGTGAGACATGGGAAGGAGGTTGATCGCACGATCTAATTCAGTGAGTCCGATTGATTCAATAATGGAGCCAATGGAATGAATGAGATTTTCGTGAGAGAGGTTGACGAGCTTTGGGACTCCAGTAGATCCCGAGGTCATGAGGACTAGGGCTGCTGAGGAGGCGCGTCCTGGACTAAATTCACCCTGCCATGTGAGGGTTCTTTCTTCCAGTTTGACTGTGACCCATGAGAGGTTCTTGATATCGAGGTAGTGTTTGCGATCGGATATGATGGACCTAATTCCTAGAAGTTTGATTCGAGCTTCTAGCTCGGAAGGAGCCAAATTGGGGTCTAATGGAACACATGTGCAGTGTTCCATCACAGCGCAGGAAACGATGCCAGAGAGGAGCGGATCTTCTACAAGAACAGCGACACAACCTGAAAGGTCTTTGGTCGGGATCGAGCCAAATGCTTGCAGGATTTCCGCGTAGGTCCAGCGACGCCGAGCTGAATCGATGATCGCTACTTTTGTTCTTCTCTCAGGGTCGTCAGTGAGAAATCCGATTCTCGTGGCGCTTGCTACCCCCATTAACTGATTATTACCATAGATGATTGATCGTCAACTTCTTAGAGTTATTTTTGAAGTAGGAACTCAGCTATTGCTCGGCAAAGAGAAGATATTCAAAGATCCGAATGGGGAGGTGACTTCGGAGTTGGCAAAAGGGGGGATGAGAGGTAAGCGGGTCCTGCAATGCCAAAGGTGTTTATTAAGACTTATGGGTGACAGATGAACGAACGTGATTCTGAGCAGGTTGCTCAGACGTTTTCTGAGAGAGGTTATACTCTTACTACCGACGAAAAGGATGCTGATGCAATCCTGATTAACACGTGCAGTGTGCGTGATCAGGCGGAGCAAAAGGCTTTGGGGAAGATGGGAATCATGGGGAAGTATCGGGAGCAGCGGGAGCATGTGGTTTTTGGTTTTATGGGGTGCATGGCGCAGAGCCGAGGGGAGGAGCTTTTTAAGAGGGTGCCGCATTTGGATTTGGTGGTGGGCACGCAGAAGTATCACCGGGTGTTTGACTATGTGGATTCGATCTTGAGCCGTCGGCTGGAGACGCGGATGGATGAAGTCGGAGCTGAGATGGTGACGGGGCGGGTAGAAGATGAGATTGTGAAGGTGAACTTGGATCGGGTGATCTCGGCTCGGGTAGTGGATACGGATGATGAGGAAGGAAGTCAGAATACGATTAAGGATCACATTCCGAAGGAGGTACAGCAGGCGAAGGCCTTTGTGAGTATTATGCAGGGATGTAATATGCGGTGTTCGTTTTGCATTGTTCCGGATACGCGTGGAAAGGAACGAGGGCGGCCGATTGCGGATATTGTGGAGGAGGTGAAGAGTTTGGTGGCGAAGGGGGTGAAGGAAGTGACTTTACTGGGGCAGATTGTGAATTTGTATGGTCGGACGGAGTTTCCGATTGTGGATGGGAAGTCGCCGTTTGTGCAGCTGCTGGAGGCGGTGCATGAGGTGGAGGGGCTGGAGCGGATTCGCTTTACGAGTCCTCACCCGATTGGTTATCGCGATGATTTGGTGGCGGCCTTTACGTATTTGCCAAAGTTGTGCTCGCACATTCACTTTCCGATGCAGAGCGGGAGTGATCGGATTCTGAAGCTGATGAAGCGTCCGTATAAGAACGAGAAGTTCATGACGATCTGTGAGAAGATGAAGGCGGCGCGGCCTGATTTGGCGATTACGACGGATGTGATTGTTGGTTTCCCGGGAGAGACTGAGGAGGACTTTCAGGAGACGATGGAGTGCATGAAGAAGGTGGGCTTTGATAATAGCTTCATCTTTCGCTACTCGAAGCGGAAGGATACTCCGGCGGCTGAGATGGAGGGGCAGTTGGATGAGGCGACGAAGGAGCGTCGGAATCAGGAAATGCTGAAAATGCAGAATGAGATGACGAGTGCGAAGAATGAGAAATTCATCGGGACGATCCAGCGGGTGCTGTGTGAAGGGCCGAGTAAGTCGAATAAGGAAAAGCTTTGTGGGCGAACGAGTCAGAACAAGATTGTCATTTTTGAAGGGGATGCGGAGCGGATGAGCGGGGAGATGCTGGATATTAAGATCGAGGATTCTACGGGCTATACGCTGTATGGGACTCCCGAAATACATTAGGGGAGAGCTGATTTAAGCCTTTACCACTGAGGTGGGGAATCTAGCTTGGCGGCGCATGAAACCCGGCCCCCATCCGTATCAGGAAATTTCGCTAGGCACCGCAGGGCTCCTTTTGGGGCTCTTCTTGATCGTTCTTTATGGCTTAATGTTGCTTAAGCCGGAGAGGTCGATGGAGATTGCGAAGAAGTTGCCCCGGAACTCGCAGGTTGGGACTTATTTGATGGGGATTGGAATGGTGTGGTTTTGGTTGCTGGTGGCTCCTCCGGGAAAGGGAATGCTTTCGGCGCTCTCGATGGATTTGGGGGAATTCAACAAGGCTAAGAAGTATCTCATGTTTGCGGTCCCGCTTTTTTGTATTGGGATGATCATGTATGTGCGTGAATTCCTCTTCGTCCGTGGTTTGGGACTTTGTCTTTTGATGGTGGCGGCTCCCTTGCTCTATGCGGCTGATTTTGAAGAGGCTTCCTTACAATTTGTGATGCCGCTTTTTTGTTACCTGCTGATTATTAAGGGCCTCTACTTTGTGGGGATGCCATATTTGTTCCGTGATGGAGTGAATTGGGCGACTGCGAGTGCGGGACGGTGGCGGACTCTTTCGTTGGCGGGCGTGATTGTAGGCTTGGTTTTCTTAGCACTTGGACTGACTCTCTGGCGTGGCTATTGATCGACTGATTTCACCGCCTTGGTATGTGCTAGGGCATCAGAATCCTGATGCAGATGCAATCTGCGCTGCGATTGGTCATGCTGCCTATCTCCAAGCTTTGGGGGAAGACGTGGAAGCGGCTCGCTGTGGCGAAGTGCCACCGCGGGTGAAAATTGTTTTGGAGAAGGCTGGGCTGCCTGCGCCAAAGTTGGTGGATGATGTTCGTCCGACGGCGGGATCGATTTGTCGGAAGAGTGTGGTGGCAGTGAGGCAGGATGACACTTTCTTGATGGCTTATCGTTTGATGGTGGATCACGGGGTGCGAGCGGTGCCGGTTCTGAATAATGGGGGTGAAGTACGAGGTTTGCTGCACTTCCTCGATCTTTTGCAGCTTCTTTTACCAGCGGCAACAGACGGGCGTGATGTGAAGTTGCTTCATGCAAGTCTGGAGAACATTGGAGCGACATTAGGGGCTAGTTCTGACTTTGGTGCCGAGGCACCATCTGAGGAGGAGGATCTCATCATGATGGTGGGGGCTTCGAGTCAGGATACGGTGGGTCGTCGCTTGGCCTCGGCAAAGGTAGAAGGAAATGTCGGGAAGTATTTGGTAATTTGTGGAGATCGGCCTTTTGTGCACCAGCAAGCAGTGGATTTTGGGGTGAGAGCGCTCTTGGTGACTGGTGGTAATCAGCTCAGTGCAGAGATTGCGGAGCGAGCGAAGGAGGCTGGGATGATCGTACTTTGCAGTCCACATGACACGGCTACGACAGTGAAGTTGGCTCTTTGTGCACGGAAGGTGCGGAACATTATTAGTGAGGATTTTCTTTCTCTAGCTTCGAACCAAGTCGCGAGCCGCTTCATGGGAAAAGTGGCGTCCTCTGGGCAGGATCTTTTTCCAGTGGTAGAGGCGGGAACCCGTCGTTTGATGGGAGTTTTCTCAAAATCTGATTTGGTGGATCCTCCACGAACTAAGTTGTCGCTGGTGGATCACAACGAGTTTTCGCAAGCGGTTAAGGGAGTGGAAGAGGCAAGAGTGGTGGAGATTTTGGATCACCACCGGCTTTCGGGAGATTTGGTGACTCGTGATCCGGTGCGTTTTATTAACGAGCCGGTTGGCAGTTCTTCGACGATTGTGGCACGGAGATTTCGGGAGAAAAATCTAGAGCCTAATCCGGCAGTGGCGCTTTGTCTGTGTGCGGGTTTGGTTTCGGATACTCTGAATCTGACCTCGCCTACGAGCACTGATGTGGATCGTGAAATGCTGAGTTGGTTATCTAGTCTGGCAGAGGTGAATGCGGATGAGTTTGCAGAGAGCTTCTTTGCCTCCGGCTCATTGCTTTTGCATGCTGACGCACGGGCGATTGTGGGAACTGATCGCAAAGAATTTAACGAAGAAGGGGTGTTTCTGAGTTTGTCACAGGTTGAAGAGACAAGCATGAAGGGCTTGACGGAAAGGAAGGAGGAGCTTCTTGAAGAATTGAAGCGCTTAAGGCACGAGAAGACCTACGACCTTTGTGCGATTCTGGTGACCGATATTAGTCGGCATGACAGTGTCCTTTTGGCGGTTGGAAAGGAGTCTCTTCTCGCGAAGCTCCCATTTGATCGTCTCGGGACCAATGAGTTCGCTTCTCCCGGAGTGGTTTCACGAAAGAAGCAGCTTTTCCCCGCAGTTTGTGAGGCGATCCGTTTGCGGAATGAATAAGTTTATTTCGCTGCTTTCTTTTTCTCGTCAGCGGCCTTTTTTGCGGCCGCTTTCTTTTTAGCCTGCGCTGCTTTTTTAGCTTGGGCTTTTTTCATCTCGTTGTTGAACGACTTGTTCTGTGGCTCTAAAGAAATGGGTTGTTCTTGAATCTTGGGTGGCCAGACATTGTTGGCGGTGTTGGCGTCGGCAGTTTGCTCACTTGGGTCTATGACGATTTTCACGACTGGCTTTGCTGTCACGAAGAGCTTGTCGACCGCCTTATGGTTTTTCTTCCAGATCTCGGCGGGGATGTGATGAGTTTCCTTTTTTCCGTTTTCGAGGTGAAGTTCTACGAGGATTGGCATGATGACTCCGCCTTTGTTTTCGAAGCGAGCTACGGTGAAGCTCTTTTTTGTCTTAAGGAGGCGTCGCTCGCGAGGCTTGAGCTCGCGGATCATTTTCTTGAAGTCTGCGCGTTGCTTGTTGGTGACTTTTGGAGCTTTCTTTTTGTCGTAGAAATCTTTGAGGCCTTTGTTTTCGTCGACGTATTTGGGGACGTTATCTAGATCTTTACCGGCGATGTTTTTATCTTCGGACTCTTTCTTTCGCTTCTTGGCATTCTGAGCCTTTTCGTCGGGGTCTCCGAGATCGAGTTTGTGCCGTTCGAAGGAAGTTATAGCGATGTCTACGTGTTTGGTGGTGTAGAACCAGGAGTGCCAAAACCAATCGAGATCGATTCCAGCTGCGTCTTCCATGGTGCGGAAGAAGTCGGCGGGTTCTGGGCTTTTAAACATCCAGCGGGTGCTAAATTCCTTGAAGGCATCGTCAAAGATCTCGCGACCTAGAATGGTTTCACGGAGAATCGAGAGTCCGGTGGCTGGTTTGCTGTATGCGTTAGGGCCGAATTGAAGGATGGATTCGGAATTGGTCATGATGGGGCGCTGCTTGCCGCTGGTCATGTATCTGATGATGTTTCGTGGAGTGGCGCGGGAGGGGTAGTTTTTTCGCCATTCTTGTTCGGTGAGGAGTTGGAGGAAGGTGTTGAGCCCTTCATCCATCCAGCTCCATTGGCGCTCGTCAGAGTTGACGATCATGGGGAACCAATTGTGGCCGACTTCGTGGATGATCACCGAGATGAGCCCGTTTTTGGTGCTTTCAGAATAGGTGCCGTCCTTTTCGGGGCGAGGACCATTGAAACAGATCATGGGATATTCCATTCCGTAAACGGGGCCGTTGACTGAAATAGCGACGGGGTAAGGGTAGTCGAAGGTGAGGCGCGAGTAGACGTTGAGAGTGTGGATGATGGCGTGGGTGGAATATTGGCTCCAGAGGGGCTCGGCTTCATTGGGGTAGAAGGACATGGCCCAGACTGGTTTTTGATTGGTGGTGAGCTTATGGCGGACAGCGTCCCAGATGAATTTCTTGGAAGAGGCCCAAGCGAAGTCGCGGACGTTCTTTGCTTCAAAGACCCAGGTTTTGGTGCCAGTGGATTTTGTTTTCTCGTTCTCTGCGGCTTCTTCTGGGGTGATGATGAACATCGGGTCTTTGACTGACTCGGCTTCTTTCAGGCGTTTCTGCCAGTCGGGTTTTAGGACGTCTTTTCCATTTTTGAGTTCTCCGGTCGCGGTGACGATGTGGTTATCGGGAGCGGTGATGGCGACCTTGTAATTTCCGAATTCGAGCGCGAATTCACCACGGCCGAGGAAGGATTTATTCTGCCAGCCACGGACATCGGTATAGGCGCAAATGCGGGGAAACCATTGGGCGATTTCGAAGATCTTGCCGCCCTTTTTGAACTTTTCCATGTTGCTTCGTCCCCACGAGGTGCGGGAGTCGGTGATGGTGTAGTGCCAGGCGATGCGGTAGGTGAATTTTTGTTTGGGCTTGAGAGCCTGAGGGAGGTCGATGCGCATCATGGTGTCGACGATGCGGTATTTGAGTTCTTTACCAGCGTCATCAGTGAGGCTGTCGATTTGGAAGCTGCCATCGAAGGTCTCTTTGAGAAGAAGTGATTCGAAGGAGTCGAATTGCATTTGGCCCAATTGGGGGGCTTCGCTGCTTTGGTGGCCGAGGGATGCGGGTGAGTGCTTGTTACGGTCGAGTTGAATCCAGAGATAGCTCAGGGTGTGGGGAGATTTGTTATGGTAAATGACGTGTCCACTTCCGGTGAGGATGTTCTCTTTCTCGTTGAGCGAGATCTTGAGGTCGTAGTCGGCTTGCTGCTGCCAATACTTTGGTCCGGGAGCACCGGAGGCGATTCTCGATTCGGTAGGGGTGGGCCAGACCTCTTCCATTTGGCGGAAGGGGTCGTTGTGATATTCGATAGGATGGGCAAGGCAGGCCGAAGCAAGCCCCAGTAGAAGGAGTGCAATTTTCATGATTCAGGGTGAATGAACGAGGAGAAACTAGTAAGAGGGATTGATAAGACGAGCTTCAAATAATCACTCAAAGTGATATCGCTTGCCTTTCACGGTGACATTTGGAGGAGTCTTTTTGTCTTCGAACAATTGGTAACCCTCGCGGAGATTGCTCCAAAATGAGTGCCATTTGTTGGCGGTGTTCTTGGCGAGGTTCTCGGCGGTCAGGTGAAATGGGAAGAGGTGAATGCGAAAGAAAGATTGGCCGCCCTGATGAGCGGAGTTGGCGAGAGTGTAGATTTCTTCGATCTTCTCATCAGTCATGGCCAGGCAGCCGATCGAGACATTGGAGCCATGGACCATGATGAAACTTCCAGTCCGAGCGTGGGCTTTGTCGAAGGAGTTAGGATAGCCGATGTTGAAAGCGAGGTGGAAATTGCTTTGCGGATTCATTTGGCTCGGCTTGACGAAGTAGAATCCTTCGGGAACCTGACGATCGCCTTCGCGGAGCTTTGGGCCAAGTTTTCCGGAAGCTCCGGCAATAGGGTAGGTTCGGAAAAGGACGAACTTGGTCTTCTTCTGGACCCAGACTTCGAGGGTTCGCTCTTTCTTAAAAGCGCGAATAAAGATTGGGGAACCCCAGGCGAGGCCTTTTTCTTTGAAGGCGGTTTTGAGGGCTGGGGTGACTTTGCGGGAAACGGCAGCAAAGCGTTTTGACCCGCTGGCGTAATCGGCCTCGGATATTTTAAGACTTTGAGCATTTCCGGTGGTGGTGATGCTTCGGGTAATAATCCAAGTGGCTCCAATTGCCAAAATGATTCCAAATAAGCCATTCATTCGATGCATGCGGAGATTTTACCTGACCAAAGGCCTTCTTCCTATACTGAAGTTTTAATTGAATAAACCTTTATAACTGGTAAAAATTAACCATGCGTTCGTTGTTCATTCTCTTGGGATCTCTTACTGCTGCTCAAGGGGTTGCGATTTCATCTGGAACTGGCTCAGGGAATACGACTGCTCCGAGCGATGATCCGGGTTTTGCAAATGTGGGAACTTTGGGTGGGGCCTCGGCCGTTTATCTAGGGAATCAATGGGTGCTCACAGCGAATCACGTCGGTCGAGTGACGGTTCCTGTGGGGGCACCGGTGATTTTCAATGGGCTGAGTTTTGCGGTGGATTCTGGTTCAGCTCGCCGAATTGAAAATCCCACAGGGAGTGGATTGAGTAACTTTACGGATTTGATCATGTATCGCTTGGTCAACGATCCTGGCCTCACGCCATTGGATCTGGTGATGAATACGCCGAGCAATGGAACGAACGTTACGATGATCGGCAATGGCCGAGGTCGGGCAACAACTCAGACTTCGTGGGATGTTGCAGTTAATCCTATCGGGCCTGATGTTTGGACGGAGACCATGGCTTCGAGTCCCGATGTGACTGGCTGGAAGACTTCGGGAGGGAAAGATGTCCGATGGGGTGAGAACTCAGTGACAGGGCAGGCAACGGTTGATCTTGGTGCGATTGATGGGGACGTCATCAGTTTCTTCACCACCTTTGATGAATTTGGAAGCACTCACGAAGCTCAGGGGGTTAACGGGGACTCGGGAGGTGCGGTTTTTTTGAAAGAAGGAGGGGTGTGGAAGCTAGGTGGGATCATGAATGCAGTGGGAACAGGCTCCACGTTTTCTTTTGACGGGCGCCCTCCCGGAGAAACAAGTTCCAATCCCTATCCTTACTTTGGTCGAGTGACAACGGCGGCAGATCTTTCGGTCTATAGTAGTCAGATTGGAGCGATCTTATCGGTCCCCGAGCCGAGTTCAGTAATGCTCGGTTTTTTAGGTGGAGTATTTTTCATGCGCCGCCGTCGCTCCTGATTTGACGGGACGGTCTAGGACCGCTTGACTCCGGCGTGCGCAATACGGAAAAGAAATCTCGGGGGATTGATTGGAAAAAGACCTTTGGCCTCTATAGCTACCTCGGGAAATATCGGAAAATTTTCATCCCCTCGGTTATTGCGCTTTTTCTGACGGGGGCATTGTCCTTGGCCTTTCCCTATTTTTTGGGGACTTTGATTGGCTCTCCTCAGGAGGCGATGAAAGAGGGCGTCGATCCAAGCAAGGTGGGATCTCAGATCAATCGGGTTGTTTCTACTCTTTTGATCATTTTGTGTATTCAGGCCTTTGTCGCTTATTGGCGGGTGAGAGGATTCATCAAGGCGGGCGAAAGTGCGCTCTGTGATTTACGACAGGATGTTTTTGCGCGCTTGGTAAGACTTCCGATGCCTTGGTTTATGGAGCGGAGGACTGGTGAGGTGGGATCCCGCTTTGCGGCGGACCTCTCGATCTTGCAGGAAACTTTGATCACGACGATTCCGCAAATGGTGCGACAGTCGGTGACGTTTATCGGGGGATTGATTTTCATTTTTGTTGCCTCAGTGAAGCTCTCACTCTTCATGCTCGCGATGATTCCGGTGGTTGTTCTGGTGGTGGCGATTGTGGGGCGCAGGATTCGGAAGTGGTCGAAAGATGCGCAGGATCAATTGGCTCAAAGTAACATTGTGGCTGAGGAGGCGGTGCAGGGAATTGCTGATGTGAAGGCTTACTCGAATGAGAAGTTTGAGGAGGCGAGGTATCGGAGTGCACTCGATGAGTTTTTAGGAACGGTGATTAAGGGGTCTAAGGCGCGAGCAATGTTTGTGAGTTTCATCATCTTTATTCTTTTTGGAACGATCTCGGTGGTGGTGTGGTTTGGCGCAGGGATGATGGCGAAGGGGCAAATTACGAGTGAGCAGTTCACGCACTTTATTCTCTTCAGTATTTTTGTGGGAGCGTCCCTGGGGTCCTTGCCGGACATCATGAGTCAGCTTCAAAAAACGCAAGGGGCGACTGAACGGATTCGCGAGATCCTAAATCACGAGATTGAAGATGATCGTGTAGAAAGTGGTGAGAGCATTACGGGAACCATGTCGGCTAAGGACTTGGTCTTTGCTTACCCTTCACGGAAAGAGACGAAGGTGCTCGATGGCGTGAATTTCGAAGTGAATGCGGGAGAAAGGATCGCGGTGGTAGGGCCGAGTGGGGCAGGGAAGTCGACGGTCTTTTCCTTACTGCTTGGATTTTATGAGGGAGATCAGGGAGGGGTTTATTTTGATGGAAAGCCTGCGTCTGAAATTCCGGTTGCGACACGCAGAGCGGCGATGGCGGTGGTTCCTCAGGAGGTGCTTTTGTTTGGAGGGACAATTCGAGAAAATATCGAGTATGGTCGTCCTGGAGCAAGTGAGGAGGAGGTGATCGAAGCCGCGAAAAAGGCGAATGCACATGAGTTTGTCGACGCATTTCCAGAAGGTTATGATGCCTTGGTGGGGCCTCGCGGGGTGAAGTTGAGTGGCGGGCAGCGTCAGCGGATTGCGATTGCCCGGGCGGTTTTAGCTGATCCTAAGATTCTACTTCTGGATGAAGCGACGAGTGCTTTGGATTCGGAGAGTGAGAGACTTGTGCAAGAGGCTCTCGATGAGTTGATGAAAGGTCGAACCAGTTTGATTATTGCGCATCGACTTGCGACGGTGAAGAGCGCGGACAAGATCTTGGTGCTCAATGAAGGTAAGATTGTGGAAGCTGGGAATCATTCTGAATTGATGGGGAGAGATGGCACTTATCGTTTACTGGCAGAGACTCAATTGTTGACCTAATAATTTCGGGTTGGATTTTTGGGGGATCGGGGCGAGTCTCGTCTTGAGATGATAGACATGTTAGTGCGGCTGTATGACTTGCCCGAAAGTCAGGAACTTTATGAGCGAGTTGCTCAGTCTGAGGTCATTTTGCGTCGTCCGGGTGCTTATGAAAAACACTTGGTCGAGAATTTTGTGAGAGAGCATTTCTCGCCGAAGTGGGTGAGTGAGGTGCAAGTCGCTTTTTCTCGGCAGCCGATTGCTTGTTTTATTGCAACGAAGGATAAGGAGATTCTGGGTTTTGCATGTTACGAAACCACGGCGAAGGGCTACTTTGGTCCGACTGGGGTGGCTGAGGCGGCACGAGGCTTGGGGCTAGGAAAAGCGCTCCTTTTTAAGGCTCTCGAGGCCCAGCGTGAAGCTGGTTATGCTTATGCTTTTATTGGTGGAGTCGGTCCGAAGGAATTTTACGCGAAGACGGTGGGAGCAGTAGAGATTGAGGGGAGTGATCCTGGAGTTTACGTCGATATTTTGCCCGAGCCTCCAGCTGAATCGTGAGCGGACAGGATCCAAAGTTCGTCAAAGGAGCATTCGCGAAGATTGCTGATCGCTACGTGATGACAAATCACGTGCTCAGCATGGGAACTGATATTCTTTGGCGGAAGAAAGTAGGACGAATTGTTCAGGCTTGGAATCCAGAAAGGGTTTTAGATGTGGCCACTGGGACGGGGGATCTCGCGTTAGAGATTCAACGTAAGTGTCCGGATGCGAAGGTTTTGGGCTCTGATTTTTGCCCTGAAATGTTGGCTCATGCGGAAGAGAGCGGGGTTCAGGAGACGCAAGTTGCGGATGCGATGAATCTTCCTTTTGACGACGAGAGTTTCGATCTTGTTACGGTGGCTTTCGGGCTTCGAAATATGGAGAACTGGGAGGGTGCGCTGCGGGAGATGTCGCGAGTGATTCAAGTGGGGGGGCGTTTGCTGGTTCTCGATTTTTCGCAGCCACGAGGAATTCTGAAAAAGCCTTATGGGTTCTACTTGAATCGGGTTCTCCCAAAGATTGCGGGGTTGATGACGGGTGAGGGAGAAGCTTATCAATATCTCGCCGGTTCGATTGGAGAATTTCCGTTTGGGAAGGAGATGCTTCGTCTTTTTGAAAAAGCTGGATTAAGTGAATGTGAGTGTGAGCTTTTGAGTGGGGGAATCGCTTCGATTTACACGGGGCTCAAGAGTTAGTTTTTAAGGTGCAAAGAGCGCTGATCGGGCTTGCCGAAGTGGGGAAGTTCGGTAGCGTTCGTTTATGGAAATTACGGGATACGGGAATCAGTGGGTTTGCGATTTAGTGCCTTATGAGCCAGGGAAACCAATTGAAGAGACGGCCCGAGAATTGGGCTTGAATCCTGATGAAATCATCAAGCTTGCGAGCAATGAGAATCCGTTGGGCCCCTCACCTAAGGCCAAAGAAGCGATGATTGCGGAAATCGAGAAGGCTCACCTTTACCCAGACGGTGGAGGTTATCGTTTGAGGACGGCCTTGGCTGAGAAGCATGGAGTGGCTTTTGAGAATATTGTTTTGGGGAATGGCTCAAATGAGATCATCGAACTCCTCTGCCATTCGTTTCTTAAACCCGGTGCAGGTCTTATTGCGGCTGAGCATGCTTTCGTGGTCTACAAGCTCATGGCGACTCTTTTTGGAGCGGACTATATTGAGGTTCCCGATCCAGGGTTTGTCCATGATCTGGATGCGATGGCAGCTGCGATCACGCCTGAGACCCGCCTTCTCTTTATTGCGAATCCTAACAACCCCACTGGGACATTAGTTGGGCAGGAGGAAATCGACCGCTTCATGGAGAAAATTCCAGATCATGTGGTGGTGGTCTTTGATGAAGCCTACCATGAATTCCTCAAAGATGCCCCCGACGTCATTCGATACGTGCAAAGCGGAAGAAACGTCTGCGTCATGCGAACTTTCTCAAAAGCTCAGGGTCTCTCTGCGTTGCGGATTGGTTATGGGATCACTTCGCCGGAGCTTGCGGGATTGTTGAATCGATCACGCCAGCCCTTCAATGCGAATGCCATTGCGCAGGCAGGTGCTCTCGCGGCGATTCAAGACGAGGAACATATTCGTGACACAGTTGAAAATAATGCGAAGGGCCTTCGCTATTTTGAAGAGGCATTTACGGACCGCGGATGGGAGTTTGTCCCGAGTCACGCTAACTTTGTGATGGTGAAGGTAGGAGATGGTGATGCGGTTTTTGCGAAGCTTTTGAAGAAAGGGATCATCGTAAGAGCGATGCGGGGCTACAAGCTGCCCGAGTGGGTGAGAATCTCGATTGGAACGCCTTCTCAGAATCAGCGTTGCCTCCAAGAATTGGACAAAGTTCTCGCTAGTTGACTTTAAAGTATAATTTCTCTCTACTTACCGCGCCATGGAAATCCCCCCAGGACAGAAGAAATTTGAATGTGAACATTGTCATGCACCGATTTTTGTTCCGATCGATCTCCCCGCAACCTCAGCTCCTTGCCCGATCTGTCAGGCGATCACCACCTCACCTGCACTGGAGGCAGCTCCAATTCAGGCTGAGCCACAAGCCGTTGAGAGAGTGGAAGTTGCGCCGATCAAAGATGATCGTCCATCTGAATACGAAGGAGATGTCGATTCTGATCGGAAGAAGGGTGGCTCTGGACTTCTGTGGGGACTCGCGGGATTGACGTTTTTGGCCCTTCTGCTTGGCGGTCTTTTTCTATTTAAGAAATTTCGGGTGCAAGATCCTGAGCCTGTCACACCTGTTGTAGCCTCGGATCAAAAAGATATTGAGCTAGCAGATCTTGTTGTTTCCTCCGGAGTTGAAAAAGAAGCCCTTACGATTCTCGAAAAGTTTTTTTCAGCCACCACCGTTGAGGAAAAGGCCCAATACGTCATTGGGAAGGAAAAGACGATTTCTGATATGAGGGTCATTTACCAAGGTGACACGATTGAAAAAGATGACCTGAAGGCCGACTTTTTCTCTGAGTGGGAAATGGATAGTGTTGATACAGAAAGGGGAATTTACCTTCTTGAGTTCGAGCTCCCTAAACAATTTAGATTGGGTCAACTCTTTGGTCCAATAGCTGATCTGGAGACGCGCTTGAGTCTTGAAGCGCCAGACATGCAAACTCGCTCAAAGTCATTGCGCGAGAATTTTGAAATGGAGGCAGTGCGCGCGATGGTCTTCCTGAAAAAAATCGACGATGAGCTTCTTATCGATTGGCACACTTACGTTCAGACAAAGAATCGCATGTTCAGGAACTTCGTAAACTATCCAGTGAGTGGAAGAAAAGGAACCTTTAGGGTGATTATAATGGAGGATGTTAGCACCGTTTACGGAGATGATACCTCGACAAGAAAATATCGTTTTGAGGATCCTGCGCACAAGAATGAGGACAGCGCGGTTATTGAAGTAGAGCGCGATTCAGACATGGGTAAAATTCTTGAAGAATTGGCCTGGACCGACATTCCTGGAAAAGCGGCGGGCGCCAAACCTCGAAAAGGAGCTACCGTCGTCTTAGAATGGAGTAAGGATCCTAGCCCAGTTCTTAGCTTGACTGAGATTTTGTGTTGGGAGTTTTTGGGAGTAGGGGGAGATCCCTCAAACCTCTCAAGTTCCAACTAGAGATGCTGAAAACGATTGCGGCGATTGCTACTCCGGTTGGGACGGGGGCAATTTCTTTGATCCGAATCTCAGGTCCCAATGCTCTAAAAATTGCTCAAGAGGCTCAGGCCAAGGGGGAGATTCCTTCTAACCGTTCGGTTGGACTTCGGAAAATTCGGGATGTTCAGGGGCGGGTCGTTGATGAAGGGGTTCTTTCCGTTTTTAAGGGTCCGAAAAGTTACACCGGCGAGGATGTCGTTGAGTTCACGGGACACGGCGGAGTTGTGGTCACTCGGAGAGTGTTAGAACGTTTTCTTGAGCTGGGGGCCGAGCCTGCGGAACCTGGCGAGTTTACCCAGAGAGCTTTTATGAACGGGAAGCTTGATTTGACTCAAGCTGAAGCGGTGATGGATCTCATCTCGGCGCAAACCTCTTTGGCTCTCCGCTCTGCGAATGAGCAGTTAGAAGGACGGCTCGGAAAAGTGAGTGAAGAAATTCGTGAAGCTCTTCTTGGAGCTACGGCCCATTTGGAGGCGTATATTGATTTTCCAGAAGAAGATATCGATCCAGCGGTTGGTGAAGCCCTTTGTAAAACTCTGAGGGAGCAGGAGAGAAAAATTAACGAGCTTTTGGCGACTGCCGATCAGGGAAAGATTCTGAGAGAAGGAGTTCGGACGGTGATTTATGGAAAACCCAATGTGGGAAAATCGAGTCTCTTGAATCGCCTCTTGGGCTACCAACGGGCGATTGTCAGTTCTCGAGAAGGAACCACTCGCGATACGATTGAGGAAGTCGTGAATCTTCGAGGAATTCCTCTGAGATTGATCGATACGGCCGGAGTTCGAGATTCAGAAGATGAAATCGAGCAAGAAGGCATTGCCATGACTCGAGGTCAAGTTTCCAGAGCGGATCTCATTTTGGAACTGAGAGATTTGAGTGAACCCTACGAAGACTCTACTTTGGAGCTTCCTGAGGGGGTGAAGTGTTTGGAGATTTTGAATAAATCAGATTTGGTAGATTCGAGCTGGGAGGGGCGCGGAGGTTTGAGGATTTCATGTGAGACAAGGGAGGGGTTTCCTGAAATGGAGGGGGCGATTGCGCAATTGCTCGAACTTGATGAGGACCACTGGGGCGATCATTCGGTTGCGGTGAATTCAAGACACCAAGCTTGTCTTATGAAGTCTCGGGAAGCACTTGAACGGGCTTTGAATTCTTTGCAGGAGGGAGAAGAGCCTGAGTTAACAGCGCTAGATCTTCGGGAGGCTCTCACTGCGGTTGGAGGAATTGCAGGTGTTGTCGACACGGAAGAGATTTTGGGCGAGATTTTTGGACGTTTTTGTATCGGGAAATGAAATCACGTAAATATTCTTTAGACTGGATCTTAATTGCCACGGCTGCGATCGCCTTCCTTTTTGGAAAGTTTATTTCGCCGCGATACGAAAATATGCTGCTACAGTCAGGAGCTGCGGATGAGGTGACTCCGATTTCCAAATACTGCCTTGTGATCAGCGGAGTGCTGATTCTTTGTCTGCTTGGTCGCTGGATTTATCGTTGGAAAAAGCGGAGGCAAAAATAGAACGCCGGTGAGATCTTCCGCAAACATTTGAAAGCGATCGCTTCGCTCTGAAGTGAGTATGATCAATCTCTTGCTTGAATCCTTGATCCTGAGTCAAAAACAGCGAATCTTAGGTAATCCATGATGATAAAAAGACTCACCCTCCTTTTTACCTGCATCCTTAGCGACTTCGCTTCGGCTCAAAACGAGGCTCAAAAGTACGATGAATGGAAGAGCTTGCTCGGTTCGGGCAGTTTTGCGGAGAGGGAAACGATCACCAAAGAAATTTGGGGAGAGGGGAGAAAAGCTCTTACCTTCTTGGAAACTTTGATTGGGGGAGATGACCCAGAGTTGAGTGCTCGTGCGGTGAGCGTTGCCCGGAAGGTGAAACTTGGGATCACTCCGGATACCTCTGAAGAGATCATCAAATTGATCGACCAGTATTTTGAGGCTTCGGCGAAGATCAAGGTGAGCATTTTGGAAAAACTCTTGGCCGCAGAGGAATACGACATTCTTTTACGGCTTCGAGAGTTCGAAGAGAATCCAGATGTTTTGCAAAGAGTTGACACGATAATTGCAGAAATTCTTCCTCACATCGTTCGAAAGCATTTGAATGAAGATCGGCTTGATTTGGCGAAAGAGTATCTGGCTCTGAGTGATCAGTTTCCACATCTCATTCAGTATGCCCACTTGTTCAAGGTTACGGGTGGTCTGGATGCTGAGATTGAGAGATTGAGCAAAAGCAAAAATCCCAAAGATCAGGCTCGTTATCTTATTTGTCTGCGAGTGAAGGGGGATGCTCAGAAAATTCGGGAGGTGTCTGCGGAGATGGGCGAATTTGACACTGAGATCCTTGCTGCATTGACCTTGGGTGATCACGTGCCTTATCTGGAGTCCGTGTTGGAAAATAGTAATCCGACGCTGCCGAGTCGCCATTATATCAATTGGACGATTGCGAATCATCAAGGGAATCGAGAAGCCGAGAAAAAAGCGTTTGATGCCCTCGTCTACCTCACTAATCAGAAAAGTGAGCGTGCTGGAGCGCGAACGAGTCTTTTCAGAATGGGCTATGGTGAGTTCATTCTGAAAAAACTCAATGATGATGAATTTGATGGGAAAGTGGGGTATCTTTTAAGCCATGATCGCTATGCGGAAGCCCAAGAGTTAATGGGCTTTCCAATTGGAGAAGGCTTTGATGATTGGTTAGAGGGAGTGGCCGCTCGGGCCAAGAAAGAGATCGCGAATTCAGGACCCTATTCCGAACTAGATCGACTGGCAAATGCGGTGGAATTTTTGGAAGAGCGGGGGCTTCCGGAGAAGGCCCTCAAAGGGGCTTTTCTTTTGTTTGATTTGGTCCGTTCTGTCAGTGATTTGGATACTTCTAGCTTCGCTCGTAAAATCTATTACTCAGCTCCCTTGAGTGCCTTTACTGCAATTGCCCGTGAGGTGAAGGATCATAAGGCGAATCTTGAGGATTTTATGGAGATGCTTCCTCTTCCGGCACCTGACGAAAGTCTTTGGTTGTTTTCGCGCCTTGCTGAGGTTTATCCCGAGATGGATGTTAAGGAGCGACTTTTAATCGCGATTTCATTTTCGGCTCGTCGCTTGCTTGTTCCTGCAGATCAATTCAAGGAAGCGCGCGATCGTTTCTTTGAACTCGTGCGAGAAGAGGACGACGAGGTTGCGAGTTTGATGAATCTTTTCACGCTGCTTGTTAACCGGAATCGGGAAGAAGATTTGTTGATGCTGACTCGTGCGCTTTCGAAGGCCGAAAGTTCGGATAATTTCATTGAGGCAATCGTGGCGGTTGATGGGGGTCGGATTAAGGAGGGCGCAGAGGCGTTCGCGAAAATTGTCACTGATCCATCGAGTGTGGATCCAGAATTTCTCTATAAAAAGGGCCTGATTTTGAAGAAGGCAGGAATGAAAGAGGGCGAGAAGGTGGTGAAGCGAGCGCTTTTCTTGTCGTCGGGAAGCGCGCTATCTCTCCGGAGTTTTGCGATGGAACATCTGCGCCACGGTGAGATCGAGAAGGCTTACGAGTTGATGCGCCAAGCGCTTCTGCGAACTGAAAATCCAGCCGAGTCAGCTAGCTCTACAATGCGGAACGCAATCGTGGAGGAGCTAGCGGTAGAGGCCGTGACACTTGGTCGTTGGGAGAACGCTCTCGCTTACCGAGAGGTGTCTGCTCTGGATGTCAATTATCTGAGAGGGAGTGTGGAATTTGGGATTTATCCAATGCGTCTTCGTTTTCAAATTTTGATCGCCCGCGGTGCAATCGCGATGGAGAAAGGCGATGTTGTGGGGGCTGTGAAGGCCTTTTCTAGGGCCCATGAGATTCTTCCGAATGATGGCTATCTCGCCAATGACTTCTTCCCTTTGCTGAGAACTTTAGGTCTCAGCGAGCTTCACAATCAGCTTTTTGCAAAGTCGATTCGCGGATGTCGTGAGAATGTTCAGCGGTATCCCGAAGACGATAACGCCTACAACAACTTTGCCTGGATGGCATCGCGAGCGAATCGATGTCTCGATGAGGCGGAAGAATATTTAAAAATTGCCCTCAAAATGAATCCTGAATCGGCAGCCTATTTGGATACGATGGGGGAAATCCATTTTGCCCGAAGGGACCGTGAAGAGGCGGTGCGCTGGAGTCGGAAAAGCCTTCAAAATTCAGTTTGGGGGTCCAGCAATACGCGCTGGGAACTCCAGTATCAGAATCAGCGATTCAGACTAGAGGGATTTCCGCCTCGATAAGGGGGTAAAGAAAAACCCGCTCTTAGAAAAAAGAGCGGGCTTTAGTTATCTGCCTCACCGTCCGAGGCACATGAGCCGCTCTCCCGAAGGTCGAGGTTGGGGGTATCCATTGACCCTTTGTCTTCCAGTGAAGGCGTGACATTGAGTCTCCGGGGCAACCCCCATTAATAATAATATCGGGTCGGCCAATTAACCACATCTGGCGCATGAGGCAGATGAAGAATCCTAGTCTGGGAGAGGGACTTTCGCAATGTAAATTCAATCCTTTGATTAAAAGTCTGAAATTCTCAATATTCCTGCAGACAGATCTTCCCTCGCCGTTCGTTTTATCAATACTCACGTAGCCCATGACCGAGATTCTTATTAAGCCAGCCCGCGAAACCGGATGTACCGATCTTGCTGCTCTCCAAGAAACGGTGGAGGAGGCTAGCCAACGTCAGGGTTCACCGGTCGACGATATTTTGGATAGTGGTTTGGTTGATGAAGAACCCTACATGCAGGAGCTGTCGAGCGGATTGAACATGGAGTGGCTTGCTGAGATCCCAGTGGTCGAGAAGCCTTTGCCGCTGCGCGCAGCATGTGGTCCACAGATCGCGTTGAAACATCGAGTTCTGCCGATGGAGATCGAAGGAGAAGGCGAAAACACGAGACTCCACATGGTCACTTATGATCCGCTCAATCTCATGGCTCGCCAAGCCGCGGCTCAAGCGATTGAGATGCCTCTTATTTGGCACATGGCTTCGCGACGCCGCGTTCATGAATCGCTTCGCAAGCTCTACGGAGTAGGTGCTGATACCTTTGAGCAACTTCTCGAAGGCCGCGATCTTGACTTAGATAATCTCGATAAGGATGAAGCGAACGTCATTGACGAGATTGAAGATGAAGAGGCTAGTGTGGTGAAATTTGTGAACCAGATTATCCGCGAATCGCTTGATCAAAAAGCGACCGATATTCATGTCGAGCCTCTCGCTGATAATCTTCGAATTCGCTATCGGATTGATGGTGGGCTTGTCGATATTGCGGTGCCCGATCAGATCAAAGCTTTGCAAGCCTCGGTGATCGCTCGCCTTAAGATTATGTCGAAGCTGGACATTGCGGAGCGCCGCTTGCCTCAGGACGGTCGTATTAACCTTCAATTTGAAGGGACATCAATTGACGTTCGTGTTGCCACGGTTCCCACGGTGGAAGGCGAGTCCGTGAGTCTTCGTCTTTTGAACCAAGAAAAGTTCAATGTGGAGCTTCTGGGGATGGAGGATTTTGTCCTGCAGAAAATTAACAACATTCTGAGCCTGCCCAACGGGATTATTTTGATTACCGGCCCCACAGGTTCAGGTAAGTCGACGACCCTTTATTCATTCCTGAGTGAGCTAAATACTTCTGATACTCGTATCGTGACGATTGAGGATCCGGTGGAGAACAAGCTGGAAGGGGTGATGCAGATTGCGGTGAAGAGTGAAATTGGTCTTACCTTCGCGAGCGGGCTTCGTTCCATTCTGCGAGCAGACCCTAATATCGTCATGCTGGGAGAGATCCGAGATCTCGAAACTGCGGAAATTGCGATTCGGGCCTCGTTGACTGGTCACTTGGTGTTCTCGACTCTTCACACGAATGATGCGCTGGGTGGCATTAGCCGACTTGTTGATATGGGGGTAGAGCCGTTCTTGGTAGCGGCATCGGTCCGGGCTTTCTTGGCCCAGCGACTTGTGCGACGCCTTTGCAATGCTTGTAAGATCCCAGTTGAAGTGACGATGGAGCAACGGCACCGACTAGGGATTGCCGATGAAATTCAAGGGCAAGCATACGAGCCGGTTGGTTGCGATAAGTGCCGAAACACCGGCTTTTCGGGACGTCTCGCAATCTACGAGGTGATTCTGGTCGGTAACGAGATGGAAGAGCTCATTGCGCAAGGTTCGGCTTCACCGATTTTGAAAGAGCAGGCAGTGAAGGATGGCTTTGTCCCGATGCGCGAGTATGGGTGGCACAAGGTCATGAAAGGATTCACCACGATTGAAGAGGTTGTTTCGGTAACTGCGACGGATCTTGCGGCTAATGGTTAAGCGGATAATTTAGATTTCAGGTGGCTAGTTTTACATACAAAGCATTAAGCAGCAGCGGATCAGTAGTGACTGGGTCGCTCGATGCGGGTGATCGGGGAGAAGCTCTCCGTCAACTTGATCGCAAAGGTCTTCAGCCAGTCTCCATCAGTGTGGGAGCGGGTGCTCCGGCAGAAAAGGGGAAGGCGAAAGCAAAGGGGAAGGCGCCTGCGGCTGAAAAAGCAAGTAAGGCGGTTGAAGAGGAGGTGATTTCTGAAGGGCCGATCAAACTGAAGCGGGCTGAAATTGTTCTCTTCACCGAGGAACTTTCCGACATGTTGGCTGCTGGTCTCCAGTTAGAGCCGGCCCTTCGCGCGATGGAGAATCGTCAAGAACTGGGTAACTTGAAAGTGGTTTCCTCTCGGATTCGCCAGTTGGTGCGAGATGGAAATAGCTTTTCGGCATCGCTTCGTCGCGTGAGCCCCAGCTTTGGTTCACTTTACTGCAACCTTGCCGCAGCTGGTGAGGCTAGTGGCGCGCTTGATACGATTTTGGAACGTCAGGCGCATTATCTCAAGACGCTTCAGGAGCTCCAAGGGAAAGTGATCCTTGCACTGATCTATCCGTGTTTTTTGGTTCTTGCGGGGATCGGAGTGGGAATCGTTTTCATCACGCAGTTGATTCCCCAGCTTACTGGTTTGATTGAGAATAGTGCGGGAGGAAAGATCCCTCTTGGTGCAAAGCTTTTGATGGGAGCCTCTGATTTCTTTACGAAGTGGTGGCTGGTGATTGTGCTGGTGATTGTGGCGGTTCTCATTCTTTTCAAAGCTTGGAAAGACAACGAGGCGAATCGTCCTGCTTGGGATCGTATGAAACTTAAGATCCCACTTTTTGGGCGGGTCTTAGAGCATCGTTTTTACGTTCAATTTTTGGAGACGATGGCGAATTTGGTTGGGAACGGTCTGCCTCTTTTGAGAGCCCTTGAACTCACCAAAGATGCGACGCCTAATCTCTATCTGAAATCCCACCTTAACGAGATGCTCGAATGGGTCGGGGATGGTCGTTCATTGTCGGCTTCCTTAAGCCGGACGGGAGCATTTTCTCCTTTGCTGATCGATATGGTTTCAGTGGGTGAGCAGACAGGTAAGATCGATCAATCTCTGCGGAAGGCCGCGAATCGCTTTGATAAGGAATTGAATAACTCTTTGCAGGCGATCATGGCTCTGATCATGCCGGCCGTTCTCCTCGTGATGGCGGTCTTGATTGGCTCGATGGCTTATCTCATGATCACGGCGATCTTCCAAACTATCGAAAGTATCGGCACCAGATGATCGAAGCACACAACGTCCACCGTTCTTACACCCTCGCGAAGAAGGAGATCGAAGTCCTGAAAGGAATCGACCTCCGCATTGAAGCTGGAGAGAAGATCTTTCTCTGTGGGCCAAGTGGAGCGGGAAAAACGACCTTAATGTATACCTTGGCTGGGCTTGAAAATCCTCATCAAGGAAAAGTCCTGATCGATGGGACTGATTTCTATGGTCTGTCATCGGCAAACCAGGCGCGTCTTCGGAACGAGAAGATTGGCTATATTTTTCAGAACTACTTTCTCCTACCGGAGCTCACCGCGATTGAGAACGTTCTTGTTCCCGGTCTGATTGGAGGGAAGTCAGATCATGAGGCAGCGAAGCGAGCTTTGGAGCGCGTGGGGCTAGCCAATCGGGTCGATCACTTGCCGGCCGAGCTTTCTGGAGGTGAACAACAACGTGTCGCGATCGCGCGCGCGCTGGTGAATTCACCTTCGATCATCTTTGCTGATGAGCCGACTGGAAACCTCGATACGGGCAATAGCGATGAGGTGATGAAAATTTTATTGGAAGTCGTCGCGGAGCAGAACGCCACTCTTGTCGTTGTCACTCATAACAGCGCCTTGTCACGCCACGGAGACCGGATCTTTACCATTAAGGATGGGATGATTGCTGATGATTAGGATCTCTGCGGAAGCGGGATTTGATCTAGAGTGAATTTTGAAGTGCGGCGCTAACGCGTTTTGATGAAAGAACAAGGAAAAGTTATTATGAAGCTTCGTGGAAAATAGCTTGGTGACAGGGCTGAAATCCGTTTAGTTAAGTCCGATTAACTAAAGCATGAAGTGTCCAAGATGTGTGCAAAGCATTCACCGCTCGGCATCTTCGTGCCCGCATTGTGGCTTTGCGATGTGGCATGCTGATGAAGTTTTTGGAGCTGAGGATGTTAGCTTGCACAAACTCACGGATGCAGCGGGGGTTCTTCGGATGAAGGAACGAGAAGCAATGAGGCGTGTTTTAGACAAGTTTGAATCGAAGTTCCCTCAGCTCTTTGTATCGGTCTATCTCGGGGCTTTTGAAGATCTACAGAATATCCGACAGCTTGGGTTCTGGATGTTGAATCGCGCTGATTATGTCGATCTGGATGAGGATCGACCCAATGAGAATGGAATCTTGATCTTGGTGGATGTGAACTCGAAGAGTGTGAGCATCAGTTATGGATACGCGCTTTTGCCTTACCTCGATGAGGATACGACTTTCGCCGCGCTCTCGGCGGGGCATCCTTCATTCATCCAAGGGGATTTTCTAGAAGCATTGACAACGGTCGTTCACAAGTTGGAGGGCTTCCTGTTAAAGGGGTGGAAAAAGGTGACGAAAGATCCTGCCTCACTTCTGGCTGAAAGCGGACAAAATCCCAAAAGAGTAGGAGAGCTTTTGCAGAAAATTCGGGGTGCTGATCAAGCTGAGAAAGAAGACACACAGGGGGGTAACGAATGATGAGGAGTTTTTGGATTCTTAGCTTGGTCCTAGGAGGGATTTTGTTTGGGCAAGAATTAGCGCCCCTTGAGGAAGCGTTTGAAGAGCCTGTTGAACTGATCCTTCCGAGTTGGACTGAGGATGACTTAGGAGCGTTGGCATCGGGCGAGCTTGTTCCGGGATCCAGTTTACTGGGAGAGATTGCATTGAGGATGTTGAACTCGGATAATGAGGATCCTATCGAACTAGACCCAGAGGTTCGTAATTTGCCGGATGAAGAGCCCATGACCGAAGAGTGGTCGACTCGGATCCAAGAGCAATTTCTGAAGCCCTATTTCCATGAAATGCCTCGGAGCTTTTTGACGGACCCGCAACACCTCTTAACGACGCAAGAGTTTCGAGATCGCGAGGGTTTTTTGAACTACCATGCGCGAGACACAGATATTGATTTGTATGTTTATCTTTTCGACGCGCTGCAGGAGATTCCCCCGACCGAATCGATTGGGAGCGTCGTGAGATCTCATATCGATCAAGATAAGCCAGTGGCGGTTGTCTTCTATTTTTTGGGGAAGCCCGAAAAATCACAATTGGCCTTTTCGGAAAAGGTCACGGAATCGGTCTCTCGGGCAGAACGAGAGAAGGTCTTACGAATGGCCATCGAAGAGGCTTTGGAGAAATCGGACCCTTCGTCTCAACTTGGGAGCTTCTCGATTCAGCTTTCGATCCGTCTTTATTGGTTGGAAAAGGTGGTTGCTCGTGAGGGAGGAGGGGGTTCTGCGGTGAGCCCTTTTGTTTTTCCCGAGACTCGGGCGACCGAAGAGGAGGAGATGGGTTTGTGGGCTAAGCTAAAGGAGAGGCCGGGGATCTTTTACTCAGTTATCATTTTGACGGTGGCTTTGATTGCAGTCGTTCTAGGTTACTTAGGACGCAAAATTGCTGAAAAAAGAAGGGTTTACGTGTTCCCTGATGCCGAAGGTAATCTTCTCTTGGAAGCGCCTCATGCCCCGGGCGTAGGTGGGGTGATATCTTTTTCTTCCATTACGGTTCCTCCTTCGAGTCAGAAAAGCGACGTTCCTGACTATTTGCAAAAGATGTGAAGACGGAGGTGGCTTTGTGAGTAAGTTTCTTTTTTCTTGTAACATTGGGTTCCGTGAGGCATCAACAACCCATCGGAAGTTAAGATTTTTTGATTTTAGGTCCGGCTGGCTGTTCATCCTATACAGGTTCGGGGGTTCCTGTGAGCGTTAGCCGGACCTTTACTTTTTTTTAAAAGACTCTCAGTGAGCGCTTTCCCTCTTTGCCCATTGCTATTTGGTCAAATCTCCCTTACTTTAAAAGCGATGACATTAGGAGGGTTTCGGGCATTTGCTTTGGCTTTGGTAATGCTTCCTGCGGTCAGCCAAGCGGGGCGACCTGCTCTAAATGACAAGGAAGCCCCACAAAATCTCGATGATTTGCGGGAAATTCAAGCGGCTCTGCAGTCTAACTTGGCAAGAGCTCGAGCAGCTACGGTTTGTTTGCAAATGGGCGCTGGTTCCGGAAGTGCGGTGATTATCAGCGAAGACGGCCTCGTGCTCACCGCTGCTCATGTCACCGGGAAGATTGATGAGGAGATCAAGGTCATCATGGAAGATGGCCGAGAGCTCAAAGGGCTTTCTTTGGGGCTAAATTCCGAAACAGATTCCGCAATGCTCCAGATCGTTGATGATGGCCCTTTTCCATTCGTAGAAATCGATGAGAAAGACACGACGATCCTCGGAGATTGGGTGTTTTCACTAGGTCATTCTGGTGGCTTCGATAAAGAACGCGGTGTGAACGTGCGGGTTGGCCGACTGGTGCGTCAGGCAAATTCTACCGTTCAATCGGATTGTATGTTGATTGGGGGCGACTCCGGAGGACCTCTTTTCAATATGGAAGGTGAATTGATCGGGATTCACAGTAGAGTGGGTGCTTCACGCGAGGAAAGTATGCACGTGCCAATCAGAGAATTTCAAAAGCACTGGGAAGATCTCAAGAATGGAGAGTTCATAGGAGAAGGAGGATTCGCTCAAAAAATCGAGCCGGGGAGCGGTTTTTTAGGAGTCATTGTTGAAAAGAGCGAAGAGGGAGGACTGAAGGTTAAAGAACTTTTTCCAAAAGGGGTCGCTGAAGAAAGTGGACTGAAGGTTGGAGATCGAATTATCGAGATCGATGGTGAGGAAGCGACTCAGGGAGTTCTTGATTCTAAGCTGGCCGAACTTGGTGTCGGAGATGAATTAAGTTTCAAGTGGGTGAGTGGCGAGGAGACTAAAGAAGAAACATTGAAGCTAGGAGAACGACCATGAAGATTATTACGATGTTTTTACTCGTTGCCCTGTCAGCAGCTTCCGCGAACTCGCTTCCTTCTGAGCGACGGAAAAATGGTCAGCTGATTCAGCAAGCGCTCGCTCCGGTGCAAGTTTCCTTACAAGAGAGTAGCGCGGTTTTTTACAATGATGAGGATTCGCGCCAGTTCCTCTATGGAACAGTAGTGAGCGAGGATGGCTTGGTTTTGACAAAGGCGAGTGAGCTTTCGGAGGTCGAGAACTACTTTGTTCGAGTTGGGAGTAAGAAATACCGTTCGCCAAAGGTGATTTCGCGGAGTGAGACCTGGGATGTTGCTTTAGTGAAGATCGAGGCCGAGAAGCTCTTGGCGGTCGATATGAGTGCTCCATCTGATTTGGCTCATGGAACTTGGCTGGTTTCTAATGGTGCTGCTGAGAGGCGCTTCCGTAGGGTTAAGCCTGGGATCGTAAGTGCCAATAGACGAGAAATCCCCGGAGGGAGTCCGGCTGTTCTAGGAGTGGCTTTGAATGAAAAGGATGAAAGTCTTTTAATCGGAGTGGTGAATGAAAAATCGGGTGCTCATAAGGCTGGGCTGAAGAAAGGAGATCAGTTGTTGGAAATCGATGGATCGAAAATCAAGGACCGCGATGGCTTCATTGACTACTTGAAAGAGAAGAAGTCTGGAGATTTTGTGACGCTTAAAGTGAAGCGTGGGGAAGAAATTTTGGAGGTCGAGGTTGAGCTTATGCCTCGTCACGTCGTCTACGGCGAAAAAATGAACCGCAATGATCAGTTGAGCGGCGGGCCGGATCAGCAATCAGCTCGTCGGACGGGCTTCCCGATGGTGTTCCAACATGAGACCATGCTGACTCGACGGACGGTTGGGGGGCCGGTTTTCACCCTCGATGGTGAATTTGTAGGAATGAACATCGCGGCCGTGAATCGAGTAGAGGCTTTTGCGATTCCTGCGAAGGAGTTGGCGGAAGTTTTAGAGAGCTTAGCGAAAAAGTAGCTTAGTTTTTTTCTCCGCGGTGTTTCTTGAAGATCGCTAGCGTACGATTCCTTTCGTCACTGTGATCCACAATTGGAGTTGGGTAGCCTTCAGCGATCGCTTCGCCGTCCTCGGGAGGAGCGAGGAAGAGCTTGGGGTCGGTTTCCGAGAGTTCAGGAACCCACTTTTTGATGTAGAGTCCTTGAGGGTCGAAACGCTTGGTCTGTGACCATGGGTTTTGGATGCGGAAGTAAGGGGCGGCATCAGCTCCCGTGCCTGCGCTCCATTGCCAGCCGCCATTGTTTGAGGCAATTTCACCATCAAGGAGATGCTGAGCGAAGAATTGCTCTCCGAGCCGCCAGTCGAGATGGAGATCCTTGGTGAGAAACATTGCCACGATCATGCGAACCCGGTTGTGCATGAAGCCAGTTTTCAAAAGCTCTCGGATCCCAGCGTCAATGATTGGGAAGCCAGTCTGGCCATTTTTCCATGCTTCAAACTGAGTAGACGGCTCATCCCATGGGAGGCCCCGCCAGTCTGCGTTGAATTCGAGTTTAAGAACCTCAGGGAAATGATGGAGAATTTGAAAGTAGAATTCCCGCCAAGCGAGTTCTTTGAGGTATTGCTCCGAGCCACATTTTTGAGCCTGTTGGTAGAGTTCGCGTATTGAAAGCGTGCCCCAGCGAAGATCTTGGGATAGGCGGCTGGTTCCCGGAATCGAAGGAATGTCTCGGGTGTCGTCGTATTTGCTGATTCTTTTGGACAAAGCTTCCTTCATCCGCGCACGCGCGGCCTTTTCTCCTCCGGCAACAATCTCAGGATTACTTGAGCCTAGGTCCCAAGTCTTAAGATTGGGGAGAGGAAGAGAAGAGATCCCTTCTGGCGTTTTGAGTTTTTTAGGACGTCCAGTCGGCTTGGGTTTTTCAAGAGGGAGCCAGCGTTTTGAAAAGGGAGTGTAGACTCGATAGGGAGTTCCATCGCCCTTGAGGACTTCCGTAACGCCATGGAGGGCGGCATCTTGGTGGGTGAAAACGGGAACGGGCGATTCTTCTTTGAGTTTCGCTTCAATTGCTTGGCCGAAGGGATCGACGTCCTGATTGAGATAGATGGCCTCGGCTTTGCTCTCTTTGACCAATTTAAAAAGCTCGGTGACGGCGTGACCTTGCCTGATGATCAGAGCTCCGCCGATGTGATCGATGTTTTGAGAGAGAGAGGCCAAGCATTCGCAAAGGAACTGCTGCCGTTTCTCGCCGGTCCAAAGGTGATCTTTCTTCCAGTCGCTTAGAATATAGAGCGGAATGACCTCGTCCGAATGGGATATCGCTGCATTCAGCGAAAGGTTATCGCTGAGCCGGAGATCTCGACGAAACCAATGGATGACACGAGAGAATCGCTGAGACATGAGCTGAATCTAGGAGTCCTTGAGGAGTTGCTCGACTCTTTCGATCGTCGACTTGCTCAATTTTCCATTCACGCGGCGAGCTTGGTCAACCACCTTGAGGAGCTTTGTTTTCACTTTTTCAGCAGCAGTCAGGGCCTTTTTTTCGCTCCCATAGCGTTTATCTGAGAAATACTTCGTGAATGTGGTGCCAGCTCGGCTCACACAAAGTCGCCAGCCTTCGAAGGCTGCGGTTTCATAGGTAAATCGGGTGAGGTTCTTGCGGGATTCCATTAATCGTCTTTTTCTAGATCATAGATAATCCAACTTTTGGGGATTACATCTGAAAATCGGCCAAAAAAGCGAAAATCTTTCGGATATCGAAAGAGAAAAGGTTTGCATCCATCGTCCGAAGCTGGTCTTTTTCGCGCCCGCGAGTTTTTAAATCGCCGTAGGTCCTCTGTGGTCGTCCGAATGGGTGGCCCGCTCGCGAGAGGGAAACCCGGCAACGAAACACTACCATGTCAGAAGAAAACACAGAAGTTGAAGAGAAAGAAGGACCAGTCAAACTGAACCGCTTCGAACTCCCAAACCGCCTCGTTAAAGACGAGGACACCGCTACCGATACCTACGCTCAATTCACTGCCGAGCCTTTCGTGCAGGGATTTGGCCACACCATTGGTAACTCCCTCCGCCGCGTCCTCCTTTCCTCTTTGGAAGGTGCCGCCATTACTTCCGTGCGCATCGCCGGTGTTCAGCACGAATTTGCGACTCTTCCCGGAGTCATCGAAGATGTCACTGACATCGTCCTCAACCTCAAGAAGGTAAAGTTCATTTGCCACGCTAAGGAGCCTCGCGTTCTTAGCCTCAAGGTCGAGAAGTCTGGCGTTATCACTGCGGGTGACATTCAGGAAGACAATATTTACGAAGTGGTCAATAAGGACCAAGTCATCTGTACCCTTGATAAGAAGGTGAAGTTTGACGCTGAGATCGAAGTTCAAGTCGGACGTGGTTTCAAGACTGGCGACGAGAACAAGCGCGAAGGTGCTCCAATCGGGGTCATCGCAATCGACTCTATCTTCTCCCCAGTTTCCCGCGTGAAGTATTCCGTTGGCGCGACTCGGGTTGGTCAAATGACTGACTTCGACAAGGTCGTTCTCGATATCTGGACCGACGGTCGTATCGAGCCACATGATGCTCTTCTTCAAGCTTCCGCGATTCTCCGTCACCACCTCGATGTCTTCGTCAACTACGACGACGACGCCGTAGGATTTGAAGAGGCACCTGCCGAGCAGTCCGAAGAAAATGCTGCTCTCAAGAAGCTTCTCAACATGAGCGTCAACGAGATCGAGCTTTCCGTTCGTGCGGCAAACTGCCTCAACAACGCGAACATCACTTCGGTTGGCCAGCTTGCGCTTAAGACTGAGGCTGAAATGCTCAAGTATCGTAACTTTGGTAAGAAGTCTCTCAACGAGATTAAGGACAAGCTTCAGGAGCTTGGACTTGGCCTCGGCATGAACCTTGATCCATCATTGCTCACTGGACCTGCTCTCGGTGCTCCTGCTGCTCCACGCCTCGGGGTGGAAGAAGAAGCTCCTGTCGGTCTTGCTGATCTCATCGCTCAAAACCTCGACCAATAAGGTCGCTCCCAAACCTACATTTTAAGAAAGAAACAAACTGATGAGACATCGTCGTAAAACAGTAAGACTCCAACGCAAAGACGGTCACCGCCGCTCTCTGCTTGCTAACCAAGCCTGCGCTCTGATCGAGCACGGTCGCATTCGCACTACCGTTGCCAAGGCAAAGGCTCTTCGTCCGATTGTGGAGAAGTTGATCACCTTGACTAAGAAAGAAGACGGAGTTCATGCCCGCCGCATGGCTTTCCGTTTCCTTCGCCAGGCTTCTAGCGTCAAGCGCCTCTTTGATGTGGTCGCTCCAGAAGTGGGTGATCGTCCCGGTGGCTTTTGCCGCATCACGAAACTGGGACCACGCACCAGCGATTCTGCACCGATGGCATACATCGAGTGGGTTGACCTTGAGAATCTCGTCAACGACGCAGACATCGAGGACACTGTTGAAGAAGCTGCTGAGTAATCCTGCTTTCTGAAAAAGACTCTCAAGCGACCGATTCCTGAAAAGGGATCGGTCGTTTTTTGTCGTCCTAGTTCATTTATGTTTCTAATCTTTTTCTATGACTGCGAAAATTAATCTCACCTCTTTTTTAGGTGCTCTCATCCTGTTCTTTGTTCCCTGGCTAGATTTTCAATGCTCAGGAAAGACCATGGTCTCGCAATCGGGGGTCCAATCAATTTACGGTGGGGGATCGATTGATCCGCAGTTTACGAATAGGGATGAGAAGTCGGGGGAGAAGTCAAAGGAAGGCCCGGGAATGGCAATCTTTATCGGTCTGGCTTTTGTTCTCGTTGCGGTTGGTCTGATTATTTCCGTGCTGATTTTTCGAGGATCAGCGATCGATCCTAAAGTCCTGCCAACTCTTTCGACTGTTGCTTTACTGGCGATCGCTCTGCAAATGATGATTGGATTCCCCCTCGAGAAATCGATCCAGGAGCAAATGAATGATTCCTCGGTGGGCGATTCTATTGCGAGCGTTAACGAAATGGGTGCGATGTTTGCCCAGCTCAATATTGGGGTCGTCTACCGTCCATGGATCTACTTTGAAATGGCTTTCCTAGCCTTTCCTCTTGCTTTCGCATTCTTTGGAATGCAGCCAAAGAAGCCTGCCATGGAGGACGAACCCGAGATTCAACTTCCGTAGGTGAAACTGCCCACTTAAAGATTCTCGTGTTTTGTCAAAAAGACGCGAACGTCTCCGACAAAAACTTTGGCCCGGATTTCGACGGGCACTCGCCACTTGTCGTCAGAGATCCAGACAGTGGCGGTTTTGAGCTTCTTGTATTGCTTGAGAGAGAGGTCGTCGTCGATCTTTTCGAGGCCAATGTTGAGCTTGATGCAGTCGCGCCCCATGTGCTTTTCACGTCCGATGACTTTGATTTTGGAAAGGTAAGGAGTTGCTACAGGGTGAAAGGGCATCACGACGGTATCGCCGCTTTGCAGAGGCATACTGCGGATCTGTAAAAGACCGCTGAAGAGATCGAGCGAGTTGGGGTAGGCGAAGCTTTTCGTCTTTGTTTTGGTCACTCCTTTGCGAGTGTCCTTCTCGGTTCCAGTGACGCCTTTCGAGGTGAAGCGAAAGCTTAGGGCATCGAGTCCCTTTTTATTTTTCTCGTTCCCAACAAACATGATGGGACGGAGAGTCTTGGGATTCAGGAAGCTGGTGTAATGAAACTGATAAGGAAAGAGAGCGTGAGCCCAGCCGGTGCTTCCTCCGAATGAGCGGACGAGAAAGTGCTTAGGGTATCGGGGATCTTTTTCGCCGAAGAGGATTTCGAAACTGCCCGCTTTCAAGCGACCATTCCAAGTCATGGAATAGGTTAGTTTTGTGGGAGAAATGGGTAAAAGAGCTCCCTTCTTAGGGATATTGACCTCTTTTAACCATTCCGGAGCGGCACTACTCGGAAGGAGCAGAGCGAGGGAGAGAAGGATCGTTTTCATTGTTAAAGTAGACTTAAAGAATCACTGATTTATTCGATGTTCATATTCCTTGAGTAAATGAACAGGAAAAAGACGTGACGATCTGCGTAGGGGAATTAAAACAATCCCCAGCGCATGGGTAGCAAGGTCACTTACCAAGAAGCAGGAGTTGATACCCGAGCCGCCGCGGCTCTGGTGAACGAGATTAAGGCAGACGTCTCTCGGACTCAAAAACAGCGGAAGCTTCACAATTCATTTGGTCTCTTTGCAGCGGCCTTTGATCTAGCCGACTACAAGAATCCGGTCATCGTCACAGGCTGTGACGGCGTCGGGACGAAGTTAGAGCTCCTCTTGGAGCACGGCATGGAAGCGGAGGCGGGCAAAGATCTCGTCGCGATGAGTGTCAACGACATCATCACGACGGGTGGAGATCCCCTCATGTTCCTCGATTACATTGGCATCGAGAAACTGCATCCCGAGCGCATCAAGCGGCTCATTTCAGGAATGTGCGATTACCTTGAGGACTGCGGTTGCATTCTCGCAGGTGGCGAGACGGCTGAGATGCCCGGTCTCGTTCCTCCCGATGTCGTAGAACTTTCCGGCTTCTGTATTGGAGCGGTAGAGCGGGAGGACTTGATCCAACCAGAGACAATCCAAGAAGGTGATGTTCTGGTCGGATATGCCTCCGATGGCTTCCATGCGAATGGCTGGAGTCTCTGCCGACGCATCCTAGCCGAGCATGGTTCGGAGTTTAACGAAGAGGAGATTAAGGCAATGCTCGCTCCGACTCGTCTTTACCACGATGTCACCAATGCGTTCAAAACGGGCGGGACCAAGGCCAAAGCCTTTGCCCACATCACGGGTGGAGGACTTCCAGAAAATCTGGAGCGTCTTTTACGCGGCATGGGCGCTGATTTGACGATTCCATATTGGGATAATGAGCCTGTTCAAAAGCTGCTTGCTCACTCCGATCCAGAAGACCGCTTCAATGCCTTCAACATGGGAATTGGTTGGGTTGCCATTGTCGCTCCTGATAATGCCGAGGCGGCCTGTGCAGCGGGCCCCGGTGGCGTTGTTCTTGGCGAAATTCGTTCTGGTGATGGGATTACCGTCACCGTTCAATCCTAGCTTTCAAAAACATGAGTGACCCTATCACCCACGAATGCGGCATTGCGGTGGTTCGCCTAAAGAAACCCTTAGCCTACTACCAAGACAAATACGGTTCGGCGCTCTGGGGCTTTAATAAGCTCTTCCTCCTGATGGAGAAGCAGCACAACCGAGGACAAGATGGTGTCGGGATTGGCTGTGCGAAGATTGGCATGCCAGCAGGGCAGCCTTATATTTTTCGTCGCCGTGATTCTAAGAAGGATTCACTCGCGAAGCTTTTCCGGACCGAGCTGAAATCGTTGGCTAAGAAGCATCGCAAAGGTTTGATTGATCAGGAAGATCCTGACGACTTGCGCCGCCGCTTTGACTTCGCGGGAGATGTTTACATGGGGCACTTGCGCTATGGAACTTCGGGGCAGTTTGACGATGGATCCTGCCATCCCTACTTGCGCCGGAGTAACTGGCCAACCCGCACTTTAATGGTGATGGGGAACTTTAACATGACCAACACCAATGAGCTTAACGAGCGCATGATGGAGCGTGGTCAGCACCCTGTTTTTGGAACCGACACTCAGACTGTTTTGGAAGAGATCGGCTTTCATCTCGATGAAGCCCACACCGACATCTATCACACGCTGCGAGATGACGAGGGCATCGATGGAGATGAAACGGCTGAGCAAATTTCTCAGCGTCTAAACCTCGCTCACATTGTGGCTGAATCGGCTAAGGGATGGGATGGGGGATATTGCATTTCTGGAGTGGTTGGAAACGGGGATCTTTTCGTGATGCGTGATCCTCACGGGATTCGGCCCTGTCACTACTACGAGACCGATGAATTCATCGCCTTTGCGAGCGAGCGGGTTCCTCTCATGACTGTTTTTGAAGCCGAGCAAGATGAGGTGAAGGAGCTCGATCCTGGGACGGTGATGACTATTAAAAATAATGGCGACCATCAGTCGGAGCGATTCGCGGAGAAGGTGCCTGCCAAGCCATGTTCTTTTGAGCGGATCTACTTTTCGCGCGGAAATGATCCTGAAATCTATGCGGAACGAAAGGCAATGGGCGCCGCTCTTGTGGAGCAAGTCGTTGAGTCAATCGATCACGACTACGAAAACTCGGTCTTCTCCTTCGTCCCAAACACGGCTGAGACGGCTTACTACGGTTTGATGGATGGCTTACGGCTTTATCGGCGCAAGCAAGTTCACGATGACCTTTTGAGTTCCCTAGAGGCTGGCGAATTAAATGCCGCGAAGCTTGATGAACTGGTCATGCGCAATTGGCCGGTTGGCGAGAAAATCGCGCACAAGGACATCAAACTTCGCACCTTTATTTCACAAGAGAGCAGCCGAAATCAATTGGTCTCTCACGTCTACGACATCTCCTACGGAGTCGTTCCAGTTGGGGGGAATCTTGTCGTTCTCGATGATTCAATTGTTCGGGGGACGACCTTGAAGCAATCGATTCTCAAGATCCTCGCTCGCACCAAGCCGGGGAAGATTGTCATTTGTTCGACCGCTCCGCAAATCCGCTATCCTGATTGCTATGGCATCGATATGTCTGAGATGGGGAAGTTCATTGCCTTCCAAGCCACCATCAATTTGATCGAGCGGGCAGGGCACTCCGGGCTCATCGAAGAGGTTTATCAGGATTGTAAAAGGGAGATGGCAAAGCCGCGTGAAGAGCGGGTCAATGCCGTCAAAAAACTTTACTCAGGATTCACTGATGAGGAGGTTTCTGCGGAGATTGCCGCCATCGTTTATCCGGAAGATATTGACTGGCACGGCGAAGTAGAAGTCATCTACCAGACGGTCGAGAATCTGCACAAGTCGATCAAAGCGAACGACTCCGGTGATTGGTATTTCACCGGTGACTATCCCACGGTGGGTGGATTCTCGGTCGCGAACAAAGCCTTCATGGACTGGCGCGAAGGAAAGACCGGGCGCAGTTACGATCTCCCACTCTAGCCCTTGTCGAAAAGCCCCGCTTTCGCGACGAGGGCGGTGGCATGAGCTGCCATTCCTTCGCGGCGACCTTCCCAACCCATCGTCTCGTTCGTAGTTGCTTTGATGCCGATTTGGCCCGGAGTGAGTTTGAGCGACTTCGCGATGTTCTCTTTCATTTCAGAGGCATAAGGGAGGACCTTTGGAACCTCGGCCACGAGAGCCGAATCGACATTCATGAGCTGGTATCCGTGCTCTTCACAAAGCGCGGCGCATTTTTCGAGAATCCGGAGAGAGCAGATGTCCTTGCAGGAATCATCTCCGGGAGGAAAGTAGTAACCAATGTCGGGTAATCCCAGCGCGCCGAGAATGGCATCCGCAATGGCGTGGCTGAGCACATCGGCATCCGAATGGCCGTCGAGCCCGTGGGTGTGAGGGATTTCAACTCCGCCGAGAATGAGTGGGCGGCCTTCTGCAAATTGGTGGACGTCGTATCCGATGCCTGAACGAATCATAAAATTTCTTCGATGGGGATTTTTCCGTTGGTCGCGACAATCGAGTAAACATCGGGATTGTTCGCATGTGGCTTGAGGTCGACTTTGCCGCCAGTCGCTTCGATCATGAGCTGGCCGGCTGCGATGTCCCAGAGTGAGATGCGAGCCTCTACATAGGCGTCGAGACGTCCGCAAGCGATGTAGGCCATGCCGAGCGCCGCAGAGCCCATCATGCGCATCTTGCGAGCTCTCAGTGATCCTTTTTTGAAGCGAGTGAGTCCCGTGGTGAGGGCTTCTTCATCTTTACCGCAACCGACAAAGAGGATCGATTCCTCCAGCTTCTCCCGCGAGCTCACGGAGACGGGGTTTCCGTTCAGCATCGGTTGGCCGCCTTTTTCAACCGTCCAAAGCTCATCGACCATCGGGTCGTAAATGACGCCGAGGACTAGTTCCTCATTCACCCGTTTCGCGATGGAGATACAGAAGTGAGGAATGCTGTAGAAGAAATTCACGGTGCCATCGATCGGATCGACGATCCATTGGTGGTTTGAACTTTGATCACCAGCTAAGCCTTCCTCGCCGTAGATTGCGTGGGTTGGATGCTTGTCCAAAATAATCCCGGTGATGAGATCCTGAGACTCCTTATCGAGAGCGAGTTTCAAGTCATGATGCAGAGCTTCATCGACATGCTTCGGCTGATGGAAATTTGCGTGGAGAAGTTTTCCAGCTTCTTTTGCAGCGTGGACGGCTGTTTCTAGTTCAGTCACGAGTTCAGAATGAAGAATTGAGAGCAGGATGCGAGGCTCTATTTGTAAAGTGAGGATCAATCGGACCCTAGATGCTCGATGATCTCAATGAGATGAAAGGCGAGGTGTTCTTTGCTGTCTTGTGGGAGGGCTTCTTCGCGGTCAGGATAAACGAGGGTCACTTCGTTTTCGGAGGAGTCGAAGCCGATGTCTTTTCGTGAGACGTCATTGGCGATGACGAGGTCGCAGGATTTGCGGAGGCATTTTGCTCGGGCGTTTTCGATGACCTTTTCGGTTTCGGCAGCGAAACCGACGAGGGTGCCTTTGAAATCCATCACCTCGCGAGCGGAGCCGAGGATGTCTTTGGTGCGGGTTAGGGTGAGAGTCATTTCATCGCCTGTTTTCTTGATCTTTTGGTCGGCGACCTTGGCAGGGGTGTAGTCGGCGACGGCGGCGGCGAAGATCGCGATGTCGTGTCGGCCGATTTGAGATTTGACCGCCTGATACATGTCGGCCGCGCTTTCGATGGGGAGGTAGTCGACTCCTTCCGGAAGATCGAGAGAGGTCGGGCCGGAGATGAGAAGGACGGAGTGGCCTCGTTTGGCAGCGGCGGCGGCGAGAGCGTAGCCCATCTTTCCGGAGGAACGATTGCTGAGAAAGCGGACGGGATCAATCGCCTCCACGGTGGGGCCGGCTGTGATGAGGACCTTCATGTGGCCTTATGAGATACTAAGAAGGGGGGAATTCCAAATCATTCGCCTGCGAGACGAGATTTCCGTCTCGAAATAGGATTGCCATTTCTAAGTCGGGGTGATTTCTTTTCGCCGCTGCGCGCGTGGCGGAATTGGTAGACGCGCATGATTCAGGTTCATGTGGGGGCAACCCCGTGGAGGTTCGATTCCTCTCGCGCGCACCATTTTTTTGAGGAGGAGCACTCTACGATTGGAGAAGTAGATGTCTTAGTTCAATTCTGATGGTTTGGACATAGCGTCAAAAGTGAGGCTCTGCGTTAGCCGTTGTCTCCACTGCCTTTATAAGTCTTATTGGGTTCTACGAGTTCGACAGTGTGCCCATCTAGATCCTTCACGACAGCTCGGCGTCCCCACTCTGAATCTTTCGGACTGGAAACGATATCGGCTCCAGTTCTGGCTAATGTGCCCACCAGTGAATCGACATCATCGACCGAGAATCCAAGGCGAGTCCAAATGGTAGGCTGCTGCTTTGGAGAAAGCGGATAAACCTCAAATACAAATCCATCCCGCTCACATGCGTAGTGCTCTGGTCCAGATCCATGACTATGCTTGTGGAAAGAAAGCCCAATAGCCTCGTAGAAAGTCACTGCTCTATGAATGTCTCCAGATCGGATCACGAGGAGATTCACAAAGGGTTTTGATGTGATCATTTCTTACGAGAGAGCCTCTAGCTCATGTAGAATGATGTTTCAAGTTTGAAAACTTTCGAACGAACTGAAAACCTCAACGAAGCCCAACAACTCACGAGTCATCCAACGACGAATCATTCTTACATGGAGCGCATTGTTAGCCATCTTTAGATTTTCGAAGTCTTGGATCTACAAAACCCAGAACCCAGTCTCTGGATGACTCAGTGGGCAATGAATCGGCGAGCGAGGCGCAAATTGTCATTGCCGATGATAGTGCCCATTCGGCACATTTAGCGTTTTTTACAGCCCAGAGCCAGTCAGGAGCCCCCTGAATATCCTAATTTTTAATAACACCTGCAGAAGCAAGCCTACGAAGTAACTTCTGGTCCCTTTTACCGGCTGCCGCCAAACCATTAACAAATCCCCCCCGTGGAGGTCGCGGATGAACAAGGCGGTCTCTCAAAGTGATGAGAGTTGCGAAAGCCTGCCAAGGTTCTGCGGACTTATCGTAACACTCTCCCGTCAAGACCTCATACGAGTCGAAGAATTTCTGCTGCGTATTCTTTCGTTCCCGCTCAAGGTTTTGAAGGGTCACATACAGTTCTGCCATTTTGGGATGTGAGGACTTTCTGAATTCCGCTTGCTGCTCGAGATCGAATGCAAATGCTTCGCAGGCAAATGCGCTCATCAGCGTGGTTTCGAGCCCACTAGATACACCCTCCTCAACTCGCTGATATGCTTGTCTTGCGTACACGAAATATTCCTGCGATCTAGATCCACCGAAAATAGCATTTTTCATCAGGCTAACATTATTTATTAGTAGCACACTAGAGAAGGATATCATCGAGAATGCTGAGTCTCGAAACTCTAGAGGAAACCCTTTGGAATCAAGGGGAATCGTGGGGAATCGTGGGGAATCGTGGGAAAGAGTTGCGATATCAGGGAAATGACTCAACAGAGATCAGTTTGAAGAAAGTTTGCCGGTATCATATCGTTTTCTCTATCCAAATTGTATGGCTTGGCGGCTGGAAGCCGCCGCTCCGTGTTTGGTTTCTTTTCTTTTTGACCCTTTTTGAGCGGTGCGCTTAGGCTTCGAATCGAAAGACGATATGATTGGCTTAACTGAAGGAACCATGGAGTGGAAGCTGATCTTGGCATCAGGGTCGCCTCGGCGGCGGGATTTGCTGCGGGAGGCTGGCTTGTCGTTTCAGATTCTCTCGCCAGATGTCGAGGAACTGGGGCCGGGGGATCTGCCGCCTCGGGAACTGGCGTTGGCTAATGCGCGTTTGAAGTGTCTTGCGGTTTCGATGGCTCATCCGGAAGCGATGGTGATTGGGGCTGATACGGTGGTGGCGCTGGGAGGACAGTCTTTTGGGAAGCCGGACGATCTCGAGGAAGCGGCGGCGAATTTACGACTCTTTCGCGGGAGGGTTCAGGAGGTGATGACGGGGGTGGTGCTCTCGCATGGGGATCGGGTTTGCGAGTTTGTGGAGACTGCTTATGTGAAATTTTCCGATTACTCAGATGAGGTCATTGAGGAGTATTTAGAGAAGGTTCCGGTTTTGGATAAGGCTGGGGGCTATGCCATTCAAGATCATGGCGAGATGATCATCGAGAAGTTCGAGGGCGATTATGACACGATCGTGGGGCTGCCCGTTTCCTTGGTTCTGGACCAATTGGAGCGAATGGGTTTTCCTGTGCCATCTTCCGATCAATGAGCGACTTGCCAGCACGATACCCTCTCATCCTCAATCCCAAGGCCAAGGGAGAGAAGGGGAAGCGGGCCATGAAGTTCATCATGGAAAATGCCACGCGCTTTACGATCTACGCGACGCGGAGTCGGGAGGAGGCGATTGAACTGGCTCAGAAATTTGCGGCAGAAGGAGAAGATCTTGTCATTGCGGCTGGAGGAGATGGGACGCTCAATGCGGTGATCGAGGGCTTGGCGGGTTCGAAGACGGCACTGGGAGTTTTCCCAACGGGAACGATGAATGTCTTCGCTCGTGAGATGGGGATTCCCTACGACAAGCTGGTGAATGCGATGGAGGTGATCGATGCCGGTCACTATGAGGATGTTGATCTCTTCGCGATGAATGGTGCGCCCTTCGTGCAGATGGCGGGGATTGGATTTGATGCGAAGGTCATTGAGGAGACGACCTGGGAGAGTAAGAAACGCTTTGGCCCCTTGGCTTATGTGATGGCGGCTACGAAGGTGATTCGTGAGAGCCCACCCAAGCTCAAAGTCACCTGTGCAGATGGGCGTGAAGTGGAAGGAGTCGCGCTTTTTGTGGGAAATGGCTCTCTTTACGGCGGGCAATTTCCTCTTTTTAAGAATGCCAGTAATCGCGACAAGCTCCTCGACGTCGTGGTCTTCAAAGAGTCCGGTTTTCAGTTTGTGAAGGACTCGCTAAAGGGGCTGGTGAAAGGCGGGATCGATCCCGATTCGCACGGGGATTCGGTCGAGTATCTTCAAGCGGAAAGCCTCTGCGTGACCTCAGAAGAAGAGGTGCCGGTCGAGGTCGATGGCGAATTGTGGGGGCGGTCTTCCAAGATGGAATTTCTTTCGACAGGCAAGACCTTGCGAGTATTTGTGCCGGTCGAGCCGAAGGGGAAACTTCGATATGCCTTGTTGAAGAATCTCTCTCCGTGGACAGACTAAGGGAGGGCGGTTGATGGCCGTTCTAGTTTAAGAGAGATGTCCAATTGCCCTGTCATTGTTACTCCGAGACTGATTCGACGGCATAATTTCCGCTGTGCGGGGCGGGCGCTTTTGTGGGGGCTGGGATCGGGAGCGGTTTTTCTGGTGGCCTTTCTCTTCTTCTGGGTTTTGGCGAGTTTGGTTACGAGGAGTCGTGAGTTGACTACACCAGTTTTGATGAGCGCGCTTCTTTTTGGAGTGATGGTCTTTGTGGTGGGGTATTTTTATCTAAAGAAACATGGGCCGCAGGATTGGGAGCGTATTTCCCAAAAGCCAGATCGGCAGCCGGGGATGCGGCTTTCGAGGTTGAGCAATCAGGAGTATGGGCAAGTGGGGCAGGGCTTTTTGGGACTCATTCTCGCGGGGCCTGGATGGCTGGGGAGAATTGGAGAGGAATATCGCAGTCTCATTTCGCCAAAGGAGGAGACGGTCGCTGAGCTGGAATCGTTGAGGCAGCATCTGGCGGCGCGGGATGCCTGGGCACCGGTGAAGGATTTCGCAGCTTACGAGGATGGGATTTATCTTCTCGCGAAGCTGAACATTCTCGCGATCCGGGAGCTGGCCGGAGAGTGGTGTTTTCATGTCACGGTGCAAGGGACGGTGAATCGGTCAGAGGGAGCTGAGCTTGTGGAGTGATGCATTTGGTTGAGGGCTAAGCGGGCTGGTCTCGTTCGCGGGTTCCTGATAATTCCTTCCTAAGATGAAATTTAGAACCTTTGTTGTGTTGTCTGTTTTGACAGGTTTAGGAGTGGCCGGAGCTGGTGAGATCGATCCTTCCCAGAAGGAGTGGGTTCCTAAGTATCAGAAGCAGAAGAATGCTCCAAAAGCAGAGGAAATGCTTTTGAACGAGAGCCCGGAGCCGGAGCTCGGCGAAGGCTTTGTCGATCTGCTGGGATCAGGGGATCTGGAAGCTTGGGAAAGCAAGGGCGGAAATTCAACTTTTGAACTCAAAGGTGGTATCATCACGGGGACTTGTGTTTCGGGAGAGGCGAGCACTTATCTCTGTACGAAAAAGACTGATTATGCCGACTTCGTCTTTAGCTGTGAGATGAAGTGGGAAGTGGACCTAAATTCTGGAGTAATGTTTCGTGGGCAGTCAGGGGAAAAGCATGCGGTGTTTGGCCCGCAAGTAGAGATGGAGGGGGTTAAAAATACGCGTGGATGGTCTGGCGGGATCTACGGACAAAGCTGTGGCGGGTATTGGTATCCCCTCTGGTTGAAGGAACATGCGAAGGTGCGTCAGGCTCTTAATAAGGAAGGTTGGAATCGGGTAACCATTGAGGCAAAGGGCGAGGTGGTGAAGACTTGGGTGAATGGAGTTCCGGCAGCTCACTGGGCTGGGAGTGAGGACTACCTTTCGGGTTACATTGGGCTGCAAGTTCACAAGGCGAAAAGCGGGAAGGTCCTGTGGCGCAATCTTAAGATCAAGGAGCTGAAGTCAAAGGTGAGTCGTTTGGACGAACTCGATGCTTATTGGGCTGAGGTTTCTCGGACTGTGACGGAAGGTGACTTCGAGGGTTACAAGGCAACCTGCCATCCCGAGGGAGTCCTTGTTTCAGGTAAGAAAGAGAAGAGCTATCCGCTTATGAAAGCTTTGGCGGGCTGGAAGAAGGAATTTGATGCCACTAAAGAGGGAGAGATGAAGGCGGAGGTCGCTTTTCGCTTTTCCAAGCGCTTGGGTGATGAAACGACAGCGCATGAGACGGGGATGTTTCGTTATGCGAGCGCGACGGATGGGGGCGAGATGAAGGCGGTTTACATTCACCTAGAGGCGTTGCTGGTGAAGCATGACTCTTGGAAAGTGGTGATGGAGTATCAAAAGAGTGAGGGGACGAAAGAGGAGTGGGAGAAGCTTGAGTGATCGGGGTTTTGACTAGGGATGGTTGAAGCGGGGAATTTTGACGGAGATTTGGGGATTACGGGGATTTTTCTTGGGTAGGGGGCGGGAAGGACACTTTCCAGAGTGTCCTTCCGTGGAGGCTTGGACAAGTGTCGATCCTCCATTAGACTTTTCAGGTGGACTTTCAACTCGTGAGCGACTTTGGCCCTAAGGGGGACCAAGAGCAGGCTATTGCCAAGCTGGTGAAGTCGATCAAGGCGGGGAATCGGCATCAGACGCTTCGTGGGGTGACGGGGTCTGGTAAGACTTTCACGATGGCGAATGTCATCGAGCATATTCAGAAACCGACTCTGATTATGAGCCACAACAAGACGCTGGCGGCTCAGCTTTATTCGGAGTTTAAGGCCTTCTTCCCGAACAATGCGGTGGAGTATTTTGTCTCTTACTTCGACTATTATCAACCAGAGGCCTACATTCCGCGCTCGGATACTTACATTGAAAAAGATTCGTCAATCAATGAAGAGATTGAGCGACTCAGGCTGAGCACGATGGGCTCACTGATCACGCGAGAAGATACGATCGTGGTAGCGAGTGTGAGTTGCATCTACGGTTTGGGAAATCCCGAGGACTACAAAGACATGATGTTTGGGGTGTCGCAGGGGGAGGAAATTGGACGCGATGATTTTTTGACCGAGTTGGTTAATTTGCTTTTCGAACGAAATGATATCGCTTTTCAGCGCGGGAACTTTCGGGTGCGCGGTGATGTGGTGGAAGTGCGTCCGGCCTATTTGGAAGAAACGGCGATTCGGATCGAGTTCTTTGGTGATGAGATCGATCGCATCACTTCGATCGATACGATGAGCGGGCATGTCATCGACGAGATGACGAATTATGTCTTCTATCCGGCTAAGCAGTTCGTCAGCTCAAAGGAGAAGCTCAAGGGAGCGATGGTCGCGATTCGGCAGGAGCTGGATGATCGCATCGCGTGGTTTGAAAAGAATGGGAAGTTGATCGAAGCGCAGCGCATTCGTATGCGCACCGAGTATGACCTTGAGATGATGCAGGAGATGGGTTTTTGCCAAGGGATTGAGAACTACTCTCGTCACATCACGGGGCGAAATCCGGGGGATCGGCCTTATACCCTGCTCGATTTCTTTCCTGATGATTATCTTCTACTTGCAGATGAAAGTCATGCGACGCTTCCGCAGGTGCGTGGAATGTTCGAGGGGGATAAGAGTCGGAAGTCGGTTTTGGTGGAGCACGGGTTTCGACTGCCCAGCGCCATGGATAATCGGCCGCTGCGATTTGATGAATACATGAAAATGACCAAGCGTCGCCTCTACGTGAGTGCGACTCCGGGGCCCTTTGAAATTGTCAATTCACGGGCTGACAATACGACCTTCATTCCGATCAAATCTCGAAAGGAGGAGGATTTCGATCCTACATTTTTCAAGCGGCTTACCATTAAGGCCAGCGGCTCCGCAGAAGATCCGGAGGACTTTGATGTTTCACGGAGTGGTGGGCAATTGATTGTGGAGCAGATTATTCGCCCGACGGGATTACTCGATCCGGTTTTGACGATGCGTCCACTTAAGGCGCAGATTGATGACACGATTGAGCTCTGCCAGCAGCGGGTCGAGAAGAATGAGCGGGTCCTCATTACGACTTTGACGAAGAAGACGGCCGAAGATCTTACCGAGTATTTGCAGGGGGTGGATTTGAAAGTCCGCTACATTCACTCTGATGTTGATGCCATCGAGCGGGTGGAAATTCTCCGTGCTTTACGAGCGGCGGAGTTTGATATTCTGGTGGGGATTAATCTACTGCGTGAAGGGCTTGATCTTCCAGAAGTCTCCTTGGTTTGTATTTTGGATGCCGACAAGGAGGGCTTTTTGCGGAATGAAACGAGCTTGATCCAGACGGCTGGTCGAGCAGCGCGTCACGTGAACGGAGAGTGTGTGCTCTTCTGCGACACCGTGACCGATTCGATTCAATGCCTTCTCGATGTCACGGAATACCGTCGAGGAATTCAGCAGGAGTATAATGAAAAACATGGGATCACCCCAACAAGTGTGAAGCGAGCAGTGCAGAAGAGTCTGCATGATCGTGAGGTCACGAGCCAGACGGGGCAGAGTCTTAATAGCTCGTTAGTGGCCGAAAATGAAATGGTCTTCAACGCAGTCGAAGTGATACGAGAGATGGAGGAGGAGATGCAAAAGGCTTCGGCGAAACTGGAATTTGAAAAAGCGGCGCACCTTCGTGACCAGATTAAGGAACTGAAAGAACGGGCTGGGATTGATCAGCCGAAGTCGAAGAGTAAAGGGCCCGTGGCCTTGAAGTTGGCGAAGAAGGTCGGGAAAGGAAAGTGACCTTTTTATCGTAATCGATTTCTCAAGGAGCGGCGACATCTCGCCGCCTTGGCTTATCACGATGGCAGGACACCACGGATCTGTGGTTCGACGACTGTCTAAGGGATGGGCTTCCTAAGGTCGCCTTTGAGAAGCTTGGACGAAGGCTTTCATAAGTTTGGCTTGGAGGAGATCAGTAGGGGCCATTTGTTCGGGATGCCATTGGACGCCGATGAGAAAGCGATCTGGGTCGGTGGTTTCGATCGCTTCAATGACGCCATCGGGGCATTTTGCAACGAGGCGAAGTTCTTTGCCGAGACGGCCGACGGCTTGGTGGTGGAGGGAGTTCACCTCGAGTTCTGTCTTGCCGAAAATTTGGCTGAGGCGGGAAGTGGGTTCAAGGGTGACTTGGTGGGTGACTCCGCGATGATTGATCCCGTATTCGGATGGGATATCCTGAATGAGAGATCCGCCGTGAGCGACATTGATCCATTGACTGCCGAGGCAGATCCCGAGAAGTGGTTTTTTCGTCTTATTGATCCAAGCTGAAATGAGGGCTTTTTCGAAAAGGTAGCGATCTTGGTCGAGGATTTGAGTGGTGGGGTGAGGTTCTTCGCCCCATTCAGACGGGGGGATGTCGGCGCCGCCGGGCATGACGAGGCCATCGAGGAGTTCGAGATATTCGGCGATCTTGTCGGGGGAACCATCGCCATTTGGGAGGACGATGGGGATTCCGCCAGCTTCTTTGATGGCGAGGACATAGGTGTCGGAGGTGAGGCTCGCGATCCCGATGAGTGGTGCATCGGGAGTCGGGGTGTCTTTGGAGTGCTGGCCAAAGAAGAAGCCGAGACAAGCCGCAGCGAGGACGAAGAAGAAGGTGAGGAGGGAACGGCGGGGCATTTATCGAGTGAGCCTAATTTAGCCCATCAGAAATCTTTCTGATGCGGAACAGTGAGAAAGCTCTAAGGTTTGGAATCAATGGGAGATCGTCTTTGCGGGGATGGGGGATGGGTTTCCTTTTTTGGCGGGAGCCATTTTGAGGGAGAAGGCTTGGCCAGAGTCTTTGCGGTAGAGGCGGAAGGGGTGCTTGCCGGCCTTGAGTTTGATGGTGCCGGCGACTGTCCCGGTGGGTGTTTTGTAGGCGGCGTCGATGACGGTGGCGTTGTGGATTCTTAGGAGGGCTTGGCCGTCTGTTGTTAAGTTGAAGGTGTAGGTGTCGTCGGCTGGGACTTCGAGGTAGCCGGTGACGAGGGTGGAGTGGTCGGGGGTGGTTTCGACTTGTTCGAGGGTTTCTGAAGTACGGGGTTCGCTGGATTTTAGGTCGTCGAGTTTACTAAGCCAAGGGGTGGTGTCTTTGTGAATGGTGTAGGAAACGCCGGGCTTTGAGGTGACGGAGGCGAGGGCTGGGACGAATTCTTGGTCGTAGGGGCGCCGGGCCTTGGGGTCGGGACGGCGGAGGCGGAGGACCTCGTTGTGCATCTTCGTTTGGAGGTCGGGGAGTTTGGTGGCGAGGTTTTCGGTTTGCTTGGGGTCTTTGTCGACGTTGTAGATTTTGAAGGGATCGCTGTGCTTTTGGATGTTGTAGCGGACGCCGACGTGCTCACCGAAGCGGATCATTTGCATTTGCTTGCGGGTTCCGTTCTGACGGTATTTCTCGAATTCGGAGTATTTTGGGGTTTTGCCGCCATTGCTATATTCGACGTAAACTTGGGAAGATTTTTGGCCGGGCTGCCCGGTGAGGGTGGGGACGAGGGAGGCGCCATCAGAGCGAGCGGGGGCGCCGACTCCGGCGAGTTCGGAGAAGGTGGCGAGCCAGTCGTGGGCTTGGCAGGGGTGGTCGTTGACGCGGCCTTTTGGTGTTCCGGAGGGCCAGCGGACGAGCGCTCCGGCGCGAACGCCGCCTTCCCAGACATCACGCTTGATGCCATCGAAGGGGCCAAAGGAGTCGAAGAAGTCGGGGTGGTATTGTTCGGGGAGGTAGGATTCTTTGCTGGGTCCGTTATCGGTGGTGAAGACGATGAGGGTGTTGTCGTCGATTTTGAGTTCTTTGAGATGATTGATGAGGTCGCCGACACAGTCATCGATGCGACGCACGTTGGTGGCATAACGTTGGTAAACATCGGGCCAGCTTTTTTCGGCGGTGGCTGGGTTGTTGTCATGATCCCAAGTCGCCTTTTCGTAGTCGGGATGGGTGTGGCTGTCCTTTTTGCCAACTGCGGTGTTGATCATCTTCCCTTTCTGGCCGAGCCACTTGAGGCCTTCTTTGGGAAAGGGACTGGGTGGGAGTTGGAGAATCGCGTGGGGGGTATCGTATGCGAGATAGACGAAGAAGGGTTTTTCAGGACTAGCTTCTTTCTGGTCGGTGATCCATTTTTTAGTGCGCGCGGTGAAGAGGTCGGTGGTGAAGCATTTGTCGAGATCGTCCGAGATCTCGTGTTCGTTCTCCCACAGTTGCATTCCGTCTTCTTTGGGATAGTGCATGTGTCCGTCTCGGTGACGGACGTAGCCGTGGAAGAAGTCGAAACCACGTTTGGTGGGATAGGCTGGCCAAATTTTGGGGTTTTCTGAGCTTCCCTTACTTTGCTTACCCTTCCTCTTTGTTTGTCCTGATTTCTTTTTTTCCTTTGGTTTGGAGTTTCCTTGAAGCCCCCATTTTCCGATCGCGGCGGTGGAGTAACCTGCGGCACGGAGGACGGTGGCGAGAGTGTGGTTGTCGCCGAGGGCTTGGTCGAATTGGTTGTCGCGAATATTTGCGTGTCCTTGGTGGACGCCGTGGAGCAGTGAACCACGAGAGGGAGCGCAGACGGGAGCGGGGCAATAGTAGTGACGGAGTTGCATTCCCTCGGCGGCCATTTGGTCAAGCTGAGGGGTTACGTGCCATGGTTGATTTCGGTCGTCTTTGCTTTTGCGGAGGTTTTGGAAAAAGACACCGTAGTCGCCGTAGCCGAGGTCATCGGTGAGGATAAAGATGATGTTGGGCTTTGGAGCCGCTTGGAGACCGGTGAGGGTGATGATCAAAATCGAGAGGAGGACGCGGATAGTCATTAAGAGAGTTTGGAAGAATGAGCGGGAAGGGGGAACACTTATTTTTATTGAGGGTAGGTCATAATTAAAAAGCCGCTCACCCTAATTCAGGGTGAGCGGCTTGAGATGAAGTTGGTTTCGGCGACCGAGGGATCTTCGCGACTATGCGCCCATGTTGGCTGCCTTGTTGGCGCGTTTGCGCTCGTTGGGATCAAGGATGCGCTTACGAAGGCGGAGGAAGTTTGGGGTGACTTCTACGAGTTCATCGGGGTCGATGTATTCGATTGCGCGCTCCAAGGAGAACTTGAGAGCGGGTGGAAGTTTGACGGTGTTGTCCTTTCCGGCGGAGCGGATGTTGTCGAGCTTCTTAGCCTTTACTGGGTTGACGGGAAGGTCATCGGCGCGGGAGTTTTCTCCGACGATCATGCCGGTGTAAACTTCCTCCGTCGGGTTGACGAAGAGGGTTCCGCGGCCTTCGAGAGCGGTGAGACTGTATGCGGTAGCCGGGCCGGTGTCCATGGAGACGAGAGTTCCGGCCTGACGGGTGACGATGTTGCCTGCCCATGGTTTATACTCATCAAAGAGGTGGGACATGATGCCGTGACCTGAGGTGATGTTCACGAGCTCGAACTCGAGGCCAATGATGCCACGAGTCGGGATGTTCGCGGTGATCAAGGTGCGCTGCGAGGAGTCGTTTGTCTCCATATTTTCGAGAACCCCTTTACGGTCGTTCAAGATCTTAAGGATGGGGTTGGCATACTCGGTGGGCATCTCAAGGTAGAGGGTTTCCCAAGGCTCGAGGCGCTTGCCGTTTTCGTCTTCCTGAAGGATTACAGTAGGACGTGAAACGAGAATTTCGAAGCCCTCGCGACGCATGGTCTCGACGAGGACGGCGATTTGCATCGCGCCACGAGCTGAGACGTTGAAAGTTCCGGCGAGGTCAGTTTCTTCGACGTGAATGGAAACGTTGATTTTCATTTCGCGGAAGAGACGTTCGTGAATGACACGAGATTGAACGTGCTTTCCGTCTTTGCCTGCGAAGGGTCCATCATTAATGGAGAACTGCATCTGAACGGAAGGAGGATCGATGTTGACTGCGGGGAGTGCCTCGGCGTCTTCGTCACCTGCAACGGTTTCTCCGATATCTGCGTCTTCGAATCCGGAGATGCCGACGATGTTTCCGGCGACGCCGTTCTCAGTGTCTTGAATTCCGAGATTGTTGTATTCGAAAACCTTGCCGACTTTGGTGCGGATCTTGGTGCCGTCTTTTTTGAAGCGGAAGACGGTGTCGTTCTTCTTGATGGAACCTGCGACGATCTTACCGATCGCAATACGACCAACGTAGTCATCCCAGTCGATGTTTGAAACGAGCATCTTGAAAGGAGCGTCGGCATCCACGACGGGAGCGGGGATGTTCGCGACGATGGCGTCAAGGAGAGGGGCGCAGTCGCCTTCGGTGGCGTCGTGCTTGGTGGAGAAAAAGCCGTTTTTGGCTGATCCGTAAAGAGTGGGTGCGTCGAACTGGTCTTCGGTGGCATCGAGTTCGAGGAAGAGCTCGAGGACCTTGTCATGAACGGCGAGAGGGTCGGAGTTGGGACGGTCGATTTTGTTAACGACGATGATGGGCTTGAGGCCTTCTTCGAGGGCTTTACGGAGAACGAAACGGGTTTGGGCTTGGGGGCCGCCAAAGGCATCAACGACGAGGATTACGCCATCGACCATTTTCATAACGCGTTCCACTTCACCACCGAAGTCGGCGTGGCCGGGAGTATCGACGATGTTAATGGTGTGACCATCCCAAGGGACGGCGGTGTTTTTCGCCTTAATCGTGATCCCTTTTTCGCGCTCGAGATCCATCGAATCCATGGCGCGTTCAGTGACGGCTTGGTTTTCGCGGTAAGCACCACCAGCTTTCAGGAGTTCGTCGACGAGAGTGGTTTTGCCATGGTCAACGTGGGCGATGATGGCGAGATTTCGGAACTTAGACATGATGATGACGGATGGATTCTATTCCCTCAGAGGCAGAAGGAGGCCGCTCCTTGCCTCAGAAATGCGGGAATAGCAAGAAATCGCTCAATTTGAGTGAATCAAAAATCTGGGCGAAGAATTTTGAGATCTGGGATTCTGAAAAAATGGGCATCAGAAGTCATGACCCAAGCTCCAGCGCGTAAAGCGCAGCTTGCGATGGCGATATCTGTAAGAGGGAGGACTTTTCCCTCCCGATCCAGTCGCCAAGCGAGTTCCCAAATATCGTCCCACGCGGCGCAACCGAGGTCAGAGAAGCGCATGATATTGAAGAAGTTCTCAAGGCTAGTGCGGGCTTTCATGCCTTTAATTCCGCGCAAGACTTCCGCCTTAACCACTCCGCAGGTGACGAGATCAGTCCCTTCATAGCGGTTGAGAAGAACGCGAGTTGGGTCCAAGCCCTTCCGCATGAGATCAATGAAGACATTGGAATCTACAAGAATAGATTCAGGATTCATTTCTTGGGCTTATTTGGATTCAAGGGGAGCTTAGATTCTGCGACCATATGGGCTTCCCCCGATAAAATGCACTGCGAGCGCTCAGTTCCTTGTTGGTTTTTAGTTTAGGTTCTGTGTTTGATTTTGAAAGTAATTCCGAAGATGACTTTCAGGTGAGTGATAGCCCAGTGAGCTGTGGAGACGGCTCCGATTGTAGAAGGTCTCAATGTAGTCAAAGATGGCGCGCTCTGCGTCGATCTTAGTCTCGAAGCAGCAATCATCGGGAAAGCTCTCTCGCTTGATTGTCGCGAAAAAACTCTC
>CALGJQ010000022.1 GCA_937928545.1 uncultured Verrucomicrobiales bacterium
GTCGTCCCACTTTTAATTTCACTCATAATTTTCTGATTTTCTAAATCTTAGGCGCTCACTCGTGAGCGTTTGCGATAGGAACTCGGGGTCATGTCGTACATGCGACGGAAGGCTCGGGTGAAGCTGGTCAGAGAACTAAAGCCAGTTTTCTCCGCAATCTCGCCGAGGTCCGAGGTCCCCTTTTCCAAGAGATAAGTCGCCCGCACCAATCGGACTGATCTCACAAAGTTTCCCAAAGAGACTCCTGCACTGTCGCGGAAAACTGCCCGTAGATAACTTTCGGAAACTTCCATCGCCTCAGAGAGAGCAGGCATCGCGAGATCACCTTCTAAGTTCTCCATGACATGCTTTTTGATCTTAGCGACCAAATCCACATCGGACTCCCCCACTTGCTCAGCGGCTTGCGCCGATTCCATTCCCTCAAAAACCTTCCCGAGCGCGATGCTCGCTCCCAAGCCATCCTCTCTTTGATACTGATCCAAAAAGACCTGTAGTAAGGCCTCCGCTTTTTCATCCAATTTTCGCCCCCCGTTCTTCCACAGTTCCAAAATCTGGCGAGCTGGACCTTCCAGTTCGAAAGTGATGTAGAGCCACGAGAATTTTTCGGGCAGATCAATGTAGTAATGAATCTGATGAGGGAAAAGGAGATGCACATCCCCTTCACAAATCTGCCGACGTTCCGTCTCTACTCCCATGCAGCCACTTCCCTCCAATGCAACCAAGAGAACGTAGCGGGAGTGCTGGTCGTATCGCCCAGCCTTTGCGGAAATACCATCCCATCCACTGGTGCGATGATCCTGTGCCGCTCTCAAAAAAGACACAATCTCACGCGGAAGGATCTCCCCGCCCCAATCGAGACCGCTGAAGTAGTCCTTCGGCTGTTCAAGAGTTTTCGCCGCTGCGATTAATTGTTTAATTTCTGACATTCTTCGGAGATCTTGCAGCATCGTAATCGAGAAACCAGCCGACATTTCCATGTTCTTGCAGAAAACTCGCGGGGACTTCTGAGCCCACCTCACCAGCCATCGCTCGATACACAATCTTCTGCTTCGCCACCCCGCGTGCCATGAGGACAATCCGACGCGCTCTCAGAATAGTCTCTACCCCCATCGTAATGGCGTGAGTTGGGACATTTTCTTCTCCACCAAAGCTCTTCGCCGCGTCTTCAATGGTTTTCTGGGCTAGCTTCACCCGCCGAGTCAGGCTGGTCGCGGCACTTCCCTTTTCGTTGAAGCCAATGTGTCCCTCTCCCCCAATCCCGAGAAGCTGCCAGTCAATGCCACCGGCGTCCCAAATCTGCTTTCCATATCCTAATGCCGCTTCTTCTGCGTCATCGTAAATCGATGGCGGCACCGCGACATTGGCAGGGTCGATATCAACGTGATCGAACAAATTCTTCCACATCTCAGCCCAATAACTACGCTCGTGATCCCGGCCCAAGCCCTCGTATTCATCAAGGTTGAAGCTGACGACATTCTTGAACGAAAGGCCTTCATCTCGATGACGGCGAATCAACTCCGCATATAAGGGAAGTGGAGTCTTCCCAGTTGCGAGACCCAGCACCGCCATTTTCCCCTCTGCGGCTCGACTCTGAATCAATGCCTGAAGCTCGTCCGCCACGGCTTGACTTAATTCATCGGTGTCACCCACCTGCGCAGTTTGGGTCCCAATTTTTACTTTCTTCACGGAAATCGAAATGGCTTGTTCAGCACATACATAATCATTTCTGACTTTAGATCAAGAACCTCTTTTTTCATGATCTCGACGCTCGAGATAGCCAAAGCGCACCCACTCGAGCTAACCCACGTTCTTCTCAATTTTCAAAAAAATGAGGACAAAAAAACCCGCTCGGGAATAAATCCAGAGCGGGTTTGTGAAGTTAATTTGATTTACTCAGCGACTTCCTTGGCCTTTTCAACTGCATCACCAGCAGCTTCCTTGGCTTTTTCGCCAACAGCAGAAGCGCCTTCCTTAACAGCGTCACCAGCAGCGGCAGCTCCGTCTTTCGCAGCATCAACACCAGCAGCGGCTTTCTCGCCAACAGCGGCAGCGCCTTCCTTGACAGCACCACCAGCAGCGGCAGCTCCGCCTTTCACAGCGTCAACACCAGCAGCGGCTTTCTCGCCAACAGCGGCAGCGCCTTCCTTCATTTTCTCGCCTGCAGCAGCGGCAGTGTCCTTGACGGCATCACCAGCAGCGGCGGCACCTTCCTTGACCTTATCACCGACCGCAGATGCTCCGTCTTTCACGGCATCTCCTGCAGCAGCAGCGCCTTCTTTGACTTTGTCACCAACAGCGGAAGCGCCGTCTTTCACAGCATCTCCTGCAGCAGCAGCGCCATCTTTCACAGCGTCGCCAGCAGCGGCGGCACCGTCTTTCACAGCGTCTCCTGCAGCAGCAGCACCATCTTTCACAGCACCGCCAGTTTTATCGGCGACATCTTTTGCTTTATCACAAGAAGTTGCGAGGAATGCGAAGCCGGTAAGGGCTGACAATAGGATTGTTTTCTTAAGTTTCATTAGACTATGGGGTGGTTGTGTTTCGTTACGGGCTGACTCTACCTCATGTTTTACCCGAAGCTACAAGAATAATCGGTCCAAAATTGCTCCAGATTGTAATGGCAACGCCAGATTCGGTTCCCAAAACCACGCTAATCACCAAAGTAAGCGCGGAAGCTTTCGCCATCTTGACCAATCGCCTTAATCTCAGCATCGACCGCCCCGATCTGAGCCTTGAGCCCCCCTTTTTCATAGGTATCCCGCATTGTCAGGAGCTTTTTGAGGTAATTCTGGCGCAGGGAAACCAGTTTCGCATCGAAGGCTTTCTTCCTATTCTCCTGCCGCAGCTTTGCCTTCCCAAACGCATCATGGATTTTTTGAGGAAGATTCCCCAGACTCGTCACCGCTAACAAATCACCACCTTCAGGAATCTGTTCATGAAGGGCGAGGAGCGAGGCGTCGTAGGCCGCTTTGTTATTCTTGGAGAGAATTCGATGCCAAGTATTAATGGTATGCAGGAAATTATCTCGATTTCCCACAAGAGCCTTTTGATAGCCTTCGATTTCCTGAGCCACCAAACGTTTTCCGATACTGCGTAATTTTTTGAGCTCATCATTACCAACGGCGGTAACCTTCCCAACTGGAGCATTTGCCTTCGCATCATTACTCCACTCGATGAGGAAACTCTGCGCATTGCCCGCTGAGGGCTCGGCATCATCCCAACCTGCCGCGTCAGGAGCATTGAGATAGCGAAGAGCACTATCCGAGGCATCTCCATCAGGAGAATTCGGAGCCCAAGAGGCTTTGGTCCACGCTTCCCCCGTTTCCCAAGTCCACGCTCCTTTCACTAACTGACCACCGAGCCAAGCTGATTGCTGGGGGGGAAGAGAAGCTTGAAGATAGTCACGGATGAAGATCCCTTCGATCGTCTTCGAAACGACGGCGAGGTGACCATCGGCACTGCTCGCGATCAGATCAGCCTCTTCCCAAGAGACCTCTTTATAAACGAGAAGAAAGGCGCGATTCTCATGAAAGACCGTGCTCGGAGGCCAAGCAGGGCTAGGGGAATCCAGCGTCGCGACCAAGCGCTCCATTTGCGCGGCCATCGTGCCCGGATTGGTGCCATCGGTTGACCACTGCATCACGAAGGGGTTCTTTTCAGCATTTGGACGAGCTTTAATAACACTGGTGTCCGTAAGCGCCGCGCAAGAACCAAGAGTGGTGCCAGGCTTACGATAGGTCCAAGCATCGCCATTGACCCAACCCCAGTCAGAGGCAGCCGTCGTCCCTCCGCCAATCCACACACGGGAGAATTCACCATCCATCCGCTTCGCGATGACATCTATCTCAGTCTGAGTCGAAGGCGTCGCGAGATGAGCACCATGGCGTTCAGCAAACTCAGCAGCCTCACTCCAAGTCATGGGCCGATCCACAAAGAAAAGGTAATGTGTGCTGCGGTCGATCGTCCCGGAAGGAAATTGATCGCGCCTACCACTATAGAGATTTCCTCGAAATTCCTCCAATCTCTCCATCGGAGTCTTGGCCGCTTCACGAGCAACTTCAGCCATACGCTCTTTTTCAAATTGGTCACGCCGGGCTTTTTCTTCCGCCGCAATGCGCTCCTTTTCCGCCCTAGCTAGACGTTCTTTTTCCTTATTCGCTTCGCGCTCGATCTCCTTATTCTTCTCGACCAACTCCCGAGCATCCCTCTCAGCCTTCAATTTCTCCTGCTTCTCTTCATAAAGTCCCCAGGTGAAAATGATCGCAGGAATAAGGCAGGCGATAATGAGAAGGTTCCTGATAATGGGCCAGTTACTCGCTGTCTCGACGGCCACAGCGGCTGGGGCTGGGGCTGGTTCCTGACCTTCCTGGTCTGTTTCCTCATGACCCTCCTCAGGTTTTGGAGTGAGCTTCGGCTTCGCGGACGGAGCTGATTCCCCTTTCTTTAAAGCGACGAGCTTGGGCTTCGAAGAAGCACCCTCCTCTTCACCTGCCGCTTGGTCACTGGTAAGGCGACGCTTCAAAACGACAGGATTTTTTGCCACATCAGCTCCAGTCTTAATGGCACGACGCCCACTCGTTCCCAGGCTTGGGAGAATCTTCTCCAACTCATCCGCCAAGTCATTCGCGCTTTGATGACGAAGAGCAGGATTCCGGCGAGTCGCCTTCTTGAAAATAGGATCAAGACGCGTATCGCACTTCGCAAGCGTCGACGGAGGACTCGCTGGCGTATCTGGCATCTTGCCCGTCAAAAGTTCATAAAGTATCACCCCTACTGCATAAAGATCGGAAGGAACCCCAATGGCTGTTGCATCGTCAAAGATCTCAGGAGCGGCATATCCGGGGGTTCCATAAACGACCCCCTCACCCTCATCCTCATTGTCAGCAGGTGACGCCAAACCAAAATCCCCGATCTTAGGACTCGCGGAAGCATCGAGGAGAATATTCGCCGGCTTAATATCCCGATGGATAATTCCTGAATCGTGCGCAGCCGCGAGGCCACGGCAAATTCCAATGATAATTTCCACCGCCGTTGTCTGATCAATGGCCTTCCCGTAACTGGAATAGTAGAGAGATTTCCCCGCCACATACTCCATGACAATATACGGCATCCCATCGGCGTCACCATAGTCGAAGATCCCAATCAAGTTTGGATGATTAAGCTTAGCCATCGCTTGCGCCTCCGCTCTAAATTGCTCCCGGAACTCTGGATCACAAAGCTCTTCCGGAAGAAGCTTAATCGCGACTTCACGCTCGAGAGAAACTTGTGTCGCACGGTAGACCGCACCCATTCCGCCCTTGGCAACGAGTGAACTCACTTCATATCCATTGAGAAGTTTCGTGAATTCCGATGGTTCCGGGGGAGTGAAAGAAATAGGATCGCTCATGAAGATGTTAGAGAAAAGATGACGAATCGAGACAAGTGCGGCAATCCTTGATTTTAGTAGAAGAGCCAGACAGGATTAAACAGGCCAGCGATCATGAATGAGGAATTAGTCTATGCAACTTTGGGAGAACAAGGATTCACCGATTTGACACGGGCTTTTTACAAACGTGTGAGGGAGGACAATCTTATCGGACCAATGTATCCTGACAACGATTGGGCAGGCGCAGAAGAGCGTTTGAGAGACTTTTTACTATTCCGATTCGGAGCTGACCAACGCTACTTGGAAAAAAGAGGGCATCCCCGGCTTCGCGGTCGTCACATGCCCTTCAAAATCGGAATCGCAGAGCGAGATCGTTGGATAGAACTCATGGGAGCCGCCGCCGATGAAGTGGTCGCAGATTCCAGCATTCGGGCATCCATGATGGAATTCTTTTCTCAAGTGGCAGACTTTCTCCGAAACCAGCCTGAGGGACCCTGTGACCATGCTTGAGCCCTCCCTCAAAACTCGGCTTCCTGTTTTAATCCTCCTAGGCCTCATCACCCTGATTTCCGTCATCGATTGGATTCATAATCTCGGTGCTTGGATGATGGTCCCTGCCGACGTCATGAATGCTTGGGAAAGTGCCCGCGCCGGAGACCTCGGCACCGGAGTGGTGAATGCCCTTCTCACCAGCCTCACCGCCGCCTTCCTACACGGCGATGGCAGCCACCTCCTCGGAAACCTCCTCTTCCTATGGATCTTTGGAGTCGTCGTTTTCGAACTCTGCGGCTGGCGCTGGATGCTCCTTGTCTACGTCGTGACCGCCATCGGAGGATCCATTGGCCAAATCATGCTCGAAACCGATAGCATCATCCCCGTTTTAGGAGCAAGTGGAGCCGTGATGGGGATGGAAGGCTTCTACTTCGGACTAGCCACCCAGAAAAAACGCCCAGATTCCAATGTCTGGCCCCTAGCGCGACCAGTCAACTCGGGTGAACTCGCAGCTGCTGGAGTCGTGGGAATCATCCTCGATTTCATGGGCGTCTTAGGAGACGGCCAAGGAATCGCCTACGGCGCCCACATCGGAGGATTCGTCACCGGAATGCTTCTCAGTCTCATCGCTCATCCCTTCATCCGAAGTACCTAAGCCTTCCTCCAAAAAGGCAAAATCAACATCTTTCCTTGCGGAGAACTCTCATTCCACAACACTCTTACCTTCATGAAACCTCCTTTCGCCCTCGCCTTAACACTTCTCCTTTCAAGTTTCGGATTTGCCGAACAACGGCCCAACATCCTCTTCATCGCGATCGATGACCTTCGGCCCGAGCTCGGCTGCTACGGCTCAAAATACGCCGTCACCCCGAACATCGACCAACTCGCCTCACGCGGCCGCCTCTTCGAGCGCGCCTACTGCCAACAACCCATCTGCCACCCCTCCCGGACCTCTCTCCTCACTGGCACCCGCCCCGATACCAATGGAATCACCCACAACTACGTCGAATTCCGAGACCTCAACCCCGACATGCTCACCCTCCCGCGACACTTTCGTGATCACGGATACCAAACCTACGCCTACGGAAAAATCTCCCACCGGAGTAATCAAGACATCGAACAATCATGGTCCGGAAAACCCAAGCTCCAGCGACTAGGACTCCCAAAACCCGTTGGCTTCGCCCTCCCCGAAAACCTCAAACGCCGGAACCAACAATTCAAAGAAATGTTTGAAAAATACGGCGAAGCCGCAAAACGCGGACTCTCCTCCGGCCCCGCTTACGAATCAGCGGACGTCCCCGACACCGCTTACCGTGATGGCTACAACACCGCCGGAGCCATCGCCCACCTCAAAGAACTCGCCAAAACAAAAGAGCCATTCTTCCTCGCCCTCGGCCTCTACAAACCCCATCTCAACTTCGTCGCTCCCAAAAAATACTGGGACCTCTACGACCCCGCCAAACTCCCCGCCGGCACCTACACCCCACGCCCCGAAAACGGAGCCTCGATGGGCCTCCACGCCTCCTTCGAGCTCCGCGTCCGCCAAGGCATCCCCAAGACTGGCCCCATCGATGAAGACCTCTCCCGCACCCTCTTCCACGCCTACCTCGCTTGCGCCTCGTACATCGATGCCCAAGTCGGCCTAGCCCTCGACGCCCTAAAAGAATCCGGCCTCGATAAAAATACCATCGTCATCTTCTGGGGCGACCACGGCTGGCACCTCGGCGACATGGGCGTCTGGGGAAAAGCCACCAACTACGAGATCGGAACCCGTGTTCCCTTCATCATCTCAACTCCCGCCATGGCAAAACCCGGCACAAGTACGAAAGGCATCGTAGAACTTCTCGATATCTTCCCCACCCTCTGTGACCTCACCGGAGTCCCTATCCCAACGCACCTCGAGGGAAAATCAATCAAACCTCTCCTCAAAGACCCCACAACAAAATGGGACCACGTCGCCCTCACCCAATATCCCAACCCCGCCCTCCGCGAATGGGCCGCCAACCCCCTCTCCAAAGAAATGCGCGAGACCTTCTTCGGCCCCCTCATCGAGGAAGTTGAA
>CALGJQ010000023.1 GCA_937928545.1 uncultured Verrucomicrobiales bacterium
TCTTTATGGCTTTCACCTGCATTATCTGTGGAGTGAAATCCTACGAGCTGATGGAAGAGTTTTGCAACATCCGCCAAAAGTGGTTCAAAAAATGGCTCTCCCTTCCCAACGGGATCCCGTCCTACAACACCTTTTCGCGAGTCATCGAGGGACTCGATCCAGTCCTTTTCAGCCAATGCATCATCACTCATTTGAAGCTCGCCAACCTCGACCTCCAAGGCGATCAAGTTGCCATCGACGGCAAGGCCCTTCGCGGTAGCCGGACCAAAGATCACCGTCATATTCACGCCGTGAGTGCTTGGGCCTGCGAGAAAGGCCTCACTCTCGCTCAATCCTTTGTAGACGAAAAAAGCAACGAGATTACAGCCATTCCCGAACTCCTGAAAATGCTCAATCTAGAAGGTGCCGTAGTGAGTCTTGATGCCATGGGAACCCAGCGTGACATCGCCTCTCAGATTGATGACGCGGGTGCGGACTTTGTCCTGTGCGTGAAGGGCAACCAAGGTGATCTTCACAAAGAGTTGATTGATCAATTCGAATTCGCAGCCCGCCAACTTAAGCACGATGAGCTTTCAAAAACGAACTGGAGTGAGCATTACCAAGAGGAGAGAAACCGTGGTCGGCTTGAAAAACGCCGCACCATCGTTTGCCACAACTTGGACTGGATGGACGTGAAGATTCGTGCTGCATGGCAAGCCCTTGCCTGTATCATTTTGGTGCAGCGCCAAGTGCTATTGAAAAGTGGCGAGTGGCGCACCGAAGTGCATTACTACATCAGCAGCTTGGAAGGAGTGAAGGCCCAGGAAATCCAGAAGTATATTCGTGACCACTGGCGCATTGAGAACAGCTGCCACTGGGTATTGGACACCCTCTTTCGGGAAGATCACAACCAGACGGGCAAACGCAACGCCGCTAAAAACCTCGGAACACTACGACGAATCGCACTCAACGCGTTGAAACGAGCGACGGACCACAGCAAGCGCAAACGCCCCAGCAGCCTCACCAAAAAACAGCTCCGCGCCGCCCAAGACGAAACCTACCTCGAAGAAGTCCTCTCCCTTGTGTAGGGACCCTGTACGTCTCTCACAAGGGAGTTCACGCCGATTTCCTCCCGCCCAATCGCCACGCTTTCAAATACGACAAAGTCGAGATCCCCACTCCACCCACGCCCTTGGCTAATCCTGATCTTTTCACCGATCCGCCAATGTGGGTTCGCAATCAGAGCAATAGCCGCCACGGAGTTGAGTTCGCCTACTACACCGGGGTCGATATGAAGAAATACTACCGCCGTTACTGCGAGGCTCTTTTGGCGGTCGATGACAGCGTGGGTCGGCTCATCTCGAATCTCGAAAAAAGCGGCGAGCTCGAAAACACCGTCGTTCTCTATCTGGGGGACAATGGCTTCATTTTTGGCGAGCACGGTCTCATCGATAAGCGATGCGCCTATGAGGAATCCGTTCGAATTCCCATGCTCATGCGCTACCCAAAATCCCTCAAGCCTGGAACGACGGTCGAGAAGATCGTTGCCAATATCGATGTCGCCCCAACCCTCCTTGAAGTCGCCGGAATTCCGGCGACCGAGAACATGGATGGCCGGAGTTTCTGGCCACTTGCGAAAGGGGAGGGGGTCAGCGATTGGCGGAAATATCTTCTCTACGAATACTACTGGGAGCGCAACTACCCTCAGACTCCCACCACCCATGCCGTCATCGGAGAAAGCCACAAATACATCCGCTACCACGGGGTCTGGGATCAGGATGAACTTTACGACATCAAGGCCGACCCACGGGAACGAAAGAACCTTTTCAATGACTCCGCTCACCAATCACGGATCGAAGAAATGAACACCGCCCTCTTCGCTCTCCTCGATGAATCCAGCGGTCAAAACATGCCCCTCCTCCCGGATCGCGGCACCAAATATCTCCACCGAAAAAACGACGGAACCAAAGGTGCCCAATTCCCGAAAGGCTTCTACCGCGAAGCAGGTTCGAGTGGAAAGTGAGGAGCAGGAGGACTTACCGAATAGTCTGCTTTCAGAAAACGAAGGAGCTGTTCAAGGTCCTGCTTGTAGTAGGGGTAAGTGTAAAATTTACCGGAACGGGGTCGAACCGCCTGTTGTAACTTTGAAGGATCTGCAATGAGCTCTTCAGATGTGATCGAGTAGTCAATCGTGACATTGCCTTCGACTGGATATTTGTTCTCTAAATCTTCAGGAGAACTAGGCCAATCACCATTATTGTGAAGGACGTAGGATTCAATATCCCGGATTGCCTGCGCGGTCCCATATTCTGAACGCATGTTCGAAAATTTTGGGTAGAGAGCCCAGATTATCATAATCACCAGAATGACAAAAATGAGGCCAAGGATTTTGAGAAAACGCTTCACAGAATGTTGATCCAGAAGATAACATTCAAATTGTCTTACTCCAAGCCACCAACCTGCCTCTGAGCCTCGTAGAGCACAATTGCCACCGATGTAGCAAGGTTGAGCGAGCGGGTAGAACCCTCCTTCATCGGGATGCGGATCGCGCGCTCATCGAGCCATTCTTCAGGCAGACCTCTGGTTTCAGGTCCGAAGACTAAAAAATCCTCGTCTTGGAATTCCACCTCCCAGGCAGATTTTGTGGCCTTGGTGCTGAGGAAATAAATGCGCGCTTCAGGATGGGCCGCTAGGAGTTCCTCAAAGCTTTCCCATACGTGGAGGTCTACGTCCTTCCAATAGTCCAGCCCGGCTCTCCGAACCGACTTCTCGTCCAAGGAAAAGCCCAGTGGCTTCACCAAGTGGAGCGTCGATCCCGTAGCGAGGGCGAGTCGGCCGATCGCACCGGTGTTATGAGGGATTTCGGGTTCGACTAGGACGATGTTCATTTGAACCAACTAATTGAGAGTCAGTGTTTTAGCCCAAAAAAAGGCGAACCAATCGGCTCGCCTTTCTTTTGAATAATACGCTTTGAAAGTTGCTTTAGTCAGCAAGCGCAACGTTGATGCGGCGGCCTTTCTTGTCGAAGAAGACGCTGCCGTCGGTGAGAGCGAAAAGAGTGTGATCTTTGCCCATGCCAACGTTGGCACCGGGATGCCACTTGGTTCCGCGCTGACGGATGAGAATGTTTCCAGCGATGACTGCTTCGCCACCGAATTTCTTGACGCCGAGGCGCTTGCTGTTGGAATCGCGTCCGTTTTTAACGGAACCCTGTCCTTTTTTATGAGCCATAACTAAGTGTGGTAATTAGGTTGGAAAATTATCCCTTGATCGAGGTGATCTCGAGTTTGGTGAGGTGATGACGAAAACCGATAGTCTTGTGGAAGCCCTTACGGCGCTTGAATTTGAAGGCGACGCCTTTCTTTCCGCGATGCTGCTCGATGACCTTGGCGGTGACTCCAGCACCTTCAACGGTAGGAGCACCGACGGTGGTGTTTTCACCATCGTTCACGAGGAGGACCTCGCCGAACTTGATCTCTTCATCAGCCTCCACGGGGAGCTTGTCGACACTGAGAGTGTCGCCTTCTTGCACGCGGTATTGCTTACCGCCGGTTTTGAAAATTGCGTAGGCCATGATTAAGGTATCGGCTAAGAGTTGGTCACGTTTGGCGATTCGCAGAGGCTCATCGCGGCTTTCGTGGAGGCGGAATTCATCACAAGCATGCGGAACGATCAAGGTTTTTTTGAAAATAAACTGCTTTATTAGTCATCTTTTCTCCGACTTCCAAAACTTGCCTTTTTCCGGCACGCTTCGTAGTGACTTTAGCCATGTCTCAGCCCCTTTCGATGAATCTCCCTGACGCCGCCGCGACTCTCGCCTTTGGGCGTGAGTTAGGGCTCGCAGCTCAGGCTGGCGAGGTCATCGCCTTGGTGGGAGATCTTGGCGCTGGAAAGACCACCTTGACCCAAGGCCTTGTCGCGGGTCTGGGTTACAAAGAAGAGGTGACCAGCCCGACTTTTTCCTTGGTTCAAGAGTATGTCGGAGGCCGGCTTGATGTTTTCCACTTCGATTTCTACCGAGTGGAAGATGAACATGAGCTCCTTGATCTCGGTTGGGATGATTACTTAGACCGCCAAGGTCTCGTCATCGTGGAATGGCCGACCTTGCATCCTGATCTCCTTCCAAAAAACACCCGCTGGTTGAAGCTAAGCCATGGGGGGAAGGGGAGAGTGGTGGAGGAAGATTGAACAAATTTCTCACGCGATTGCCTCACCTTAGAATGAATTGTCTTAGGTCTCTAGCTGCAGTCGTGTTCTCCGCGCTTTTATCGGCATGCAGTGAGGAGCGAGCCACCGCTGAAGTGGGAATTAATCAGCTCCACCCTTTAGAACTCTACGAGACCTGTTTGCCCAACCCCGTTGGCCAGGATCCGGTCGCGTTACTATTGAGTGATCAGGTAGTTGGGTTGGTTGCTGCTGCCCACGATTATCGTTCGGTCTGGCAACTCAACGAGGATGAGGTTGTCAAAAAACTTCGTTCATCAACTCAAGCCAACTTTGATGAAACGAGGGGAGTGCTTAAAATTTCTTCTTCCGCTGCAAGCTTCGATCTCGCCTGCCAGATTACGAATTCATTTGCGGAGATTTTCTGTGAGATCGTTAAGGAAGTGGATCAAAAAAAGCGCAAGAAACTCCTCGAAACTCTGGACGTTATTTTGATGGTAGAAAGTGATTTGGTGCAGGATTTTCGTAAAGATCGAACCGTTTTGGTTCAGCAATACGGTTCTAGATGCTTTGGAAAATTGGAAGATGCTGCCAGTGAGAGAGAAAATTTTGCGGCAGCAAAGGCAGAGCTCGTCCACTTCAATATTCTTGAAGACCATCGGTTGTTTTTAGAAGGTCGATTAAGAAGCCTCAAAAAGGTTTTAAAAACAGAACCTTCAGATCTCTTGCAATCCTTGGCACAAGAATTGGCTTCGGTCGAAGATAAGATTGCCCGAATGACAGAGCCGGTCCGAAAATCAGGACCAGAACCAGTTGATGAAGTTCTCATAAAACTGAGTTTCCAACAGGCGGATCGTGATTACGAGAATCACTGGAATATCTTAAACCGTCTCCGTGCAGAGCAAGAGCTCGTTCGTCACCTCCTAAAGATTCCTTTTGAGCCAGCAACGGCTCTTCAACGGGCTCGGTAGGGAATTACTTTCCCAGATCAAAAACCCCACCGACCCGCTCTGCGAGGCTGAGATCGTGGGTTACGACGACTAAAGTGACTCCGTTTTCTTTTTGGATCTCGAGTAAAAGATCGGCGACTTTTGTTCCGCTTTCGCCATCGAGTGCGCCGGTTGGTTCATCTGCGAGGACGACGCGGGGTTGATTAATCAGGGCGCGGGCGACGGCGGCGCGTTGTTTTTCACCTCCTGAAAGTTCGCCTGGGCGATGGTTGAGGCGTTGTCCCAATCCGACTCTCTCCAAGAGTTCGCTAGCGCGTTTGCGGGTTTCATCTTCACTTTCACTCCAGCCGCCGGCGAGCCGAGGGGTGAGGACATTCTCCATCACGGTGAGTTGGGGCAAGAGGTGGTGTTGCTGAAAGACAAAGCCCAATTCTTGGTTCCGAAAGCGGGCTGCTTCCTTCTCGTTCATTTTTGCGATGTCCTCGCCACCGATCACTACCGAACCGCTGGTGGGCGGGAGCAGGGCACCGAGGACATTGAGCAATGTGGTCTTCCCGCTGCCGGAGGGACCGACCACGGCTGAGGCCGCGCCTTCTTCCACGGAAAAATCGAGTCCTTTCAAGACCTCCACTACTTCGCTCGGAGTCTCAAAATTCACACATAAATCGCTGACGCTAATCACGTGTGGATCTTAGCGCCTTTCCGCTGGCCTCAAAGTCCTCATTCGCGCAATCTCCAGAAATGAAAAATCTCTCCTGCCATGAATGTCACCGCCGCGATTTCCTGCGCCGTGCTGCTCTCGGATCAGCGGCTTTTTTCTCAACGCCCGGAGCCTTTGCGGAAGCGCTCACCGCGACTCCGGCAATGACTGAGGGACCATTTTACCCGGATAAGCTCCCGCTTGATACTGATAACGACCTCGTCCGGATTAACGATGAGATCACTCCGGCAATCGGAGCGATCACTCATCTTCATGGCACGGTCACTGATCTCAAGGGAAACCCCGTTCCCAATGCGCGTGTTGAGATTTGGCAAGTCGATCACATGGGCGCTTACATTCACTCAAAGGATGGCGGTCTCAATGGTCCGAAACGGGATGGCAACTTTCAAGGCTTCGGCCGCTTCATGACGGCGCGAGATGGTCGCTACTACTTTCGTACGATAAAACCCGTACTTTACCCTGGCCGAACCCCGCACATTCATGTCGCTGTTTATCGAAAGGGAAAACGGGCGCTTACGACTCAATGCTTTATCGATGGCGACCAGCGAAATGCCAAAGATGGTCTCATTAAGCGGCTCGGTGATCCCGCGAAGCACCTAATGGTTCAGTTTAAGCCCCTTCCGGAATCAAAGGCGGGGGAGTTGAGTGCAGAGTTCAACATCGTCCTCGGGTTCACTCCGGATGATGGTCACGATGAGCCGCTGCCAAACTTGGAGAGCGATCGCATGACTTACGAGAAGGCTAAGAAGGCGCTGGAAGAGGATCCTGAGTAAAAATAGGAATCTTCGCTAAACATCCTAAAAGAGAATCCCACTCTTAGTCGTCTAGAAGCTCCTCTTGAATCGTTTTGTCATTTCGGAGCTGATCCCGTTGGGTCTCTAGATCTCCAAGAAAGCCCTTAAGAATTTGGTGCTCGTTGTTAGAGAGAGTTTTTCTCTCCCGGCGCTCTTTGAAGAAGTATGCTAACTTGATGTAGGCGCGCAAAAGTCCCTTCGTCCTTTGATCGATATTCTTTTCGATGCGATTCAGATTAGAAATGGTGTCTCGTAAAGGATCATCAAACCCTTGAGTCGATCTGATATTTCCAACCGATAACAGTTTTGCGAACTCCTCAGCGCCACTTTCGATGGCCTTTAGTGATCCCCCTAGGGAGAGCTTACTTGGCGCCCGGTTTTGACCGTAAAGAGCGATGATTCTTGCGGATTCATGACCGGGAATTGCTTTTAGGATGGCGCGAAGCTTTGCGACGACCTTTGGATGGCCGGCATTTTTCTTATTATTTGAAATGGCTTTTTGGACTTGAGCAAATTCGCTAAGTGCGGCTTCGACTTCCGCTGATTTTTTTGCTGCTCCAATTTGGAGCGCTTCATCAAAGGTGCCTACGGAGATAATCTGGATTTTGGAAATTGCTTCTAAGCCATCTGTGATGAAGAGGTCGGAGATGGCTTTGGTGTTTGCTTTTGGGACCGCAAAAACGGTGCAGTCTTTTCGGAGGGCGCCTTTGATTTTAGCCCCGACGCCACCGACAGGACGGACTTCTCCGGTTGCGGTCATATCACCGGTCACGGCGAATTTTTGGTCGAGGTTTTTTCCGCTGATGATGGCATTGGCCATGAGACTGCAAGCGACGGCGGCAGACGGTCCGTCTTTTAAGCTGTGCTTATCTGCGAAGCCAAATTCGATGGCGTATCCCTTTGGTAGCGAGCCGGCGTGTCTCACTTGCATAAACTTGGAGACTTCATCAGAAGCTCCCTTCATGAGAGGTCCTACATTTTGGTTGAAGCGGAGAGTAAACCCGGACGGATAATTGAGGGGCACCGCGGTGGCATTCATTTGGGTTGCAGTTCCCGCGTGAGATCCGTTGGGCAGGGTTATCACCAAGAGTCCCTTGACCTGTGATTGCAGAAGCGGAGGTGCAACTAGCTCAGATGTGGATTTTTCTGGTGAAACCGGAGTTGGCGTTTCCGGGGATTCTTTTTCGCTTTCCTGCCCATAAGCCAGAGTGAACGAAGCTGCTATGAGCGTGAAAACGAGATACCTCATGAGGTAAATTGATTATGATATCCAAATATCTAGATCAAACAATTAATCCATAGCTTTCAAAAGCCCTCTCTTAAATAAGTCCCACCGCTTTCCGAACCCGATCAAGAACGATCGTTGCTTCCTCACGTGCTTTTTCTGCTCCAGCTTGCAGCACGGCATCGACCTCATCGGGATTTGCTACCAGCTCCTCACGACGGGCTCTCATCGGAGCAAAGTGATCCCAGTATGCTTCGGCGAGGCGCTTTTTAGAGTCCCCGTATCCACAGCCGCCATTTTCATAGTCGGAGATCATTTGCTGGTATTCGGTATCCGAGGCGAAGAGTTCATAAAGCGCGAGGATGATGGAGTTCTCGGTTGGCTTAGGGTCGTCCACGCCTGCCGAATCGGTCTTGATCCGCATGATGAGCTTTTTCGTTGGCTTCTCGTCACCGAAGATGGGCAGCGTGTTATTGTAGCTCTTACTCATTTTCTCGCCATCGAGCCCCGGAACCTTGGCTGTGCCCTCTCGGATCCGAGCTTTTGGTAAGACGAGGGTGCCTTCGCCATATTGATCGTTGATTTTGCCGACCAAATCTCGCGTGACTTCGAGGTGCTGCTTTTGGTCCTCGCCCACGGGGACGACGTTGGAATCGTAGAGGAGGATATCCGCTGCCATCAGCGCGGGATAGGCAAAGAGGGCGTGGTTGGCCGAAAAACCCTTCGCAATCTTGTCCTTATAAGAGTGGCAGCGTTCCAGCAGGCCCATTGGACACACGGTCGAGAGAATCCACGCCAGCTCGTTGACTTCGGGGACGGCGCTTTGCTTGAAAAAGACCCCTTTGGAGGGGTCGAAGCCGCAGGCTAGAAAATCGATCGCGACGTTTCGCACGTTTTCGCGCAGCTCTGCAGGATCGTGCGTTGTGGTCATGGCGTGGTAATCGGCGATGAAGTAATATCCATCGCCCTCACCCTGCGCATCGATCGCGGGCTTGATCGCGCCAAAGTAATTTCCCACATGGAGTTTTCCGCTGGGTTGCAGGCCGGTCAAAATTCTCATGTACGGGAACTACGTTGTTTCGGCCCGAAGCGAAAGAGCAAATCCCGTGTCCCATCTTTCCCGCTTGAAACTTGTCGTTCAAATGGGCAGCGTTTCGCCGTGTTTAAGCCACGTTGGAAAAAAGAGGCCCAGCTCCTTCTCAAGGGAGCAAAAAAGTTCCTCCACTATAAAAGAGACCTTCTTGCCCAGGATCGGATTGATGAGATCGAATCCCGTCGCGCCGACCTCAAGGCTGCGATCAAGGCCAAGGACCTCGACGCGGTGAAGGAGTCCTCGAAGCAAGTCCGGAATACTTGCGAAAAATCGCTCGCTCACTATCGCCAGCCAGATTGGCTTCAGGAGAACATTGAGGTCTTTTGGGTCGCGATCGTGGTGGCTCTTGGCATTCGCGCCTACTTCCTGCAGCCCTTCCGAATTCCTACGGGTTCCATGCAGCCATCTCTGAATGGGATCGTTGCGACTACCACTCACGAGCAAGAGGGATGGGATAAGCCGTGGATTGGCAAGCGGGCGGTGGACTTTGTTTTTTCCGGTCGAAGCTACGAGAATATCATCGCAGAGAAGGATCTCAATATTCGTGACATTAAGGATGCGAGCTTCTTCCTTTTCTCCCGCACTAAGATCTTCTTCGACGATGGGAGTCATGTTGTGATTGGCAGTCCTCCCAATGAGGCGGGCCGAATTAAGACGATCGCACTTGCTAAGGAACGAAAGAGGAGAGGAATTACCCCTCATTTTGCCGAAGGTGATCCCATCTTCCAAGGCTATCTCACTTCGGGTGATCTCGTGCTCGTTGATAAGGTCTCTTACCACTTCCGTCAGCCAAAGCGCGGTGAATCTTTCGTCTTTGATACACGTGACATCAAAACTGGAGGCCCTGCATCCATGAGTAGTCAGGACGGCGGCACGCATTACATTAAGCGTCTCGTCGGAGTTCCTGGTGATGAACTTCAAGTCAAACAACCCGAGCTTTGGGTGAATGGAACCATTGCTCAGGAGGAAACCTTACAGCGGGTTATGGCCATGAAACCTGACCCGAAAGGAAAGCCCTACACCGGCTATGCAAATCCTAAGGGGCAAGGTCAGTTCAGCCCGTTCCGCGATCCAAATTTTTCGGTCACTCTTGATAACGATCCCGAGAAAGGAAATAACTATCGCGAGTTCTTTGCGCTTGGAGACAACTCACCTGAAAGCCTTGACTCCCGCTATTGGGGTTCCGTGAAGCAATACAACCTTGTCGGCCCCGCTTTTCTCTCCCTCTGGCCCTTCACGAGTGGCCATTGGGGGCTTATCAAATAGATGTCCGTCGATCCCACTTCTGCCGAGATTACCCGTAAGGCGAAATCAAACCTCGCCTTCGCTCTGCGATGTGTTCCGACTGAACGACGACAGCATCTCGTAAGCTTTTATGCTTTCTGCCGAGTGATTGATGACTTGGCCGATGACCTTGATCTTCCTATCGAAGAAAAGAAAAAGGGCCTCGCTGGGTGGAAGAAGATCTTTGAAACAAACACTCCCGATCCCGCTCTTGGCTTAGAGGATCTGCAAAGCGAAGTTCTCAAAGTACGAGATCTCTACGAGATTCCGTCAGAATATTTTACCAATGTCATCGAAGGCTGTCAGATGGATCTTCATCCTCAGCGTTTCGGGACTTGGCCCGACCTTCAGGAATACACCTATCGTGTTGCTTCTTCGGTGGGGCTTGTTTGTCTTCCGCTCTTTGGAGCAGATCCCAAGCGCTCGCATGATTACGCGATTGCGCTGGGCGATGCCCTTCAGCTCACCAACATCCTCCGAGATATTGCTGAGGATCTTTCGAATGGTGCGCGCATTTATGTCCCGCTGCATGATCTCGGCCGTTTCACCTATACCGAGCGCGATCTCATTGGCCGCGTGCACGATGGCCGCTTCATGGCCTTCATGGCTTACCAAGCTGACCGCTGTGAGGAGCTTTATCAGAAGGCGACAGATCTTCTTCCACCTGAAGATCACAAAGCTCTCCTCGCACCTCGCGTGATGCATCGCATTTATCACACCCTCTTGCAGAAGATGCGCGCTGATAACTTTCGCGTCTTCGATAAACGCTATCGTTTAAGCAAGCTGCATAAGCTGAGCTTGTTGGTGAAGGAGCGATTTTCGTGATCGGGTCTTTTCGCGATACGGAGCTACGTAATTTTCTGTGCCGTTTGCAGCGTATCGATTTCCTCTAGGGTTTTATCTCGTCTGATAGCCTTGATTCTGGGGAACCTTAGCGCGAGGCCTGAGTCGTGTCGTTTTGAGGGGCGGATTTTATCGAAGGCGATTTCGAGGACGATGCTGGGTTCTACTTTGATGACGCGGCTTGAAATTTTTTCGATGGTGGTTTTATGGAAATGATCGGTGAGCTCTTCGATCTCATCGTCAGTGAGGCCGGAGTAGGCTTTTCCTAATGTACGAAGTTCTCCAGACTTAGTATCGCGGACTGCAAAGGTGTAGTCTGAGAGGACGCCGGCGCGTTTTCCGTGGCCTTGCTGAGCGGCGATGACGACGCAGTCTAAGGTGGGCATGACGCCCTTGAGTTTCCGCCACGCTTGTCCTCGGCGGCCGGGGGCGTAGGTGGAGGAGGGATTCTTTGCGATGAGGCCCTCGTTGTCATCGGACATGGCCTTTTTAAATTCTTGTTCTAAGGCTGATTGGTCGTTGCCAGCCGGGCGAAAGAGGGGAATGGCGGTGAAGGGAGTGGTGAGCTTGAGCGATTCTAAAGCGGAGCGGCGTTCGGTAAGCGGTGAATCGATGAGGCTTTTTTTGAGGTGGAGGCAATCGAAGGCGATGAATTTGACAGGGATGGCTGCTCCGAGGAAAAGGTCTCCTTGCACTTTCTTGCGACCGAGACGTTTTTGGAGATCGAAGAAGGTAAGCCGTTTCCCTTCGGCGTAGGCAATGAGTTCGCCGTCGAGGATGCAGGGAGCTAAATTTTGAGCGGCTTCGAGGATCTCGGGAAATTCTTCATTCAGTGAACGAAGGTCTCGTGAAAAGAGAGAGGCTCCCTCTTTGGTGACATGAAGTTGCGTACGGATTCCATCGTACTTTGGCTCAAGCCAAAGCGGGGTATTTTCATCGCCGTGCCAAGTGATGATGTCTTCGGCCTTTTCAGTCGGAGAGGCGAGCATGGGCTTGATCGCCGTTCCGGGTCTTAGTTTGATTTCTGAAAGGTGGCCATTTTTTGCGGCGATGGCCGTTTCACCTAGATCGCCGGTCAGCATTGCGGCGTAACGGATTTCGGTTTGGGGTGTATCAAAGGCGAGGGCGACTGCTTCTTCGTAAAGGCCTTCCTTCGCTCCGGCGCGGAGACCGCCGGTGAGGAGTCGGACGATGCTTTCTCCTTCCATGGGATGGCAGATGCGTAGCCAATCGGCGAGGAGTCGCGTTTTATTGAGCGAGCCGCTGGCTTTGCTGAGATGTGCGAAGCGTTCGGTGATTTCTTGATAGGAGTGTGGCTGCGGGTCGAGAGGGGCCTCTTCTAAAAGAAGGCGCGCGGTGCGTGCGGATTCGTTTTGGCTCGCGGAAGTTGTTTTGTAACGGGCGAGGGGGAAGCTGGTGACTTCTAGTAAAGCCTGACGAATAATGGCGGTGCCAAGTTGAGAGATGCCGCCGCCACTGAGCCAACGCGTGAGGAGGGGGAGTTCGTTGTCATTTCGATCTCGGAGAAAGGAAGCGAGGAGTTCTACTTTCTTGAGTCGTGAAGCGGTGGTGCTGAGTGATTCGAGGAGCTCGGAGAGACTTCGTAAGTCACAGAGTGGGCGGGGGAGGTCGCTTTTTGAAGAGGTTTGATCCTTGGGGGAATCGAGAAGTTCTAGTTGGTCGTCGCCATAGATCGACCACGCCTCGATTCCACGAGCGCGGAGGTCGGCTGCGAATTCTCGTGTGCTGCCATGCAGGGTGTAGACGAGGGAAGGGGAGACTGTATCGACGGCTTCGAGGAGGCTGGGATAGTCGGCGTGATCGGAGAGGGGGAAGACTTGGTCGACTTGGTAGCGGTATTGTGAGCCGGGGGTGAGGGCCCACCCGCTGAGCATGGCGGTGCGGCGTTTTTTATGACTGCGGATGACTCGCGAACGGACGGCGCTGGGGGGTGCGATGACCGCGACTCCGGGAGGAATTGATTTTTCGAGCAGGACTGGTTCGGAGAGTTCGATGCCGACATCGCGGCAAGCTTGTGTCATTTCCAAGACCGGCTTCGACATAACGACGGGGATTTTTGCCTCGTCGAGAATGGCGAGTGCTTCCTGCGCCTTGCCCAGTGAGTAGGCGAGGAAGATGGGTGTCTCACCATCGTCGAGGGTTTCTTGGGCAAAGCGGACGAGGCTTTTTTCAATCTCTTTAGTCGGTGGGAAAATGAAGTTTGGTCGCCCAAAGGTCGTTTCCATGATGAGGATGTCAGACTTGGGGAACTCGGGGTTTTCGGCAGTGCGGGAAGGGCGGGTTTTGAAATCACCGGTGTAGAGAAGTGAGTGGCCTTGATGCTCGATCCGGATCATTGCGGAGCCGGTGATGTGACCGGCGGGGTGGAGGGTGATGAGGTGGTCGTTGATGACCTTTTCTTCTGCCCAATCGAGCGTTTCGATGGCGGAGGCTTTGATGCCGTATCGTTTTCTTAGGATGTGGCCGGTGTTTTTTGAGCAGAGGATCTTTTGGTGTCGCGCGAAGTGATCGGCATGACCATGAGAGACGAAAGCGAAGGGTGAGGGGCGATGTGGATCCAGCCGCAATCCCAGATCGGGAAAGTGGAGCGATTTTGGATCGAAGTTCAGCGGCACGCGGCATAGTAGAACGGGGCCTTTGATTTGCGAATGGGAAGTTTCACGCTAGGATCGACTCGATGAAAATTCGTGATGCGACTGAGGCCGATCTTCCGGCAATTGTCGCGATTTATAACGAGTCGATTCCCGGAGGAATGGTGACGGCGGATTTAGAGTCGGTGACGGTGGAATCTCGGAGAGCATGGTTTGAGGAGTTTGATCCAGATCGCCGTCCTTGTTGGGTGGCAGAGGAAGACGGGGAAGTGATGGCTTGTGTCTATCTGCGTTCCTTCTACGCGAGTCGACCAGCTTACGATAAGACGGCTGAGATCAGCACCTATATTTTAGGAAGTCATCAGGGGAGGGGACTTGGCACGCTTTTAAAGAAGAAGATGATCGCGGAGTGTCCTCGCTTGGGGGTCGAGAATCTTTTGAGTTTCTACTTTGATCACAACGAAGCCTCACGTCGTGTGAATGAGAAGCTGGGTTTTCGAGACGCCGCTCACTTGACCGAAATTGCCGAGGTCTTTGGTGAAAAACGAGGGCTTGTTATTGCGATTTTGCGCGTGGGTGCTGACTCATGATCTGGTTGAAGACTGGAGTGAGGTAATGCAAAGATCCGCTTCGGGTCAGGTGATCTTCATCGCGGTAGTAGGATCGTTCGGCGAAGATTTTTAGGCCTTTCCCCTCTCGAAAGAACTGGTCGGTGGGATCGACGATTTTCAATCCTCTTGCGGAGAGCTTTGCAAGGGTATCCATTGTTCGCTTCTGGCGTGCGGCGTGTTCACTCGGAGTGGTGGTGAATTGGGGAAGGGTGTCGTGGGTTTCTGGATAGCGAGTTTTGGCGTAGAAGCGGCTGGCGGTTCCACCGATCGTGCTTTCGGGGACTTGCTGGATGAGGACGAGCTGGATGTCATGTGCTGCAAGTCGAGTGTTCATGGCAGTAAGTTGCCGAATGAGCGCACTGGAGGTCTGGGTGAATTCTGGCTCAGGGATCATGGAATCCACGACCATGGTGGCGAAGTGATAGTCCTCACGTTCGCCGACCATCTCGATGGCATTGTAGCCTTCGCAGCGCGCGACCCAGCGGCCTACTAAGATCACAACTTTGGGACGGTGCTCGATGATTTCGTTCATCACGCGTTCGTTCATGGAGGTCATTTTTTCGGCGCCTTCTGCATCCATATCTGCAAACCAGAGCTGGGTGACAGGAGGCGTTCCGTTGTTGAGGTACGCCAAGCCCTTGAGACCGTAGGAGCGGGCCGAGGCATTGACGGCAGGAGCAGCGGAGGCACCGTGGCTATCGCCCCAGAGAACAAAATCGACAGGTCCATCGCCTTCTGAACCGATGGCTTGTGCAATGCTTTTAGAGCTCGTGTATTCGCCCCCATTCCAATGCACATCTTCGATGATCAATTGCATCTCTTTCGGGAAACGGCTGGGGAGTCCGTCGCTCATTTTAATCCCGAGAGCGACCCCAAATAGTCCGAGGGCTGAGACGAGACCAAAGCGTAAAGCGCGAGGCTTGGTTGCTAAAAATCGGCCAGTGCGGAAGGGGGTTTCAATCCAGCGCCATGAGAGAAATCCCATCACAAACGAAGCGACGAGAAGGGACAATTTCCAGGTCAGACTGAGGTCAACATTGATCTCGCGCGCATAGACCACGAGTGGCCAGTGCCAAAGGTAGAGTGAGTAAGAAATGAGCCCCACTCCGACCATCGTTTTTGCGCTCAGAAGTTTGCCCGCGAGGGTCGATCCACCAGCTAGAATAAATAGCACGGCCCCAAGCACTGGAGGAAGGGCTGCGGGTCCGGGGAAGAGGGTCGCGCGGTCGTAAAGGAACATCGGCACGAGGACCATGAGAAGGCCGATGGAAGAGAGGGTTTCCCGAGTGGCTCGAGCGAAGCGAAGCGTCGGCGTCATCGCCAAGATCGCGCCTGCGAGCAATTCCCAGCCACGTGCGGGGAGCAGGAAAAAGGCGTCTTTAGGATCGTCCGCCAGCTCGAGGTAACTCCAAGCAAAAGAGACCGCAGCTAGGGCCGCAAAGATCCAGATCAGGTTTCCCCGCCATCGTTTCCAGATGAAAATCATCATCAGTGGAAAGATCAGGTAGAATTGCTCCTCCACGGAAAGTGACCAAGTGTGAAGCAGTGGTTCAAAGTCTGATTTCTCAGCAAAGTATCCAGCGTCTCGGCTAAAGTAGCAGTTTGAGGAGATCAAGACGTGCGACATCGCGCTGCGCGCCAAGGAAGAAAAACGATCCGGCGTATATTGTAAGCCCCCAAGGAAAAGCGTCACCAGGACCATCACCAATGCGGCCGGCATAATTCGGCGAATCCGCCTCGCCCAGAAATCGCTTAGCGAAAATTTCTCTTCCTTAAGTTGCCTCAGTAAAATTCCCGTGATCAAGAATCCGGAGATCACAAAAAAGACATCCACCCCGACGAATCCTCCCGGAAATCCGAGCCCCAAGTGAAACAAGACCACGCCGATGACCGACACCGCCCGCAGGCCGTCGATTTCTGGTCGGTAAAGGCCCTTCCTCATTCCTTCTTATCCCTGCCCGCTCCGTTCGAGAGAAACAATCTCAAAAAGATGAATCCGATTCTTCATTTTCCGGCCAACTTAAGTTGATTTTTCAAAAAGATCGGGAATAATTTTGGTCGTTCGAAATTCATACGGACCTAACTAAACACTACTATGAAAAAATTCTTCATCCTCCTCTCCGCCGGTACCGCATTCGCATTCGCTTCTTGTGCCTCTACTTCTGGAACTTGCTGCGGCAAGTGCAAAGGCAAAGCCGAGTCATCATGCTGTGGTAAGTGCGATGCGAGCAAAGACAAAGCATGTTGCGGTAAGTGCAAGGCAAACTAAGCCTTCACTTTTCTAAGCTCTTTCAAGCCCGATCTCTCCACGCGAGAGCTCGGGCTTTTTCGTCTGTCCTTCTCGAACTTCCTTTGATCGGCCCCAGAGTTCATCGCACAGCGTTTCAAATTCCTCGCCAGAGCCACTCACTTCGGCCTCTAAATCTCCCTCCAGCAATCCCGTTACCGTCATTGCGCAGTTTTCGCCCAATTTCGCGCCATAGTTTTCCTCTTCAGAAAGCGTCTTCGCTCGTTTGACGATTTCTTGGCATGCCTCTTCGTCTAGCTTTGTTTTTAATCGTCGATTTGTCGCGCCAAGAGCCAATTCTAGCTGAATCCGCGGCATCACCGCCACAATCGTCCGGCGAGGCTTCTGAAACTCCACCCCGTCCCAATCAATCTCCGCCCCATCTCGATCTGGAGCCAAAACATCGCCCCCCAACAGGAAATTTGCGATCCTTTCTGCGATCCAAGTCGCCACTCGTCTTAGGGGGCCACCGTTGCCTTCTTCGCCTCTCATCGTCATGCCTTTAGCACTTCTGAGCCTCCTTTGCGCGATCAACCTTTACAAACTCGCCCCTCCTTGGCAGATACACGAAGTTTTAGACCAAACGCTTTAAAAATGCCGAAGGACACCAGCATCAAAAAAATTCTCGTCGTAGGAGCAGGCCCCATTGTCATCGGACAAGGATGTGAATTCGACTATTCCGGCACCCAAGCTTGCAAGGCCCTCCGCGAAGAGGGTTACGAAGTCATCTTGGTCAACTCCAACCCGGCCACTATCATGACCGATCCGCAATTCGCGGAGCGCACCTACATCGAGCCCATCACCCCGGAGTCGATCGAACGAATCATCATCAAGGAGAAGCCTGATGCCCTTCTACCCACCCTCGGTGGCCAGACTGCGCTCAACGTTTCCATCGAACTCTTCGATGCGGGCACCTTAGATAAGCACGGAGTCAAAATGATCGGCGCTAATGCTGACGCTATTGACAAAGGAGAAAATCGCCAGCGTTTCAAAGATGCCATGATCAAGATCGGCCTCGATCTTCCTATCTCAGGCGTGGCCCATTCCATGGAAGAGGCGAAAAAAATCGCAGCCGAGATCGGCACTATGCCCCTCGTCATTCGTCCCGCCTTTACCCTCGGTGGCACAGGTGGTGGTATTGCCTACAACCGTGAGGAGTTTGACACCATCGTCACTCGCGGCCTCGACCTCTCGCCCACGACTGAAGTCCTCGTCGAAGAGTGTCTCCTCGGTTGGAAGGAATACGAAATGGAAGTCATGCGTGACCACGCCGACAACTGCGTCGTCATTTGCTCTATCGAAAACCTCGATCCCATGGGCGTTCACACCGGAGACTCCATCACGGTTGCCCCTGCTCAAACTCTCTCTGACCGCGAATACCAAATCATGCGTGATGCTTCCTTCGCAGTTATCCGCGAGATCGGGGTTGAGACCGGTGGCTCTAACATTCAGTTTTCGGTCGATCCCAAGACGGGCCGCTGCATCGTCATTGAGATGAACCCGCGCGTGAGTCGTTCTTCCGCTCTGGCCTCCAAGGCTACCGGATTCCCCATCGCGAAAATCGCTGCGAAGCTCGCCGTCGGATACACTCTCGACGAGCTCCCCAACGACATCACTCGGGAAACGCCTGCGAGTTTCGAGCCAACCATCGACTACGTCGTTACCAAAGTTCCTCGTTTTACTTTCGAGAAATTCCCCACGGCCGATCCCGTCCTTACTACTTCTATGAAAGCGGTTGGTGAGGCCATGTCCATCGGGCGCACCTTTAAGGAATCTCTCCAGAAATCTCTCCGCTCGCTTGAAACCGGCCGTTTTGGTTTCGGCTTCGATGGCAAAGATCCAGAGGCCACTCGCGAAGAAGTCGAACGCAAGCTGATGGTCCCCAACGCTGAGCGCATCTTCTGGCTCAAGGTCGCCTTCGAGCAAGGTTGGAGCATCGAAGAAATTTTCGACGCCACCCAGATTGACCCATGGTTCCTCGAGAACATGCGCGTCATTTGTGAAGAAGGAAAAGACCTCAAAAATCTCGATCTGCGTCGTGCCAAAAAGCTCGGTTTCTCCGATGTCCAGATCGCCCACGCTCGCGGCACCACCCAAGACGAAGTCCGCGCCGAGCGGAAAGAGAAAGGGATCATTCCCACTTACCGCCTCGTTGACACCTGTGCCGCTGAGTTTGAAGCAGCCACTCCTTATTACTACTCGACCTACGGCGACGAAAATGAGGCCCGGCAGACCGATGCCAAAAAAATCGTCATCCTCGGTGGTGGCCCAAACCGCATCGGTCAGGGGATCGAGTTCGACTACTGCTGCGTCCACGCCTCCTTCGCCCTTCGTGAGCTCGGTTACGAGTCCGTCATGGTCAACTCCAACCCCGAAACCGTCTCAACCGACTACGACACCTCAGATAAGCTCTACTTCGAGCCCCTCACCCTTGAGGACGTGCTCAACATCTGCGATCAGGAAAAACCCGATGGAGTGATCGTCCAGTTCGGTGGTCAAACCCCGCTGAACCTCGCCGCAGATCTTGAACGCCATGGCGTTCCCATCATCGGCACCAGCCCGAAGAATATCGAGCTCGCCGAGGACCGCAAATTCTTCTCCGCCCTCCTCGATAAGATCGGCCTGAAGCAAGCCGAAGCCGGCACTGCGGTTTCTGAAGATGAAGCCGTCGCCATCGCCGACCGCATCGGCTACCCAGTCCTCGTTCGTCCGAGCTTCGTCCTCGGTGGTCGTGGCATGATGATCGTTTACAACGACGAAGAACTCCGGACTTACATTAAGAACGCCACCGACATTGCCCCTGATCGTCCCATCCTAGTCGACCGCTTCCTCGAAGACGCGACTGAGATCGATGTCGATTGTATCTCCGATGGAGACACCTCCGTCGTCGGCGCCATCATGGAGCACATCGAGCAAGCTGGCATTCACTCCGGTGATTCCGCATGTGTCATTCCCTCCTTTAGTCTCTCCGATAAGATCAAAGAGGAAATCATGGTCGGAGCCAAAGCGCTCGCCAAGGAACTCGAAGTACGAGGTTTAATGAACATCCAGTTCGCGGTGAAAGATGATGAACTCTACGTCATTGAAGTGAACCCCCGCGCAAGTCGCACCGTTCCCTTCGTTTCTAAGTCCATCGGCATCCCACTCGCCAAGCTCGCCGCTAAGATCATGGTCGGTGAAAAGCTCGTCGATCTCGGCTTCACCGAAGAAATCATGCCTCCCTGCTTCTGCGTGAAGGAGGCTGTTTTCCCTTGGGGCCGCTTCCCCGGAATCGACATCGTCCTCGGACCAGAAATGAAGTCCACCGGCGAAGTCATGGGAGCTGATAAAGACCTCGGCATGGCTTACGCCAAGGCTCAGATCTCCGCCTTCAACCCACTTCCAGTCAAAGGAAACGTCTTCTTCTCCGTCAATGATCGAGATAAAGATCGCGCGGTCCCCATCGCCCGTGATCTCGCCGACCTTGGCTTTAACATTCAGGCAACTGGCGGAACTTATAAGCGACTTCAAGCGGAGGGAATCCCCGTCAACCGCCTCTACAAACTCGCCGAGCAAAAGCGTCCCAACGTCATCGACATGATGAAAAACGGCGACATTGACTTCATCATTAATACCCCGTCTGGTCACGAAGCCCGCGAGGACGAAGTCAAAATCCGCTCCGGTGCCGTTCAGCACAAGATCAGTCACTGCACCAACCTCAGCGCCGCTGAAGCCTGCGTGAAAGCGATCCGCTCCCTCCAAGAAAACGAGTTTACCGTGACTCCGCTACAAGAGCATCATGGCCTAATTTAGTAGATTGCCCTATTTAACGCAGGGCGATCAAGCTAGGGAGAACTCAACAGGTTGTGCCCTAAAGGACTGATACGCTAGATCAGAGGGTGTCTGCTTCTCTGGATATCTCGTGATTAAGGAGGAGCCGAAGGTCTTTAAATATACGGAGTATCCAGAAGAGGGTCATGGGATCATTGGAAAAGTTGCGAGTGATCCTGAGCTCCATCAGTGGCCCTTTGAACAAAGGAAAAAGTAGTTATTCGCCGCGATCGAAATGATCCCAACCTCCCTCGAGTTGGTCGCTTTTTTCTCGGGTTAATTCACCAATTTTGGTCAGTGGGACGTTAGGGAAAGTTGTTTCCCATGGCCCTTCGATGTCATCACTCGTGGTGAAGAGGAGTTCGTAATCTTCCCCATCGTTCAAGGCTTGTTCGATGGAAACACCGACAGACAAAGGTAAAGATTTTTGGTCTAAGCGAAAGCCGCATTGACTCATCTTGACGAGCCTTGGAAGATCTTTGGCCAAGCCATCGGAGAGATCCATCATGGCATGGATGGCGAAGTGCTGGGTTAACCAATTTGCTTCTTCAATTCGAGGGGTGAAATCGAGGTGCTTTCCTTGGATTGATCCGCCAAGCGCCCCAGTGACATAGATCGAATCTCCGGGTTGACCACCTGAGCGAGTGACGACTTGAGATCTTTTCACGCTTCCGCGACCTGCGATGGAAATCATGGCGGGAGAGCCTTTTGGAAGAGAGGTGGTTTCTCCTCCGACGATGACGCCCCCATGTTTTTTGAGGCAGCGGGTCATTCCTTGGTAGAGTTCGTTGGCCCAGGTGACCGTGACCTCTGGGCTGAGTGCGAGGGTGATGAGCAGTTCGTTAGGCCTTCCTCCCATCGCGGCAAAGTCGCTTAAGACTCGCGCGATTGCTTTCCAGCCAACTCGATTTGGCGCTTCGTCTTTGAGAAAATGAATGCCCTCGACCACGGCGTCGGTCTTGAGGAGGCTGAGGAGATCTCCTGTGCCAACGACGGCGCAATCATCACCTGGCCCGACGACGACCTGGTCAGAGGAGGGAAGGTCGCGGCATAAAGCTGCGATTAAATGATCTTCGCCGAACTCTCCAATCGTTTTCATGGTGTGGCTGGGATTTCGTAGACGCGACTCAGGATCATAAAACCTACCGAGGTTGCATTGAAGGCGGCGTGACAGCCGATGGTGATCCAAAGTGAGCCTGTCACTTCATACAAGATTACGAGCACCACTCCCATGACGATGAGGAGGGGAAGGGCCATGAGATTGAAATGAACGACGCCGAAAAGAAGACCGGTGAAAAGAGCAGCAAACCAGCGCTCGCTGTATCGTTTCGCAACTGGATAGAGATATCCACGGAAGATGACCTCTTCCGCAATGGGGGCGATGATAATGGCGGAAAAGGCGATGGTGCCAATGAGGGCGAGATCGGGAGTCGTTTTGACGAGTTCAACGAGTTGCTGAGGTTTTGCGCCATAGTTTGCTTCGACCCATTCGTACCAGCCGAGGGCGAACATGGCACCTGAGAGTGCCATCATCGTGACGACGAAACATGGGATGATCCAGAGGGCGTGTTTCCAAGTGTCCCAGCGGAGGCCGAAAAATTCTATGAGGTTCACACGCCAGAACAAAACAGCGGGAATGATTGCGGCAATGATGAGATAGCCGAGGGCTCCATTTAGAACGACGGTCGCGTCTGGGAGCTCTAGGGAGCTTTGAGCTGCCCCGGCTGTCATCAATTTCCAATTGTAAGCAAAGAGGAGCATAAATGCTCCCGCAACGATGAGATCGAGTTGTTGAATTTTTGAAGTGGAGACACTTCCGCCGAGATTCCAATCGCTCTCCGGCCAGATCGTCCGGACTAGAGCATAGCCGGGTAAAGCTAGCCCAAAAAAGGAGATCAGGGTCATTAGGAAAAGGTCTCCAAGCAATTTGTGCTCAACAACAGTCACGAGGTGAGGGTAAGCGACTCCTCGCTGATGAAAAGCACAAGCGTCGAGATCACTCACCAGGGCGATTAGGCAGAGTCTTCCCTATTGTGTAAGACCCTGGGGCTTTCAGAATTCAGGCACTGTAATATCGCGCTTACGCCTGAGCTTCCCGACTGGCAGGGGGGCATGCCCGCAGGAGAGGTTGACTATTCTAGACCCATGACTTGGACACGGCAAAAGAGATGGTGAAAACCAGGCTGGAGGGTCCAAGTCAGGCACGAGCGGGTGGTTGCTAGGAGCACTTCGGAAGCGAGGGCGGGGCGCCAGCTTTGTAGGTCGTTGCTAACCTCGAGGCGGCGTGTGACCTCTGGGGCGTCGGGGTTGCAGGGGAGGCGGTAGGTGGTCGAGGAGAGTTTTTCCAGCCGGGGATCGGTCCGTGAAGGAGTGGTGGGATGGCTGCCTAGGGCGTATTCGTAGAAGTCGCTCAGGCCATCTCGATCTGAATCGGCGAGGGGATCGAACGTTACGGGAGCGGTGGGAGAGACGCGGGTGGCGGCTCGCATCCATTCTTGGAAGCCAGCAGCCTGATCGTCGGAAATACGGGCGAGGCTGGCGCGGGGGATGCCATTGACCTCGGAGAAGTGGCCGGAGACCCAGACTGTTTCTCCGACGGGGAGAAGATTGCCGATGCGGCCATTTTGGTCTAAGTCGAGAGAGAAGGAGGGATCGACTTGGAGGGAGGAATGGAAGCGGAGCACAGCGGGTGAGCGAGGCAGGAAGCTTGAAAAAATGACTCCGCCAGAACCTTGGGTTGAGAGGTTGTTCGAGGTGAGGAAAAGTTTCCCGTTTTTGGCGGGGGTGAACTCGGGCAGGTAGAATTGTAGATCCGAAAGGAAGGGGAGCGGCTCATCGAGGAAGCCGGTTTGAGGATGCCAGCGGCGGTCACCTAGGAGGAGCGAGCGGTCGGGAAATATGCCGGTGAAGGAAGCGCCGTTTGGGAGGGGTTGGGGACTATGGGCGAAGGTCCCGTTGAGTTGGTAGAGGGCTCCTGCGGAGTGGATGAGGTCGCCGCCGAGGTAGGCGACTTGATTGAGTTTGCGGGTATTCACGGTGATGGCGAAGGGGGACTCCGATACACAGAGTTTGGTGGCGGCAGCGGGGTCGCTGTTGGGAAGGATCCAGCTTGTATGAATGGGGACGGGGCTGTTGGTGTTGGTGGCGTTGATCAGGAGCCGGTTGTCCGAGACGAGGGTGACCGTAAAGGGGTCGGCATCGGAGAGAGGAGGGCGATTGCCATCAACGTCAGACAAATTACTGGCAAAGTTTAAGGGGATGACACCGAGGAGCTGGCCGTTTTCATCGACCTCTAGGAGGCGGGAGGAGTTGCCTTGTAAGTCAGTTTGACTGCGTTCGGCGGTGACTAGAAAGTGGCCGTTGGGTTTGAGGAGAACGGAGGAAGCTCGGCGGAAGTCGATCTCGGATTTGAAGGTGGGATCGAGAGATTGATCCGCATTGAGAACGACCGCGCCGGAGTGTTCTGCGCCTGAGACTTGGTCGAAGCTTCCGCGGACTAGGACGCGGTCTTGTAGAAGGGGGATGAGTTCTGAAATGGTGCTGGTGGTGTTTACCCTTGCGATGTGATGTTGAGGATCCAGCTCACCTTGGGGGGTGATCTTTCGGGTGCCACCGATGAGGAGGCTGCCGTCTGGCAGAGCATTTAGGGTGTGAGTGCCGACCGGGAAGGCGGTGGAGTCTCCGGTATAAAAGGGGGCGAGTCCGAGGCTGGAGCCAGTGAAGATCTGGAGGGGGTGGGGACGGAGAGTGTAGATGGTGTCATCGCTCAGGGCGTAGGTGAAAGTCTCTTTGGTATTCAGGCCTGCCACGGTGGCGGAGGTGACCTCACCTTCGGCGTTCCGGAACTCGAAGGTGCGTGAATTGAGGGTGTTAGTGGGCCAGCGGAAAGAGTGCTGGGGCGCGTATGAAATGACGATTTGGGAAGGGGTGGCGCGCTCAAGGGTGGGGAAGCGGTTTGGGAGTAGGGTGGTCTGGGGGAAATCGGGATCGAATTGACCGGTGGGGAGAAGGCGGTAGAGACGACTTACCAAGTACAAACTGGCTGATCCCGGAAAGCCATTACCAATGTAAACTGGGTGAGAAACGGCGAGGACCCAGAGTTTCCCATCGGCTGCGGGGCAGGTGGTGAGGGTTTGGTAGATGGAGAGTTCCTCAGGGAGGGGAAGGGTGCGGAGGAGGGAGCCATCGGCAGGGTCGGCAAAGGCGATTTTGTTCGGCAGGTTGGTGCGGCGGATGACGAGGCAGACTTCGCCAGCGCGCTCGAACTGGGGCTCTGGTTCTTCTTCGATGCCTAGATCAAAGCCCGCGAAGCTGTTTGGGATGAGCTGACCATCCGGGCCACGGAGCCAATGACCATAGGAGTCAGACCAGATCAGGTTTCCGTTTGAAAGAGGGAAGAGGGTGGGAGCTAGCTCGCCGAATCCAAAGATGGGTTCGCCAAATTGATCGATAAAAAGAGATCCTGCTTGATCGAGGGGAGCGAATTCTGGATCTAGAGATCCATCCGGCCGGAGCTTGGCTAAGCCGGGTCGCGAAATGCCATCGATGGCATAAAAGTCGCCCCGGATGAAGGTTCCGCCGTCTGGGGCGGGTGTGGCCTCTTGAATCCTGCCCTCGGTCGAGAAGAGTGGGAAGCGATCTGGAAGGACCGTTTGAGCCGCACAAAAAACGCTCAGGAGGAAGGAAAGAAAGGCCAGAGGCTTCATGAATGGAAACGATAGATCGAGGTGATGAAATAAAAAGAGATAATTTGATTATAGTTGAGTCATCACATGAGGTTATCGAGGTTGAGTCTTTGGAGCTTCTGGGGAGGATACGGTATTTAGAATTTCACCTAGAATTTTTAGGCTGCGTGAAAAACTTTGCTGGCGTCTTTGCGGCCCCTCAGGAATAAGGCGGTGTGCCTCATATCCTCGTCATCGGAGGTGGCCCGGCGGGATTGCGGGCTGCCGAAGTGGCTTCCGCTGCCGGAGCCAAGGTCACTTTGTGTGATCAAAAACGCTCGGTTGGGCGTAAGTTCCTAGTGGCGGGAAAAGGCGGCTTAAATTTGACGCACTCCGAGGACTTGGATGAATTTGTGACGAGATATCGAGGGCCGGATCAGCCTGGTGATTTTTGGGAGCGTGCCTTGGCGGGTTTTGATAATAAGGCGATCCGCGCTTGGGCGGCGAGGTTGGAGGTCGGGACCTTTGTGCAAAAGTCTGGGCGAGTTTATCCGAAGGCGCTGAAGGCGGCGCCGCTGCTTCGGCGTTGGGTTGAGAAATTACGTTTGCAGGGAGTGGAGTTTTGCATGAATCATCGGCTGACGGCTCTGCAGAGTGGGCGGGCAAAATTTCAGAGTTTGGCAGGTGAGGTTGTGATCGAAGCAGATGCGATCGTTCTCGCGCTGGGTGGGGGCTCGTGGCCGCAGACGGGATCAGATGGGGCTTGGGTTTCTACGCTCGAAGAAGCGGGGATTCAGGTGGCTCCTCTCACTTCGGCGAATTGTGGTTGGGAGGTCGCTTGGCCGGCAGAGCTGCTGGAAAAAATGGAAGCGCAGCCGCTTAAGAATGTTGTGGCTTCAGTGAATGATGAGGTCGCACCGGGTGAGATCATGCTCACTCGTTATGGGATGGAAGGTGGTCCGCTTTATGCCCTAGGCCCAGCTTTGCGAGTGATGGATGAACCTGCTCTGACCTTGGATTTTAAACCAACATTTGCGGTGGAGCAACTTGTGGCGAAGATGGAGTCCGCCAAAAAGAACTTCCTTGCCGAGTCGCAGTATCGTTGGAAGTTGAGTGAGCCGATGCGCCTGATCTTGGAGCACTTTCATGGGCCTTTTGAGTCGGCCGAGCAGCTTGCGAAGCATGCGAAGGCGTGTCGGATTCCTCTGACCCAGGCGCGACCTTTGGAGGAAGCGATTTCTTCAGCCGGCGGAGTGCCTTGGTCAGCGGTCGATGAGCAATTGATGATCAAGGAGCTGCCCGGAGTCTTCGTGGCGGGTGAGATGATCGATTGGGAAGCTCCGACGGGGGGCTATCTTTTGCAGGGATGCTTTGCGAGCGGGACTCTGGCGGCGGAGGCGGCACTTAAGATTTCTTGAGGAGGGGCTTCTTCTTCGACTTCGTGATGTGCGGTGGGCGGAGGTAGAAGGCTTCGGTCGGAGTGTTTAGAAGAGCTTCTTTTTCTGATTCTGAGCGGTGGAGCCAAGCTTTGAGGAGGCCCTCGGCGGTGGAGTGGCTTTGGGTGCAGTCGATGGCTGTGGGAAGGCGGTCGGGTGATTCGAAGGTGACTTTGGGTCCGGGGTAATTGGCGAGTGCTTTAAGGAAGGCTTCTTCTTCTAAAAGTTGAGGGGGAGTTTGATGACCGCCATTCATGAAGGGGATGAGGAAGTAGGCTCCGCGGCGTGCGTCGCCGATTGCGCAGGCGTTTTCGTTTTCTAGAATCTCGGGAACGCCTTCAAATGAGCAAAGTCCGGCAACGCGGCAGTGGTGGACTTGGGCGATCGCTTGAGCGGTGGCGATGCCGACGCGGGCACCATTGTAACTGCCGGGGCCGGTGCCGATGACGATGGCGGAAAGGCGGGCGTCCTCGGGCATTTTGGAGAGGAGATCCTGCAAGGGGGCGTAAAGATCGCACTCTTGGGAGCGCTCGCTGGTGAAGGAGGATTGCGCGAAAACTTGGCCATTCTTCGCGAGGAGGAGAGTGGCGTTTGTCACGCTGGTTTCGAGGGTGAGAATCCAATCGGTGGTCACGTTTGGGATAGTGGGATGAATGTTAACTGTCTTAAACTAAAAAACTTGGCCGTCTTGCGAGAAACCCTTGCGCGGGCGGGAGACGCGACCTATTCATTCGTGTCTCAATTTTTACCACCAAAAAACTATTTTTTATGTCTGAATACGCCAAAGGTCTCGAAGGAGTTATTGCCAATGAATCTGCGCTCTCAAGTGTGGAAGGTCTGGATGGGCGGCTTTCTTACCTTGGCTATTCGATCGACGAGCTTGTCGCGAACTGCAGTTTCGAAGAAGTCACTCATTTGCTCCATCGCGGTAAGCTCCCCAATGCGGCTGAGCTGGCGGATTTTGAGAAATCTCTTCGCAGCAACCGAGAGATCCCACAAGGAGTGATCGACTTCCTGAAGGCTGCTCCGAAGGATGCGAACCCGATGGACATTCTCCGCACCGGAGTTTCCATGCTGGGCCTCTATGATAAACGCGCCAAAATTGGCGAGCCTGATCAAGAAGCGAACCGTGAGGTTGCGCTTTCTCTTTGTGCACAGACTCCAGTGATCGTGGCCTATTACCACCGTGCGCGCCAAGGTCTGGAGCTTCTTCCAGTCCGTGATGATCTTTCAGAGTCTGCTCACTTTCTCTACCTGATGACAGGTGAAGAGCCCTCTGAGGCGGCGACAAAGACGCTCGATGTGGCTTACACCATTCACGCTGATCACGGGATGAATGCTTCCACTTTCTCTGCTCGCGTTACCGTTGCGACTCTTTCTGATTTTTATTCTGCGATGACTTCGGCGGTTGGCACGCTCAAAGGACCTCTTCACGGGGGTGCCAATGAAGGTGTCATTAAGATGCTCAATGAAATTGGCAGCCTCGATAAGGTGGATGCCTTTGTGGATGATTGCTTGGCGAATAAAAAGAAGATCATGGGAATCGGTCACCGCGTTTACAAGGTGCTGGATCCACGTGCTCCTCACCTTCAGAAGATGGCGATTAAGCTGACGGAAGAGCTTGGTGAGACGAAGTGGATCGATATGTCAGAGCGCATTGCCACGATTATGCGTGAGAAGAAGGGCTTGAATGCCAATGTCGATTTCTACTCTGCGACCGTTTATTACTCGCTCGATATCCCGACGGATCTCTTCACGCCAATCTTCGCGATTGCGCGGATGGCAGGATGGACGGCGCAAGTTCTGGAGCAGCTGGAGGACAACCGCCTCTACCGTCCTTTGACGAAGTATGTCGGACCTAGTGAGCTTTCTAAGGTGATCCCGATTGAGGAGCGCTAAGCTTAATGAAAGAAGGATTTTACAAAGAAGGCCGAGCGATTTGCTTGGCTTTTTTTGTGGGGAAATGGGCGGAGAACGCCCCTCAAGATTGACGTTTGGATATTAATATGAAGTGGTGTAACCTCTCCCAATGGCGGAGGAAGCTGAGATTCGTGAAAACCCCCTGATTTATCAGCGGTGGTTGTTTCTTGCTGAAAAGATCGAGGCCAATCCTGAGCTTCTTTCGATTGCTTTGGAAAATATTTCGAACTGGAGGGAGTCCCCTCATTTGGGCAATCTTTGGGCGCTCGATATCTGGGAAGATTTGATAAGGGGTGCCGATCTCTCGCCGGAAGGAATGGATCGGCTGATCGAGCAAATGCGCGCTGTCGATGATCTGGCACAACAGCTAAAAAGTTGTTCTCCATTTCCAGGGGTCCTGACAACTCAAGAACTCGATCAATTCACATGCGCCTCAGTGCTTTAGTTCATCTCTCGCGGGCTATTTTGGAAATGTCCGAGGCTGAAAGTATTGTCATTTTTGGATCGGCTTCTTTACTCGCGAGTTTTCCGGCGTTGGAAGATGAATCTGGAAGTCCGATTGAGATGACTTTCGATGCAGATGTCATTCCCTTTCCGTTTGAGGAAAGTTTGGGTGAGATGCTGCATGAGGCTTTTGGAGATGGTCGGAAGTTTCATCAACGCTTTGGCTATCATGCGGATATTGTCCGCCCAAAGATCGTGGAAAATTTTCCCGCTGGGTGGGAGAGTCGTGTTGTTTCCCTTCCCGGCGTTGATCGAGTTAGGTGTCTTGATCCCCATGATATGGCTGCTGCAAAGTGTCGGGTGGCTCGGCCGAAAGATGCGAAGCAAATCGCGTGATTGGCGAAGCGAGGACTCATCAATCTACAGTGTGTTCGTGATCGTCTGAGTCAAATTCCGCTTGATGTGAAGGAACTGGTTGAAGGGCACGCGCTCCTCAATTACCTCGAGTCGAAATAGAGAAGAGAGACACTTTCCAAAGTGTCCTTCCTACTCGCCCGTGAGGGTGAGAGTCCAGGCGCCTTTGTCTTCGCCGGCGGTGAAGGATTTGTCGGCGACTTTAATGGTCTCGAATTTCAAGGGGCCGGTCGTTTGAGAATGTCCGTCGAACTTGGCTTCGTTGTGGTGAAGGAAGACGTTTTCTTGTCCGGCAGGGTCTTGGCTACTGGCTTCTAAGCGGATGAGGCTCGGTCCATCTTTTTTGATAGAGCTGAATATTTTGGTGCCAAATTTGATGGCGGGATTTGCGAGGAGGCTGATGTTGGATTCGTAGGAAAGCTTCAGGCCGTCGAGGGCTTCAGAAGAATACCAAGAGACGAGTTCCTTGGTCGCGCCAGCATCGTATTCCAGTTGGCGGGAGTTGCTGAGGGAAACGGTAGCGGTGTCGGATTCGGGATGGCGTTCGAGAAGAACGAGGGTGAGCTTCTCGCCTTTGTGGATGAAGCTCGGAGTCCAAGCTCGAGGAATGACACCGGTGAGATCGATCTTGATGGCACGACCAGTCGCGGAAGCTGGGGTGATTCTGAGTTTGCGGGATTCGAGGGAATCGCCTTTTGCGGAGAAGTAGCGCGCGCCTGCGTTGACGGTGCGGGTGCCATGGGTGACTTTTGCTTTCTTGTTCACCTTACCTTCCTCGGCCTTCCACTTGATGAGTTCTACTTCGCGGACTTGCTTTCCTGCAATGAGGTTAGGGAGTTTTTCGATGATGCCAGCGACGGTATCGTAGTCTCCGGAAATGGACTTCTTGATGAGGTAGTCGCTATACTTGTTAGGCATTTCAAGGAGCCAAGCTTCTTGAGCGGGGAGGAGAGCGAGAGTGCCGAAAAATGAGAGGAGGATACTGGGGAGGTGATTTTTCATGCCATATAGAACGTCATGGAGATCCCTGTCTTGTCCAGCGCAAAGGCACAGGCTATGTCTGCGCGCGGAAATGAGTGAGTATCGCGCGACGAGCCAATTTGATGTGAAAACCCTGAAGCTGGGGTCGGCCATGCACATGCGTAACCGGCATCCGGTTTTTGTGGTGATCCGCTACTTTTATCTGATCTTGGTGCCGATCGGGATCTTGTTGCTTTATCTCGGTGATCGCATGTTTGGCTTTTTGTGCATTTTGATCGGGCCAGTTCTTTTTATGCGGAAGGTTTTTTGGCAATACCGGCTGATTCATGGGTCTAAGTCATCGCCTCAGGCGGGGCAGGAGTTACATTGGACTTTTACCGAGAGGCGGGTGCATCAGGAATCGAAGGGGCATGAGAAGAACATTCAATGGCGAGATTTCGATGATCGCTATTTGTCGCCGAAGGGGATCCTGCTCTACTTGGAGCGCGATCAGTATTTCATTTTGCCAAAGTCGGCTTTCTCTTCGCAGGAAGATTTCTTGGCGGTGAGTAAATTGTGCGAAACTAAGATCGATCCTAAGTGATGAAAGAAGTGGTGATTTATACAGATGGAGGAGCACGGGGAAATCCGGGTCCGGGTGGGTATGGTGCGATTGTGACCTTCGGGAAGTTTCGCAAGGAGCTAAAGGGGGCCTTTGATCATACCACGAATAATCGCATGGAATTGATGGCGGTGATTTCGGCTTTAGAGATGTTGAAGGAGCCTTGTGCGGTGACGGTGCATTCAGATTCGAAGTATGTCATCGATGCCTTGAGCAAAGGTTGGTTGGAGGGGTGGAAGAAGCGGGCTTGGAAAAAATCGGATAAGAAGCCGGTGCTAAATCAAGATCTTTGGCGGCGGCTCGATGCGGCGGCGGGGAGACACAAGCCAACTTGGAAATGGGTGAAAGGACATGCTGGGAATCCTCTTAACGAGCGTTGCGACGAGTTAGTTCATGAGGCCATTGATGAGGGGAATTTGGTCATTGATCAGGGCTATCTTGACCAACAGGCGGGGGAGTCTGGCTTGCTTTAGAAAATAGTTTTTGGAAGACAGTGCTCCTTCTTGCGTCTAAGTTGATGAAATGAGGAAGAGCGCATGGATTTGGATGGCCCTCGGATTACCGGCTTCGGCTTTGATTTTCCGAGATGGTCCCAGTCCCGCTGCCAATACGGAAACGGCTCCGACTGCGGCCTATGTGGATAGTGGGTGGCAGTATCAGATTCGCTATGGAACTTTTCATGGGACGATGATTTCGCCCAAGCACTTCATGACCGCGATGCATGTTGGAGCGGCGGAAACGACGATTCATCAGCCAATTTATTTTAACGGAGTCGAAGAGAAAAATTATACCATCAAGCCGGGGTCGCGGGTGCAAATCGGCACGACTGACTTGGCGATCTTTGAAATTTGGGAAACTTTTGACGACTACGCTCCTCTTTACACGGCATCGAATGAGGCTGGTAATGAGATCGTGATTTCAGGTCGAGGATTTGGGCGAGGGGTCGAAATCGTGAACAAAGGATGGAAGTGGGGACTGACTGCGACGCGGAAGTCTCGCTGGGGGAGAAATACAATTGATGGAGTTGTGCAATCTGGGGGCGATGATCTCCTCTACTTCGATTTCGATGACCAGACTGGTCAAGACGAAGTGGCCGCAACGGGTGGCGATTCTGGCGGGGGGTGGTTTATCAAAGACGGTCCAACTTGGAAGTTGGCGGCGGTGAGTTTTACGGTCGATAATAATTATTCGGAAGCGGCGGTGCCATCAAACGCGAATGACTTTCGAGGATCATTCTACGAAGCCGGTGGACTGAGTGTGGGAAGCGACGCGAGTGGCTGGACTTCGATTCCTACGAGTGGTGCTTCGACGAATCCAAATAACTCTTCTTTTTATCGTCAGTCTCATACTTACGGTTCGAGAATTAGTAGTAATCTGACGGCGATTGAAGCTGAGATTGATCCGGCGATCGCTTGGGGTGGGCAGACCTATCTTCAAAGGTTCGAGACTTGGTTGGCTGGATTTGGAGTTACGACTGCGACCGCCTCGGATGATGACGCCGATGCCGACGGAGTCACGAATTTGGAAGAATACCTCAGCGAGTCTAATCCTAGTGATGGGAGTGATTCGGTCAGGCCGTTTGCTTTGGATTTTCTAGCGAATGGAGACCACCAATTTACAATCGTGGAGTCCATAGATCTTGCAGGGCGCGGGTTATCGACGATTTTGGAAAGTTCGTCGGACTTGGCGGCTTGGGCAGCGGTGACGGATGCCACTGAGTCTGCAAATTCTCCGGACAATACGTTGGGAGTGCGAACGAGAATCCTAGCGCGTACGCCAAGTGAAACGGGCGCGCTCTACTATCGCTTAAAGATTATTCTGACTTCTCCCTAAGGAGTCCAGCCGTCGGTGCTTTTGGGAGAGACGCTCTGGAGAGCGTCATTCCGTGGGGCGCTAGAGTTTGGGTTTTGCGACTTTGACTGGGGCTTGCCAGGCGGGGGCGCCGGTGAGTTTGATTTTGCGTTTGTAGATGCGGTGGCGGGTCGCGATGTAGAGGGTGTTTTGGTGGAGGTAGCAGTAGTTGACGCGGCCATCTTCGTAGCGGGGTTTTGGGAGGACTAACTGGACGCGGCCGGGTTGGTCGAAGATTTGGAGGCCGGCGTTTGTGCCGACGAGGAGGTGGCCAGAGGTGGCGGTGAATTGGCCATCGAGCGCGCAGGTGATATCAGAGGTGGGGCGTTGTGCGTAGAAGTAGGGCTGCTTATTGATGGCCTTTCCGTCTTGGAGGGTGAGGGAGTGAATGAAGGGGCCATTGAATTCACAGACGAAGAGCTGGGTCTGGTCGGCGCTGAGGCCGATGCCGTTAAGGCCGTTTACGGAGAAGTTATGGAGGGCCTCGCCTTCGGTCGAGATGGCAAAGACTTTATTGCTTTTGGGGCTGGTGTAGTAGATGAGAAAGTTCTTAGCGACGACGATGTCGTTGGCGGCGGCTTCTTCGACGAGAGTTGTGAATTTACCCGACTCGAGGTAGTATTCACGGACTTCATTTCCGGCGGTGTAGAGGGTTTTACCATCCGGTCCGAGGGCGATGCCGTTGGCGTGGGCGGTGTCTTTTGCGAAGAGGGTTTCTTTACCATCGGGGGTGATTTTGAAGAGTTCGCTATCGGGGACGTCGGTGAAGTAGAGGGTGCCATCGGCGGTGATGGCGAGGCCTTCGGCCCAGTTGTGACCGATGGAGACGATCTGCCAATCTTCGCCGGGGATGAGCCATTCGGCGGCGCGGGATTTTGCTTTGTCGAGGTGGACCGAGACGGGGGTTTTACCGTGGTCTTTCCAGAGCCAGGTGAGGGCTTCGGGGAGGATCTTGTTTCCTTCCTTGCGACTGTGGCCGCCTTCGTCCCAACGGTGGGTGTGCTCGTAGCCGGCAAACTCGAGGGCGCGTTGCATGGTTTGGTTTGCCATCCACCAGTCGCCGCCATAGATGTTGAGATCGTTTTTGCCGTCTTGGAGGAAGATGCGGAGGGGCTTGGGTTCGGTCTTGCGGATGAGGGCGGGGTAATCGTTGCCACCACGGAGGCCGACGTAGGTGCCGATCATTGAGTAGATGCGGCGGAAGTGGTCGGGTCTTTCCCAGGCGGCGGTGAAAGAGGCGATGGCGCCGGAGGAGGCTCCGCAGAGGGCGCGGTCATCGGGGTTGGTTGAGATGTTGTAGTTTTTGAGGAGGGGAATCATTTCCTCGATGAGGAAGTTGGCATAGTTGGGGCCCATGCCATCGTATTCGAAGGAACGGTTAAAGCGGGGCTGGGCGTGCTTGAGGCCGGCGGGAGCGGGGACGACTCCGGGGTTGATGAAGAGGCCGATGGTGACGGGCATCTTTTTTTCAGCGATGAGTTGGTCGAAGACATCGGGGACGTAGCCTTCTTTTCCTGGACTCCGGACGAAGCCGGCTCCGTCTTGGAAGATCATGAGGCAGGCGGGTTTTGCTGAGTCGTATTCCGCGGGGACGTAAACCCAGTAGTCGCGATGGGTCCCGGGGAAGATTTTGGAGTTGTTGAATTGGTGTTGGGTGAGCTTGCCAGCAGCAAAGCATTGCGCAATGAGGGCGGAGAAGAGGGAGACAATGAATCGCATGGAGGAAGGCTGAGTGATGTGAGGGAAGGAGTGAAGGGGGAATTTTGAGGATGCTTGTTTGTGAGAAATGAACTGGCAATTTTTGGATCGAATACCCGTGATTGGCGTTCAAGTGTGATTGAAGGAGGGTCGCTTTGTGCACATTCCTTGATAATTTTAAAATTATTGCATTTTTTGTGGCTTTGGCTTACCATCTGCTTCGTTTCTACCTTGTCAGATGAACTTGTTTACTTCCAAATTCGCAATCCTGCTAGCTAGCGCAGCAGTTTGCACGGCGAATGCCTTTGCTACGGAAACTGTTTCTGGAGAGGATGCCGCTGCGATTCCAGAGCCGTCAGTTGCTTTGATTGGAGGTCTTTGTGGGATCCTTTTCCTCTTTTGGAGGCGCAAGTAGTTCACGAGCGTGTTGCGCCAATGAAAGATGACACCGAAGCGGTTCGGTCGTTGCGCCAGGATTCATGACACCCGGAGCTTGCTTGATTTGTCTGTTTTCCCCTTTGATTTGGCAAGACTTTGATTCGATTTGAGGGGCGATGAGTCGGAGGGAGCGTTAGCGACTGGAGGCTCAGCGCCCCTCAAATCGGCCGCCGCAGGGGGGGCGCCGTTCACCTCGCCTTCTTCAGCCCATTGCCGGAGTTCTTCCCGCTCATGTTCAATCCGCTCCACTCGCTCAAAGATCACCGCCAACTTTTCTTCCACTTTTTGCGCGAGTTCTATCGGGTCCAATTCCCGACGCACTTTCCTCAATTTTCTTTTCTCTTTCTCGCTCACTTTCGGGCACGCCAAGAGACGTGCGTATGGGGTTTGCACTTTGTCATAGGTCTTGCGAACTTTGCTTCCTTCACGCGTTTTTTCCACCAGCTTCATGACCGGCGTGAAGTAATTGCGCAGGGGCAACCAAGCTGTCTCATAAAGATCATCAACAAGCTCTTTGAGTTCAATTTCATCGTAACGACCATAGCCCAGAAGCTGGCGAACGTGGGTGAAGTTTTTCTGCTCCACATGAGCTTGATCGTTCTTTTTATACGGTCGGGAGCGGGTCCATTTCACCGCTTTTTCACGGGTCAACAAATACTCTTCGAGGATGGTGTTGAGGAACTCGCTGCCGTTGTCAGAGTCAAAGCCCAAGAGTTCAAAAGGCATTCTTTTCTCGATCCTTTCAAGGCCCACACGCACTTCAGACCCACTGTTTCCCCAGAGTGCCGCTAATTCAGTCCAGCCCGTGTGCAGATCGGTTAAGGTCAGGCTTGATAAAAATTCTCCGCTACTACTCCCACCCCCGTGACTCACGGTGTCAGCTTCCATCCATCCCGGTCGATCCACTTCTTGAGGTCCACATTGGATGGGGATGAGCGTCTTGAGTCGATGGCTCGTGCGACCGGTTTTACGCCCCCGTCGTCCCTCCGAATCATTCGCTCGGTGAGGGGCTGTGATGCGATCAAGGGTCCGCGCACTGTAATTTGTGATTCTTTTTTGAAGGGCCTTTTCCAGCGATCCAAAGTGCTTTTGATAACTCGGGAGCCAGTCGGGGAGGGTCTCCTTGAGGCGGGCGCTGCAGGGTTGTTCGCTGAGCTTCCAGATGGCGATGATGACTTCGGTTTCATCGACTCCGTAACTCGGTTTTGAGCCCCGTTTTTTAGCCTTTGTCCCCAGGCTGACTTTGCCGTTGAGGGCCTTGATGGTGTGTTTGCGATCCCAACCAAAAACGTCGCTGACCTCATCGATCATAACGCTTTTTCCCTCGCGATTTCGGCTGGGGTATCTCGCCCGACAACTTTCCAAATATTCTTCCTTACTTTGATGACTCATGATTCCAGATAGTGATTTCATCCGGGTGTCATTCTTTCTGGCGCAACGACCTTCACCACCTCCATTTTGGAGCTTCCTTCGGTGTCATTCTACTTGGCGCAATGCGGCGAGACATGAAAAAACTCTCCAAACGCATCGGAAAACACGCAAAAAACCACCTCAAACTCCTCACCACCCGCGCCTCCGAAACCGAACTCAGCAAAGGTCAGGTACGGCAAATATCGTACCGAATCCAAAGCGTCCTCGACCAACTCCCCAACGCCAAAAAGATCCTCAGCCTCTATGACCCACACGTCCAAGTTCTCAAACGAGGGAAAAGTGGAGCCGAAGTTGAATTTGGAAACAACCTTTGGCTCGGCGAGACCCGCGAAGGACTCATTATCGACTACCTCCTCGAAAAAG
>CALGJQ010000024.1 GCA_937928545.1 uncultured Verrucomicrobiales bacterium
TTCAAAGTTTTCGGGAAAGCCGCCGGAGTAGTCGATCTTATTTGGATTTCTGGGCATCCAAAGAGCTTAAGGTGTCTATATATCGCGTACAGATTAAAGTTCGGGAACTACATCTTGTGTCTCCCTTGTGTAGGGACCCTGTCAAAAGCCGGGCTTTTTTGTCGTTTCCACCGCAGCGTTTCAGCGTCAAAGTATTCCCTGTGATTGGCATTCTCGATTCCGGCGTCGGCGGCCTTTCCGTCCTCCGGGAAATCCGCGCCCTCCTCCCTCAGCAAGCCGTCACCTACATTGGCGACAATGCTTGGTGCCCTTACGGAAATAAAAGCCACCCGCAAATTCTCGAGCGCACCTTCGCCCTCACCGATCGCCTCATCGAGCAAGGAGCCGAGCTCATCGTCCTCGCTTGCAACTCCGCCACCATCGTTGCGATCGAATCCCTCCGCGCCCACTACCCCATTCCCTTCATCGGCATGGAGCCCGGCGTCAAACCTGCCGCGCTTCTTACCAAGTCCGGAACCATCGGAGTCCTCGCCACTGAGGCATCCTTAAGCGGAGATAAATTCCACCGTCTCGTCGCCACGCACGCCCGCGACATTCGGGTCATCACGCAACCCTGCCCCAGATTTGTCGAACTCGTTGAGCAAGGAATCCTAAGCGGCCCAGAAGTCGATGAGGCCATCGATGAATACACCTCCGCCATGCTGGACGCCGGAGCCGACACTTTGATCCTCGGCTGCAGTCACTATCCATTCCTTCGCCCCGCCTTGGAGAAAAAACTCCCCGCTCAAATCCAGTTCATCGACACCGGCGACGCCATCGCCCGCCGCGTCGCCGACCATGATCTTTCTTCAGACAAAGATCCCCAAGCCCGCATCCTCACGACCGGGAATCCTGAACAATTTTCTCAGCTTATCAAATCCCTCACCCCAGAACTCCAACTCTCTTGCTCCCTACTTTCTCTCCCATGAAAAAGCTCATCCCCCTCCTTTCGGTAGTCGCTCTCCTTGCCGCGATCATTTTCCTCATCACTCGGCGCTCCGACTCGGAACCTGAAACGGAAGCCCAAAGCGAAGTCGCGACCCCAGAACCAAAAATCGATCCCGAGACTCTCTACACCACTGGACCTAAATCTCGCGATGGGATCGGCAAATTTTATCAAGGACGCGAAATTTCCTTCGTCATGGGTCACACTGGCTTGGAGTGGCTCGAGCGTTCCGAACGCGAATCCGAAGAAGCTCCCAACAAAGCGATCGACCTTATCAACATCAAACCTGCCGACGTGATCGCCGACATCGGAGCTGGCTCGGGATACTACAGCTTCCGCCTCGCCGCAAAACACCCCCGAGCACGAGTCGTCGCCGTCGATATCCAAGAAGAGATGCTCGGTTTCCTCGAACAACGGATCGCTCAAACCAACACCAAAAACATCATCACCCATCTCGGAAAAATCGACACCGTCGATCTCCCCGCCAACTCCATCGATGCCGCCCTCATGGTCGATGCCTACCACGAGTTCTCTCATCCCTACGAAATGATGACCTCCATTGTCTCCGCCCTCCGCCCCGGAGGTCGTGTCTTCCTTCTAGAATATCGCGCCGAAGATCCCACCGTCGCGATCAAACCACTCCACAAGATGACCCAAGCTCAGGCCATCAAAGAAATGGAGTTCGTCGGCCTCGAATGGGTCGAGACCCTGGACGACCTCCCTTGGCAACACTTCATGATTTTTCGGAAGCCATGATCACCCCTCCCCCTTGGCTTGATTCATCCCAAGCTTACCTCCTCGGAATTTCAGGAGGTCGTGACTCCATCGCCTTGCACCATTGGCTCGTTTCCCACGGATTCAAAAACATCATCCCCTGTCACCTCAACCACCGTTTGCGTGATCAAGAATCCGATGGCGATGAAGCCTTCCTCAAAGAACTCCTCGGCCCCTCTTTGATTTCAAAATCAATCGACGTCGCCGCTCTTGCGTCTGAGCAAAAGCTCTCACTCGAAACCGCCGCTCGCCGCGCCCGCCATCACTTCTTCCGAGAATGCGCGGCCTCCACTGGCATTCCAAAAATCCTCCTCGCTCATCACGCCGATGACCAAGCCGAGACCGCCCTCTTCAATCTCCTCCGCGGCTCCTCCGGAACAAAAGGCATGGCTGAGCAACACGAAATCGATGGCCTAACATTCCTCCGACCTTTTTTAAAAGTCCGCCGCTCCGAAATCGACGCCTTTATAAAAGACGGAAACTTCATCTACCGAGAAGACTCCTCAAACACCGCCCCCTTTGCCACTCGAAATCGCATTCGTCACGAAGCGCTCCCCCTCCTCGCCGACCTCTTAAAGCGCGACCCCGTCCCCGGCATCCTTCGCTCCCTTGAGCTCACCTCAGATCTCGAAGAGATTTCCCAAATTCACCTCGACTCCCTAAACCTCCTCGACCCTCAAGGCCGCATTCACCTCCCCACCTTCCGAGATCTCCCCACTTCCGTTCAGAAAAAAGCCCTTCATAGCTACCTCAGCGATCACCGCATCCCAGAGCTCTCCTCAAAGATCATCGAAAGCGCCCTCACTCTTCTCTCGCCCGACGCCTCGTCTTCGATTAACCTACCGGGCGGCCAACGCCTCCGCCGAAAAGAATCCCGCCTCTTTCTCTCGCCATGAAACACTTCCTCCTACCACTCCTTCTCCTCACCTCCTGTGGTTCACTCAAAGAAGACGAAGAACCGGAGGATAAGAAGGAAGAAAAAGCCACCGGACCTAAAAAACGCATCATAGGACGTATCGCCTCAGTGTCCCGAGCAGGGGAATTCGTTCTCATCCAAAAATTCGGCCCCGGCGCCCTGCCCAAAAACACGATCTACCAATCTCAAGGCCCCGCCGGTCGCAGCGCCTCCCTCAAACCATCGGGAGAGAGGGTTCGCGACTTCTATGCCGCCGACCTTGTGAGCGGAAATGTTGAAAAGGGCGATGCCGTCGTTGGCTACCCAGATCATCAAAAAGGGGAAGAAACTGAGAAAACGGACGAATTCACCCCTATTTCGTACCCCAGTAAGATAGAAAACCTCCCCAAAACGGAAAATAGCTCTCTGGAGACAAAAATTGATAAAGAGCCCCAAACTACCGGCCTTTCAGACTAATTTCACAGGTCTAAGGATGAAGAATATTAAGGTTTATTTAAAAAAATAACAATTTGATCTTGAAATTAGTTCACTTTTATTGGCAATATCCCCTGCGAAGCTGCTGGGTTACCCTAAATACCCAAAATAAACAAAAGTCGCAACACTATGAAATCAAGCACAGTTAACTCTTCAGGAGCCGGAAAAGTAGACGCCGATCGTCTCGCCGACTTCGTCCTCATGACTCAGAGATCCTGCATTCTCAACCTCTCAACCGAGTTGAACCGCGGAAACCTCTCTTTCCCTCAGTTCTTTCTCCTTACCTACCTCTCCAGCGAAGATTACCTGACTATGTCAGCAATCGCCAAGAAGATGGGGCACTCCACCGCCGCAGCTACTGGTTTAGTTGATCGTCTTGAAAAGCTAGGTTTCGTTGAGCGCGTTCACGCCGCTGAGGACCGTCGCAAGATCATGGTCCGCATCACCGGCGAAGGAAAAGAAATCGTCGAAAAAATGCGCGGTCATATTTCTTCCGGACTTTCCGAGCTCATGGAAGACTTGGATGACGAGGAGGCTGCCTCCGTCACCGTCGCTACCGATGCCATTGAGGGCAAAAAACTCGACGCATAAGCTTCACCTCCCCACATAGCAAAATCTTTGCCAAGGAAACTTGGCGAAAAGCCGACGCTTCCTCTACGCTCACCGCGTGAAGGAAGCGTCTCTCTTTTTAGCCCCCCTCTTATCATCTCCCCAAGCTCGGGCTGACTTCGTGGAACGCGTCCCCGACGTTGCCACCAGCACCGATAAAGCAGAAACCCTCGCCCGCCTTCAGCCCGCTCACGATCAAGCCGCGCAGGATCTCGGCTTCCCCAAAACCTTTCACGCCGAACAAGTCCACGGCAGTGAGATCGCGCTCATCACCTCGACTTCCCCCAGCATGTCGTCGGGAGTCGACGCCCTCATCACAAACGAAAGCGATCTCCTTCTCGGCATCCACGTCGCCGACTGCGGAGCCCTCTACCTCCTCGATCAAAAAACCGGAGCCCTCGGCCTCCTCCACTCCGGAAAAAAGGGAACTGAGCAAAATATCACTGGGAAAACTATCGCCGCGATGACCACTCACTTCGGAAGCAACCCTTCAGATCTCATCGCCGTTCTCGCGCCCTGCATTCGCCCTCCCCATTACGAAGTCGATTTCGCGAAAACAATCCACGCCCAAGCCCTCGAAGCAGGCATCCGCGAAGAAAGCTATCACGACTGCGACCTCTGCACCGCCTCAGACCTCACTCGCTTCTACTCCTATCGTATCGAAAAAGGAAACACCGGCCGCCTTCTTGCCCTCCTAGGACGCATCTCATCATGACCACTCACGCTCCCGCCAAAATCAACCTCTCATTGAAAATCACGCGCAAGCGAGAAGACGGATTTCATGAACTCGAAACTCTCGTCCTCCCCATCCCCGGATTGGCCGATGAACTCCACTTCGAAGCCGCCGATCATTTCTCGCTCCACTGCGACACCCCCGGAGTTCCCACTGACGAAACAAACCTTGTCTCACGAGCCCTTCGCCTCTTCGAGAAAAACACTAATCAACCCTGCCCCTTCAAGGTCACCCTCACCAAAAAGATCCCCCACGGAGCCGGCCTCGGAGGCGGAAGTGCAGATGCCGCCCACACCTTCCTCGCCCTCAACGAACTCACCGGAGCCACCGTTCCGGTAGAAACTCTCGCCGAATGGGCCGGAGAACTCGGCTCTGACATTCCTCTCTTCCTTTACCAATCGCCCTGCTGGTGTCGAGGCCGCGGCGAACTCATCGAAGCAACTTCGCTCACTTGGAAAAAACGCATTCTCCTCTTCAAGCCTTCCTTCGACATCCCAACCCCTTGGGCCTATTCGAAGTGGCAAGACTCACAAGAAATTCAGGGAATCTCATACGCTCCACAAACAATCGATGAGCTAACTCTCTTCAACGATCTCGAACGCCCCGTTTTTGAAAAGCACCGTTTTCTTGCCGAACTCAAATCCTTCCTCCTCGATCACCCCGCAACGGAAGCCGCCATGATGTCCGGCTCGGGATCCACCATTTTTGCCGTTCTGCGCGATGACGCCGATGCGGAAGCTTTGCAAAACGAGACCCTAAAACTGATGGATCCCACTCTCTGGAGTCATCTTGCGATCTTTTAAATTATCGCAAGACACCTCGCTCTCAGAGTGCTAACCTCTTTTAAGAACTCGAAAAACTCTTCACAATGGCCCGCGCAAACAATCTCACCATGTGTTCCTTCTGTGGCAAAAGCCACTCGGAGGTCAAAAAACTCATCGCCGGTCCCGGCGTCTACATCTGCAACGAATGCATCGATGTCTGCTCCACCATCCTGCGCAAAGAACTCGCTGGAAACGTTGAGCCAAAGGAAGATGACGCGGGCCTCCTCGATGAGGGCGTTCCCACGCCTGCAGAACTCCTCCAGCACCTAAACGATTTCGTCATCGGCCAAGAAGACGCCAAAAAAGTCCTCTCCGTCGCCGTCTACAATCATTACCAACGCCTCCGCCAACACGAAGCGGCAGACGATCAATTCTCTGACGTCGAAATTGAGAAATCAAACGTCCTCCTCCTCGGTCCCACCGGTTCAGGAAAGACCCTCCTCGCGAAAACCCTCGCGCGCCTTCTCGATGTTCCCTTCTGCATCGTCGATGCCACCACTTTGACCGAAGCAGGTTACGTTGGTGAAGACGTCGAAAACATCATTCTCCGACTCCTCCAGTCCGCCGACTTCGATGTCGAAAAAGCCGAACGTGGCATCATCTACGTTGATGAGATTGATAAAATCGGCCGCAAGACCGAAAACGTCTCCATCACCCGCGATGTCTCGGGCGAAGGAGTCCAGCAAGCTCTCCTCAAGATCCTCGAAGGCTCCGTTTGCAACGTTCCCCCGCAAGGTGGACGCAAACACCCTCAGCAGGAATACATTCAGGTCAACACCGAGAAAATCCTCTTCATCTGCGGTGGCGCCTTCGTCGGCATGGAAGACATCGTCCGCCGCCGCCTCGGCAAGCGCACCCTCGGCTTCAACGCCATCGAAACAGAAGCCACTGAAGAAGCCGAAGAGATCGCTCTGCTCAAGCAAGTCCGCGCGGAGGATCTCCTCCACTTCGGCCTCATCCCAGAATTCATCGGACGCCTTCCTGTTCTCACCTCTCTTCGTAAACTCACCGAAGCTGAACTCGTCGAAATCCTCACCGAGCCAAAGAACGCTCTTTTGAAACAATATCAAAAGCAGCTCTCGATGAACGACGTCCAACTCAAGGTAACCAAAGACGGCCTCGCCGCCTTAGCCGAACAAGCCATCGAACGAGGCACCGGTGCTCGCGCCCTTCGCTCGATTTTTGAACGCCTCATGCTCGATGTCATGTTCGAGATTCCATCCCGCGAAGACATCGAGTCCGTCACCATTAACGCAGCCAGCGTCAAGGGCGACAAACCACCCGTCATGAAGAAGAAAAAGCGCTCAAACGCCGCTTAGATTCAAACCGCGCCAAAGGCGCAAACCAACGTAGCCCAGGGCAGAGCAACGCGCCGCCCTGGGTTTTTGGCGCCTGTTAATCATGGCCAAGCCCAGCGTATCTCCCTTCATAAAACACCCCCGCAGGCCTCCTCTCAAACTCCGCTTCAAAGCAAATCCATCTGATCTTCTTCTGTCGCGAATTTCACCCCGACCCCCAAAAGTCTAACCGGCTTTCCCTCACCCCGACTCCACGCAAGCCGAAGCAATTCTTCATAGCTCGCTTCATCCATCACCCCGCCCGCCTTCTCCGCGGTCGTCTGGGTAAAGTCGTCAAATTTCAACTTCACGACCCGCGATTTAATCTCCTGATCTGACTTCCGCTCCACCGCCTCCGCCACTTCTTCGCGCAGCGACCTCAGCACGTTCATCAGCCAATCAACATCATCAATATTCTCCCGAAAGGTCCGCTCCTTCGAAAGTGACTTCCTCGTCCGATCAACCGAGACCTCACGATCATCCCGCCCTCGACAACGTTCATAAAGCTCCAAACCCCAGCGATTCAATTTCTCAGCCAACTCGATCTTCGAAAACCTCTGCAAATCGCCACAGGTTTCCACCCCCATTTTCGCCAAAGTCTCCTGTCCCCTTTTCCCAACTCCCTGCAGCTTTGCCACCCGCAAGCCCTTCATAAATCCGTCCACCTCCTCTGGCTTCACTTCCAGCTGTCCGTCCGGCTTATTCCAATCACTCGCCACTTTCGCGATCATCTTGTTCGGCGCAATCCCAGCCGAAGCCGTCAGTCTCGTCTCTCGGAAAATCGTGGCCCGAATCTCCTGAGCCAAAGCCGCACCCGATTCAGTTCGATGACTGACATCCAAGTATGCCTCATCGAGCGACAACGGCTGAATCAAATCCGTATAACGCGCAAAGATCGCCCGAATCTGATCCGAAGCCTCTTGGTAAGCATCAAATCGCACCGGCGTCAGGATAATCTCCGGACAAAGCTGCTTCGCCTTAAAAACCGGCATCGCCGAACGACAGCCATACTTCCGCGCTTCATAATTCGCCGTCGTCAAAACCCCACGCCCCGAACTCCCTCCAACCCCAACCGGCTTCCCTTTTAAAGAAGGATCATCCCGCACCTCGATCGCTGCGTAAAAGCAGTCCATATCGATGTGGATGATCTTGCGCGGCACGAGCCGACTCTACTCAATATTGTTCAGAAGAACAAATAACCTTTTACACATCAAAGAAGTCCTCACCAAAGGCTCCAGACTTCTGCAGATAGTAATCGTAACCACCTGAGTATTTCTTCACCTCACCATCGGCAATGTGCCAAGTGTGCTCCGCCAATGAGCGAATGAAGTGCACATCGTGCGAGATGAAGACAAGCGTTCCTTCGAATTGCTTCAGCGCCGAAACGAGAGCTTCGATCGAAGTCAGGTCCAAGTGAGTGGTTGGCTCGTCCATCAAAAGAAGATTCGGAGGATCGACTAGGAACTTCACCAAAGAGAGACGAGACTTCTCACCACCGGAAAGGATCTTCACCCGCTTCGCAACGTCGTCCTTTTTAAAGAGGAAGGATCCCAAGATAGAACGAGCTTCATTCTCGCGCATCCCGCCACCGGCTTCCACGACTTCTTCGAGAACAGAATTATTTTCATTCAAGGTCACCGCACGGTGCTGCGAGAAATAACCGATCTTTGTCGTAGTTCCGACATTCCGCTTACCAGCATCTCCTTTTTCAATCCCCGCGAGCATCTTCATGAGTGTGGACTTACCCGCCCCGTTGGGCCCGACGAGAACCACCCGATCTCCGCGCTCAATATGGACATCGAGATTCTTATAGAGAACATTGTCACCGTAAGCCTTATCAACATTCTCAAGTGAAATCACCCGCTGGGTCGAACGTGGTGGCTGCGGAAAGTGGAAGTGGAACAGCTTACGCGGCTTGCGTGGCTTCGGTAGCTTGTCCATTTTCTCGATCATCTTAATCCGGCTCTGCACCTGCGAAGCCTTCGATCCGACCGAGCGAAATTTATCGATGAACTCCTGAATCCGAGCGATCTCCTTCTTCTGATTCTGGAAGCCCTTCATCTGCTGATCGTAGCGCTCGTCCTTCAGCTTGAGATACTTCGTATAGTTCCCATCGTAGGCGATGAACTTCTGCTCATCGATCTCGTAAACCTTCTCCACCACCCCATCCATGAAGGAGCGATCGTGAGAAATAATCAGAAGCGCACCCGGATACTGATTCAAGTAACGCTGGAACCACATCAAAGAGTTCAAGTCGAGATGGTTCGTCGGCTCATCCAGCATAAGGAGGTCTGGCTCCTCCACCAAAAGACGCGCTAGATGCGCCCGCATGATCCAACCTCCAGAGAACATATTGGCAGGACGAGCAAAGTCTTCCTGCGAGTAACCGAGACCAGCCAAAATCTTCTTCGCCTTCGGCTCCAGCTGATAGCCATTGAGTTCTTCAAAGCGATCCTGCGCCACTCCGTATTCCTCAGAATCTTTCGCTGCGGTGCGAACAGTCACCATGACCTTGATCAGCTCTTCACTAATCCCCATCGCAATCTCCAAAATGGAAGCCTCACCGGGATCTCCCGCTTCCTGAGCGAGGTAACCCACCAAACCATATTCGTCCCGATCCACCGTTCCTGAGTCCGACTCTTCTTCCCCGAGGATGATCTTAAAGAGCGTGGACTTACCCGCCCCATTCGGGCCAACGAGCGCAACCCGCTCGCCCCAGTTGATCGTCAATTCTGCGTCTTCAAAGAGCACGCGGCCACCGAGGGCTTTGGTCATTTTTTTGATCGTCAACATGGCGGAAAGGATGTCGGACGAGATGGCCTCAGAGTCAAGAATTTTGCGGCGTGGCGGAGACCTCCGGTCTCCACGCCAATCAGTGATCCTTCTATTAGGCAGGGAGACCGGAGGTCTCCGCCACATAAAAAAGCCGCCTCGGTTTCCCGAAGCGGCTTTGAAGTTTGTGATCCGGAGAGGATTACTCCTCTTCTGGAGAGGGGCTCCACTCCTCGGACTCGTCGCTGGTGGCAAGGTTGAACGCTTGCTCCAGGCCAACGAGGTCGCTGGATGGACGGAGGGTCTCGAAGGACGCGCTCTCTTTCTGAAGCTGATCGTCTGAGTAAGCAACAGCCTTGATCGAAAGACCAATGCGACGCTCGATCTTGTCGACCTTGATGACGCGGGCTTCAACTTCGTCGGCGACCTTAAGGACATCCTTAACGCGCTCCACGTGCTCTTCGCTAAGCTGCGAGATGTGGATGAGGCCGTCGATGTCGCCATCGAGGCTGACGAAGGCTCCGAATGAAGCAATCTTAGCAACCGTTCCGGTGACTTTATCGCCAACCTTGAACTTGCCGTCGATGTCGGACCATGGATCGTTATCAAGCTGCTTGATACCGAGAGAAACACGCTGGTTCTCTTTGTCGATCGAAAGGACCACTGCCTCCACCTCGTCGCTCTTCTTGAGCATCTCGGATGGGTGGTTGATCTTGCGAGTCCAAGAAAGGTCGGACACGTGGATCATGCCATCGATTCCCTCTTCGAGGCCAACAAAAGCACCGTAAGCGGTGAGGTTGCGCACCTCGCCCTTGATCTCTTTGCCGATTGGGTAACGGGCTTCGATCTCGGACCATGGGTTCTCTTCGAGCTGGCGGACACCGAGAGAAATCTTCTGCTCTTCGATGCTGATGCCGAGGACAACGGCTTTGATCTCCTGATCGATTTCGAGGACATCGCTGGGACGCGTGATGCGCTTGACCCAGGAGAGCTCGGAAACGTGAACGAGACCTTCGACACCCTTCTCGATTTCGATGAAGGCTCCGTATGGAAGAAGCTTGGTGACTTTACCAGAAACCTCTGCCGCAATCGGGAAGCGAGCTTCAATGTCAGCCCATGGGTTATCAGTCATCTGCTTGAGACCAAGTGAGACACGCTCTTTCTCGCGGTCCACGTCGAGGATCTGAACCTCGAGCTCTTGGCTCACGCGGAGCATTTCTGATGGGTGCGCGATGCGACCCCAGCTCATGTCCGTAATGTGGAGGAGTCCGTCCATTCCCTCAAGGTCAACAAAGGCACCGAAATCGGTGATGTTCTTAACCTGTCCCACGACCTTGTCACCAACGGTAACGGTCTGGAGGAACTTCTGGCGGAGCTCTGAACGCTCAGCCTCGATGACTTCGCGACGGCTAAGAACGAGGTTCTTGCGGTCGTCGTTCACCTTGACGATTTTGAATTCGTAAACATTACCGACATATTCGGTAAGGTCGCGTGGAGGAATGATGTCGACTTGGGAACCGGGGAGGAAGGCCTCGACACCGACGTTCACCATCAGGCCACCTTTGACAGCGCCTTTGACTTTTCCTTTCACAAGGCCACCAGCCTCGTAAACTTGCATGATCTTTTCCCAGTTCTGCTTGTGGGCGGCCTTCTCTTTAGAAAGGACAATGAGTCCTTCATCATCTTCGAGGCGCTCAAGGAGAACTTCAACTTCGTCACCGACTTCGATTTCTTCGTCTTCGAATTCGGAAACAGGGATGGCTCCCTCTGATTTATATCCAATGTCGACAACGACGACTTGGGGGCGGATGTCGAGGATCGTGCCATTGACAATCGATCCTTCTTTAAACTCGCGGAAGTGCTCGTCGATCAGAGCGGAAAGCTCTGTATTCGCGGACTCCGCAACTGCGGTATCACTCATAACTGTAGGTTAGAATTTGGGTTAGTTTGGTTAATCGTCCAGACGACAAGTGCCCCACTGGAAGAAAACAAGCATTGCGGGGCGCCAACGTGCTTATTTCCAGCTCATTAACGTTTCTCACGAGGAGAAACGAGCCATTCGCGTTTCCTAGGCCCCGTCGATAGAAAGATCAGGCATAAAAAACGCGAATGGCACACTCGAAGGGAGTCGAACCCCTAACCTCCTGATTCGTAGTCAGGCGCTCTATCCAATTGAGCTACGAGTGCTAATTCGCGTGGCGGGACTCTAGGAAAAAAGAACGACCCGTCAACACTTTAAGGAAAAATTAGCTTCATTATTTCCGCAGCTTCCAAACAACGAAAAGCGACAGCGCGATGAGGATAAGAATCCAAAGCCGTCCCATCATGGACGGCTTCCCTTGGTCACTCTGAATATCAAGGGCTAGAGACAATGCTTCCTCTCCGTTCACTTGGATTTTTCGAGTAAAAACAAGCGATTTACCCGAAGTCGGAATCACGGGATCCAACTGCTGACTCACTGGCTCGGTGATCCCTTGATTCTTAACCCACTTCTTCGCGATGGTATCCAGCTGGCGATTCACGTCCGCATTATTGCCATTGATCATATTACTGTAGTCATCACGACCAAAGTTCAGATTCCCGGAGAAAATCGGATTGGCTAAGGTCGCGGCCTCGATTTGCTGATTCTCTTGACCCTGAAGACCCCAAACATTGGAGTTATAGAGACGTTGACGGCGCGTATTGAGGCCCATCACCGCTTGCTGCGTCGCGAGATTCTCAACTTTCACCCGCACATCTTCATTGCTGGCTTCATCGAGATTTGAGCCATTATACACCTGAACCAATGCCGCGTTCGCCTTAGCCTGCTCGCCGGCTTGCAGGAAATTCGTGGCCTTACTCAGACGACTGAGCGAATCTTGCTTCTTCTCGCTATTCTGCTGACCCACCAATCGGCGATACCCAACTTGATCGACCTCATCGAGATTCAAGACCTGATCAAAATCCAAGTCCCCTCCCGAGCCCTTCAGCGAGTAGCCCTCTGGCACCGAAATGGTCCAAGTAACATTTTCCAAAGGTTCCCCAATCTTGAAGGCTGCGAGCGAAAGATTCGCTAAAGATTCCGCTGAGGTGGAAGTGGCATAGGTGAACTTCACCGTGGCTTCACTTTCTCCCGCATCTCCCGTGACATGGAAGCGGAAGGAATCGCCATCCTTCACCACAAGCGCGCTTTCCTCATTCACAAAGACTCCGAAGAGCCGGCTCCGAGCGGGAAGCGTCAGAGTCAAGGAACCTCGTTGGCGGCTCTCCAATCGTAGCTCCGCCTGATTGATCAACTCCCCTTGCGGAGAAAGAATGGTATGAAGACTCCCTTCCACCACACGCATCCGAGCACTGCTCACCACTTCATGCTGTTTCCAGCTCACGGGCACACCGGCGCTGGGCTGCTTACTCCGCAGAATAGCCGCCGGTGCACCGCTCCGATCCACTTGATAGAGGGACTTGGGAAGAGAAACCCAGTCGATCCCATCCCATCCGGGAGCGCTCACCGGATCAAGCTTCAACCTCGCACCCGGCCTTAAAGCGAGGAAGGTTTCCTGCTGACGCACCGCTGGAAAAATTGCGGTATGGAGATTTTTCTGATCTTCACTTTGCTCATACTCGATCCGCAGAGGGACATCACCAATGACTCGGCGCTTAAAGCGAATCTTCCACTGATTCTCCCCCATGTTCAGAATATCTCGTACTTCAGCACCCGAAACCCTTACGGTCTGAGCATCGACTTCAGACAGTCCAGGCAAAGTCACCTCTAACTCACGGATCGAGGCGTAATCCACCCGCAGCCTCAAATCGATCCGTGACTTAGAACGTCCCTCTCGTAGTTCCACATCGTGCAAACTCTGCGCCGCTAACGAGGGGGCGAGCTGGTCCACCGCGAGATCGAGCTCCCACGATTTTTGCAACAGGCGGAAGGCAAGCGAACCCGCTTGAGCCCCACCAACATTTCTTGGATCGAGCGCTGAAAGATCTTTTCTCCGCTCGACACTCAGCTGAATCCCACGCCCGGGCACAATCACCAATTGCCCCGCCTGTCGCTTGGACTCACTCAGCGAGATCTTCGGCACCCGCCAAGCGGTAGCGGGTAAACTAGGACGGGCACTATTGAGAACGAGCGAGAACTTCTGCGTCCCCATCGTTTTCCCATTGAGATTCATCGTCACAAAGCGCTGACCGCCCTCTTCCACTTCCACCCAATGATTCAAGGCCGCACCCGTCAGCGATTCCACTTCAAACCCCTTCGGCAAGGGAAAGCTCAGACGGAAGACACCGGCCCGAGTGATTGCCGCGGTTAAATCAACAGCCAGCACGATTCGCTCTTCACCAAATGACAAACGTTGTTGTGAGTCGACTCTCACTTCCGGAGAAACCGGTGCAACCTTCAGCTTCAGAGAGGCTTCCCCTTTTGAATAACGATAAACCTTCTGCAGCGAAGCTGTTGGACGATTCTCCCGATCAAGCGGAAGCATTCCACCGCTAAAGTCGGCAAGATTCACAAGAGACATTCCCTTCGCTTCATCACGATCAAGCTGGGCTTCTCGCCCAAAGGCCAAGGCCAACATTCCCACTTCCCCCGCCGCACCCTTCACTCGCATCGGCGACACGCTGACCTCTGCCGGCAACTCTGCGAGCGCACGCTGAGTTTCAATTTCGATAGCAAAGGGCTTCGATTGAAACGGAGCCAAGTCCACACTCAAAACCCGAGTTGAAGGATCAAAACGCCAAGGCCCCACGAGCTTGCTCTTCACATCACTCACCGTGAAACCCGCTGGCACGGCTAAAACGAGCTGCTTCACCTGACCTTGAGCCGGACGAACCTTAATCCGATGCCTCCCATCAACCACTCCGGGACCGGGGACAAAAAGATCATCAACCTCGATATAGAATCGACTCGCTTCCGCCGCGACATCACGCGCTCTTGGGCTCAAGATCACGCTCACGTTTTCCTCCGGAGCTAGCCAAAGTTGCGCCACACTCCCCTTCCCATCGATCAGCTTCTTTCGGACCGCTGCGCTGGAATCAATCGACCAGCCAGACGCTTCATAGTTCACCGTCAGACTACGCACCGCTGCCAATCCGGTGAACAAGGGAACCCCTTTCGTAACATCTGCAGCTGAGGCTTGATAAGAGAACTTCGCCTTAAAACTCCCCTCTCTGGTAGGAACCACGAGGTAATTCCCTCCTTCCGTAATCACCTTCAAATTCTCGCCCTCAAATTTCGTCAAGGTCGCCGGTGCTTTCAAAAGTAAAAAGCGCTCTCCCGCCTTTCCGCTCAGATCTAACTCAACCGATGAGACCAAACGACGCCCCTTAATCGTCCAACTCTCAGTCACCGCATCAGCCGCCTTCCAACTCGGAGGAGCCACTGTTTTGGCATCAGTCGAATTCATCCCGAAGCAAGTCAGCAGACCGACAAGTAAGAGTGTCGTCAAACCACCACGGGGATCTGGCTCATCTTCCTCTTCTTCATCCAACTCGTCATCTTCCTCCTTCGCAAAGAGTTCGCGCCATGAATCCATCGAACGGCGCACCCTTTGCAACAGCAGCAAGAAAATGACGATCCCAAGTAAGAGAAAGAACCATCCGGCCCCACCCGTGCAGGTGAGCAGACCAAAGGAAATCCCGAAAGCGGCCAAACAGAAGAATAAGGCTCTCCTTTCCTTCAACTTTACCGCTGCGACAATGCAAAGAATCGCGACCACAAACGCAAACATCCCCAGATTCGACACCCCAAGGTTTCCATTCTTCACTTGAGACACCGTGACGCCCAGCTCTGCCCCCGGAGAGGTCACGGGCGCACGATATTCTAGTGCATCAGGAAGAACGCTTCTTTGATCTCCACCCTGCGCAGCCAGATAAAAAGAACCGACACCCGCAAATAAGACAAGAGCCGCCCCCACCAGAGAAACCCCAGCGGGAATCTTCATCAGCCAAGTTCCAAAAATCCACAGAGCCACAATCAAAGTGAAGGTCAAAAGCGCCTGGCTCTCGATCCACGTGAAGCCATTCTCCTGCGAGTATGCCGTCAACAAATTCAGCGAACCGGACGAAACCGGCTTCAATTGATATCCGGTATCTGGAGTCACCAGCCAACGTGTCATCAACTGCGTGGCATTGGCAACGCTCGGAGATAAAATGCGAATCTCTCCTCCATCCACTCCGCTTCTTCCACTCGAGCGCACCGACACTCGCACTGGAAGATTCGGCCCAACCGAATCAGGCAGCGGCACCAGGCGAATCTCACCCGCTTCACGGATCGTAACCGCCTCGCCATTCACCTTCACTTCCTTCACTTGTAAGCCAGCGGGAACCTCCAACTCAAGACTCCGACCACCACGAGTGCGCACATCAAAGTTTGAAATTGTTACCACTCCACCATCTCTCGCAATGCGACTCGATAGCTCCGCAAATTCCACCACCTGCGACTCCATCTCACTTCGGCTGAACCATGAAACCTTTCTCTCAAGAGCAAAGGGCCGACGTTGGTAAGACCAAGCCTTCAAAGTCGGCGCATGGCTCATCAACTGATACTCGCCTGGCAATTCTAGGGGATCTAATTCCTGTAAAAAATCTCCCTCGGGCGCATCCAAAATCTCAACCTGCCCCGGGCTCACAACCTGCACGAAGCCATGTTCACTCTGCACATTCTCCGCAGCTAATTCTCCCAACTTCAGCGCGGCTCCCGCTTTTTGCTCATAGGTAACGAGAAGCTGATAGGCTCCCATCACCGGTCGATGCAGAGGCACCACGAGCGATCCTTCAATCTGTCGATAGTCGCGAATATCACGCCCATCGACATCGAGATGCTCAATCCCTTCCGGGAGTGTTAAACGCCACTCATTCACGGGCGCACCAGTCACGAAGAAGTTAAGTAGCACCGAGACATAGGCGGTTCCTTCCTTCAACGAATAAAGGTGAAAGGCATCCGCCTGCACGTTCTGACTCAGAGCAGTCACCGACATCTCCGCCTTCCATTCTTCCGCCCGAATCCGAAAGGCTTGTTGCAAATTCGCTCCCCGTTTCAAAAGCCGAGCAAGCGGCATTTCTGCCAATCCCTCTACGCTCCCTGGACTCACCCGAAATCCCGGCGCCGCACTCACTCCGATCTCACCACCCACCGCAGTATCACCCGGAAAACTGAGGCTTGGAAGATTCCAAGCACCAGCCTGAGCCGCTTCATTCTTCTCAAAATGAACCTTCACCAAACGACGCCCCGACACTTCTTTCGCAAAAATCACCTTTAAGCGACGACGCGCATCTTCAGGCTCCGAGACCACGTAATCCGAAACATCCGCGCCCGTGACCGAAACCACCGAATAATCAGCAGGCCCATAAATCTCCCACTCCCGAATCCCCGCCTCGCGAATCTCCAGCTTCAGATCAGCTCGCAGAACGCGATCAGTCTCCGTAAGTTCGTATGCCAAAGTCTGCGAGACATTGATCTCAGGCTTCACTCGCTCTGCTGCCACCGTGAATGAACGCGTCGCCGCCGGATAACGATAGTGGAACACCTGGCGAATCGATTTCGGAAGGGCATGCGTTTCCGGAAATTGATCAGGCGAAAGCTGGGTCAAACCAGTGGGTTTCATGACCTCAATTCGCACCGCTCCTCGGTTATAAATTCGAAAGTAACCCGAATGCCGCACAACATTCAAAGGAGTGAGCCGAAGCGGCTCGGTCTTCACCGGAAGCGCCGCCAAAGCGGACTGTGAACGAATCACAAAGGAGGCCTCTTTCGTCACCGGACGGCTCAAAAGAACCTCCAGCACGCGCTTCTCACTCACTTGCCAACTGAGAACATTTTCACCTTCCACCGCGAGAATCTCACCCGTTCCCGCAAGCTGAATCTTGAGACTCGGGAGCGAGCCCTGCAGCGTCTTCACCGTGAGTTCAGTCATTTGACGCAATAGTCCAGCACCCACCGAAATCTCACCCATCGCTTCACTTGTGTAGAACAATTCTCCATCGTTCGACTTCCGCTCCGCCTGCCAAGCAAAGTGACAACAGCCACTCGCCGGAAGAAAGGCCTGATGCCCACCCTGCCTCAACATCGGGCTCACAGGCAATGCCCCATCAAAGACCGCCGTCTCCGTCAGCCCCTTCAATTGAATCGGAACCACTGCTCCACTGGGCACAAAGAAATCAATTTTCTTCCACTCCCCCGTCGCTTGAATCGGCGTCACAAATTCCAGATCGATCGGATAGACTCCCGGCTTATTGAACTCGATTTGATACCCGCCCGAAGCGAGCTTCAGTCGATAATCATCAGTAGCCACTGGAGCAATCGGTGCCGCGCGGCCATGTAGAACAGTCAATGAAACTGGCTCCTCGCTCGTGACATGAGCTGTCCCAATCAAGCGGAAGGTCGCGGAACCTTCATCCGATAAAATCTCCCCTTCAAGACGCGTGTCCCGAAGCTCAACCGGAAGCGCTTGCGCAGCCGATAGACTTAGCGACGCTGTAATGGCCGCCCGCCCTGCCGAAGTTAGACGATCAACCCCCTCCTCGCTCTTCAAGCTCAGCACTCCTTGCGCGGAAACAAGTTGATGATGCAGTCCCTCCACACTCTTCACGGCATAAGTCGAGGTGAAACCCGATGACTCACTCGGACCAAAAGTCGACAACTCAAAAGAGCTCGGAAACCGCTTCACCCTCCGTTCAAAAACAATCCTTGCCTGAAGAGACTTCGCCTTGGAATCGCGCGGAATAAAATCCAAGAAGCGAGCCTCCCCCTCCTGACGCAGCGACCAAGACTTCACCTGCTTCCCTTCGACCTTCAGAATCGGTGCCCCCCCCAAAACCTCCACCGAGAGAACTGGAGCCTCCCCTTGAATCACCGCAAAACTCACATCCGCAGCCTCCACGACCTTCTCTTGCGAAAAGTCCGCCTTAACCACCAAGTTCGCTGTGTAGAAAAGCGGGGCTGCCTCTTTCGGGCCAGGAGCCTCGATGACAATCCGGTGATCGACCTTCTCAGACCTCACCTCAACTTTTTCGGGCTCAGCGGGCTCAACTTCAGCAGGCAGATCGACCACTGGAGGCAGCTCCGGCTGATCTTGAGCCACAAGAAATGTACAGAGAAACAAAGGAATCAATCGATAGATTTTCATAACGTAAATAAATGGGAGTGACGGTCTCCAGACCGTCAAAATTACTCACCCGCCTGTTGCAGCATGTTTTTCAACTCGTGAAATCTCGGCTGTAAATCAAAGGTCGGGGTCAAAAGCTCCATCTCCTGCCTCAGCTTCTTCAGCTCCACTCGCTCACCCACGGCGCTCCCTTTCAGTTTCTCCGCAAAGAGCCCGGCAGTTGCAGCTAAGCGAAGACTCGCCTTCGCTTCCGAGAAAAGAACCACCTCAGGCTCGTAAGGAATCCCCCAAGTCCGCTCCACCATCTCACCGCTCGCGGTATCCAGAAAACGAACCGACACCGTCCCTACATCCCCTTCTCCATCAGCAATAGGCTCGAAGTGATACAAGGCCACTCCACTCTCCTCCGCCGCCATCTCAGCCGCATCCACCGAATCATTACGGAAGTCCTGCTTCTTCAACTTGTGCTTTTCAAAGCCGTAGAGTTTGAATTTCGACACGCGCTCCGGGTTAAACAAAATCTGAACCTTCACATTCTTAGCCGCCGGACGCAGCGCACCCGCGATCTGCTTCGCAAAACCCGCATCCGCATCCTCAGGACGATCTAGAAAGTAGTAACGACCATCTCCTTGCTTCGCCAAAGAACTCAAAACCTCATCATTCAAGCCATCGGCGCCGACCCCACAGGCATCAAAGGCAATCCCCAGCTTCCGCATCGAAGCAACCTGACGCGAGAGATTCTTCGGCAAGGCATCTCCTAAATTCGCAGCCCCATCCGTGATCAGAATGATGCGGTTCTGGGCTTCCGCGAGAAACTGCTGCCGCGCCATCTGCAATCCTGATGAAAGGGCCGCCTCCAAATTCGTCCCACCCTCCGTCAGAGGATTCGCAACGATTTCACTCAACTTCTTTGCCTCATCCCCCTTCATCCGCTCTGCCAAAAGGCGCGGCGTGCGAGCAAAGCCAATCAAAGTGACCTCGTCAGTCTTCGTCAACTGAGCCGCAAGCAAAGCAAAGGCTCGCTTCACACTCTCAGCCCGGTCAGCGCGCTCCATTGAACCACTTTGATCAAGAAGAATGGTCAGCCTGAGTGGCGTCGCAGCATTCCGTCCCAGCGAAGCGGTGCTCATCGCAATCCTCATCAAATTCCGCTGCGGCATGAAAGGATGAGCCCCTTGCTCGATCACACTCGCCACCTTCTCGGACTGATTCGGCTTCTGATCATCGTAATCGAGCGCGTTCACAAACTCCTCCGCCCGCACCTTCGCCGCATCCGGCCAATTCCCCTCCGCCAAAGCCGCCTTTGTCAGCTTGAAGGAAACATCACTGACATTGAGTGAGAAGGTAGAGTCTGATTTCTCGGAAACCAACGTTTCGAAAGCGGCGTCCTTCGGCTTTGGATTCGGCAAAGCATCAGAATAGAAAATAATCCGCTTTCCATCAATCCGATAGCGAGACCGGCTCTTTTCAGCAAGGTGTTGAAGAATGACACTTAAAGGAACATTATTTAATTCCAAATGATCGACTCTAAGCTCCCCCACATCTTGGTTGGAGATCTCAAAACGAAGTTCATTTCCATCCGGGTGGCTTTCCTTATATTTCTTCTCAATCGACGCTATCGCTTCCTTAATAGAGATATCCTTAAGCGCCACCCCAGAGAGTGCCCTCACCACAAGAGCGGTCCCAGTCTGATCAGAGACCTCTCCCTCAACTTTTTCTGGAGTCCAACTATCAACCTCCTTCTCAGAAAGAGTCACCTCAAAGTCACCGACTTCTAAATGGAGCCCTGTCTTATTCACCAACTGATCAAGAATCTCTTTCAGGCTCACGTTTTTGAGTCGCAAAGAATCAACCTCATGTCCGTCGGCAATATAGCCTACTACATTGACTCCCTTGGATTGGGGATCGAGCGTTGTGTTATCCAGCTCGATACTTCGCAAGCGAACAAAATCTAGAACGTCTTCCACTGCAGCATTTGAAAAATCCACCTCTGGCACAACGATCTGCTTCAACTTGGCGTTCAGAGTTTTCTCCCCAACACCCTCAAACTCGGCCGACTCATCATCACTCAATTCTGGAACCTCCAACTCCCAAGCTCGATCCACCTTCATCAGCATTTTGGCCCGAGTTTGGTCATAGGCAGCTCGATAATAATCACTTTTAATCCCGGATAAGCGCTCCATCCAGCGACGCGCTCCCTTGTTGTATGGATCAATCCGAAGAATATCCTTAAACTCTTCTTCAGCCTTATCATAGAGACCCAAGTCATATAATCCCTCTCCCTTGAAAAAACTCCGGCGCAGTTTATCGACATTCTTAACAGACTCGCTATCGAAGCGTTCCTTCTCTGCAAGCGGGTCAATGTGCAGATTTGCCCGAATCGGGTCGTCCAAATAGGCAAGTCCTTTTTCTGCCACTGCACTACCTAGATCAGCCTTCTCAACCTCCTTGAGCAACTCCTTTGCTTCATCATACCTCCCATTCCGGCGATACTCCTGGCCTAAGGCAATCGCCCCATCGCTCAAATGCTCATTAAGCACCTTCTTGCGCGATGCTGTTGCTGTGCCGGGCGGCAAAATCTCAACTGCTTTCCTATATTTTTCGACGGCACCCTCATAATCCCCCTCAGCATAAGCTTTCCGACCCTCCATCAGAGCCTCATCAGCCTCAACCACCCTCGCTTGACGTCGCATGTTCTCTTGCTCCACTAGACCGGGCGTCTCAGACTTCTTCTCCAGCTGTAGTTCCGCCCGAAAGCCATCATTGTCCGAGTCGAGCGCTTCTGACTTCAAAGACCTCTTCTTCGACTTCCTTGCCATCGCCCCACCTGGAACGATGCCACTATCCAAAGCCTTCGATTGATCTTTTGAGTCAAATTTTCCGCGCTTGCCGCCCTGCTTTTGCCCATCGTCCCAAAATGCATAGGAGTCGTTCGTCAAATTCTTTGAATCTCTCTTTCCATTTAGGTCAAACTTCCCCTCCAGGTCATCGGCTTCAATCGCCGCTGCGGCAATCACTTTCGGAGCCTTCGCAACAGTCGGTTCTGGAGAAACTGGATTCGGAGAGTTGGTTCCAAAGTCATCCCCGAATTTTTTCATTTCAGCGGAAGTTGGCAACTCGGAAGGGAGTGCCGCGAGTCTATCGAGATCACCAGGCCTCGCAGCATCTTTAGGTTCACTTTCTGAAGCCTCTTTTGCCCGAAACCAAAGCTGGCCCTCTCGCTCCATCTCTTCCTGAACTGCCCATGCATTAATCGCCCCAGTTGCTGGCATCACCGCATCTAGCTCAGCTAAGGAAGCCGCCGCGCTCAGAGTGGCTTTCGCCGCTTCTTGCTCTTCAATTAAAGGCAATCCGAGTGCGTATCGTGCCTCGTTCTGCTTAACTTTCATCTCACGCAGCATCTCACGCGATTGCTCGTAGGTCTCCTTTGCCTGCGTGTAGGTGTGTTGCCTGAGCGAGAGATCCACGGTGTCGCCTTGACGATAATCATGAAACTCCTCCATCCGATCAACTTGGCGGTCTACCAATTGAAGCTTTGTTTTTAAAACATCCTTCAATTCAACCGCCTCTTTCCTCGCGAGTTCAATCGCCCCACTCGCCCGCTTTTCAACTTCAATGACCTCGGGATGTTTCGTACTTAGTCCCTTACCGACAAGGCTACGTTTTTCATTAAGGGCTTCTCGATATTTGGATAATTGTTCGGTGACCTGATTCTCTGGTAAATCTAATCCTGCAGCGTATGTCACCAAGTCATCATCGCCTTTTGCAATAAGCTCCTTGAGCTGACCTTCGATCTGTTTTTTCTGCGTCCTAAATTCTTCTAACTTCTGCCGCGAATTGGCAAATAGATCCTCCTCAGTCGCCCCTAAGGGGTTGGCTTTACGGCCGTCGAAATAAGGGATCCCATACTGCTGAGTGAGGACGGTGAGATCTTTCCGGTGATCCTGAACGCGATCACTCTGCGCAATAAGCTCCTCATCCAATTCCGCGAGCATGGCCTCTCGTGATACCGGTTCTGCTTTTGCACTCTCTGCGATCAATTGCCCCTCCTTCTTCACGCCCATCGGCATCAGCATGCCTCCAAAAATAAGCGTCAACAAAAGACAAGCAGCACACGCATAGATTAAATTCCGCTGCGCACGTCTTGACCCACGCTCTCTCCTTTTCTCAATCACCTCCGCTTGCGCGGTCTTACGATAGCGTGAAAGAATCACCTCTCGCTTCTCATCCGAAAGCTTCCACTCCTCATCATCCACTTCCCGATGCGCCTCACCGACCACCCCATGCACTTTCTCAATACGCTCACGATAGGCCTGCAATTCTGAACGCTCCGCAATGAGCTTTTCCAACTCCCCCTCTTCAAAAGCCGAAGCCTCCCCAAGAACAAGCGCCACGATCCGAGCTTCCAACTCAGGTTCGATATAAGATTGTAAATCGTCGTTCATAATTTGCGTGGACTTAGAAGTGACTAATCCCCGACTTGCGCAGGCGCTCGCCGAGGTCTTTTAAAAGGTGGTGAAGTCGGTAACCGACATTGCCGACACTCATCTCGAGTTGGTCGGCGATCTCCTGGTATTTGAGACCTTGAAAATATTTCATCCGCACCATCGTTTGGTCGCGACCCTCCATTTCAGAAACGAGCATTTGAATCATTCCAACCGCTTCCATCTTCCCCAACTCTTCGTCAGGGCGCTCCCCCATCGACTCCTGCTCGCCCGCCGCTTCATCGAGCGTTTCTCGTTTTGATTTCCGGAGAATATTAAAGGAAAAATTACGCACACAGCGGAAGAGCCAAGCCCGCGGGATTTCAACCTCATCCCAATGCTCATGAAGTTTCAAAAAAGCATCCTGCACCACCTCTTCTGCCAACTCCCGTCTCCCTAATAAGCCAAAAGCATATCGAAGAAGCGGGCTTTCCTCATCCGAAAAGACCTCTTCCAGCGAACGCTGCTCCACAACCGGTTTTTTCTTACCGGGCAAGCGCATAATTGAGGGCCGTGAGGCCTGCTGTGATCTTCCTTGGGACACGGATGGGCATTCTTTTCACTGAGAGAGACATCTCAAGAAGGGAATCATTGGAAAAAAAGGCACATTTTTTAAGGAAGGACACTTTGGAAAGTGTCCTCCCCGCCCTCAACCCCGTACAGGCAGAGCTTTCACCCCCTCCGACTCCCACAAAGAAAATTCACTTCCCCCCAGCTTCGCCTTCTCCGGATTCCTACGAATATAACTTACAACCCTTTCCAAATGTTCCGGATCACGAATCAACCGATCATAATAAGAACGCGCCCAAAAAGCTCCCCCAGTGTGATTCAACTCATTAATCTGCCGCGCAGTATGCCTTTTCCAGTCACCCACAATCCGCGCCAAAGTCCACCCAGAGTTCGGAGTCAGCAAAACATGCAGATGATTCGGCATCACCACAACACTATGCAGATCATATCGCTCTTCTGCACCATAAAGCAGACTCGCCTCCACAATTCCCCGTGCTTCAACTGGCCGCAATGAGCAAGCACCCATCCCCGCATCTAGCCACTCCTCGATCTTCATCGAAAACTTCCGATGATATTCCTCAAACACCTCGTCACACCAAGGCTTTGGATGATTCGAGAGCCAAATTTCACGATCTCGTTCTATCCGATGTAAAAGCTCCTGCGGGAGAGAATCAGCAAGGCGAAAGGTAATGAAATAACTCCCGCCCTCCTGCTCCAGATGAGGAACTTGATTTTCGCTCCGCCGCGTCTCAACCCAGTCGTTGAAATACCGCATCGTCTGGTAGAGATTTCTCATATCGATCTCCCCCACGGAAGGACACTTTGGAAAGTGTCTTCCCCGCCCTCAACCGCACGGACCTCTTCACTTTTAGAATACCGCATCGCCTGACCGTAACTTTTCATATCGTCCCGGCCAAGAGGACACTTTCCAAAGTGTCCTTCCGTGCCTACTCCCCGATCAACCTCGTAATCTCCAGCGCCACCGCCAAAGCATCCGCCCCTTGTTGTCCCGTCACCGCCGGAGTCTTGCCATCCCTGACACTCTCCGCAAAAGCCGCCAATTCTAACTTCAATGGCTCATCCTTCTCCACCTCCACCTTCGCTTTCTGAATTCCCCCGCCTTCTTTCCAATACATCTCGCCCGTCTGCTCCTGATAATCGAGCGACAAATACCCATCATCTTGAAACACCCGAATCTTGCGCAACCTCTCCGGACTAATCCGGCTCGCGGTGACATTCGCCACGCAGCCATTCTCAAAGCGAATCCGCGCATTCGCAATATCCTCACTCTTCATCAAAACCGGCACCCCCACCGCATCGATGCTCTCGATGGGCGACTTCACCAAATGAAGAATAATCTCAAGGTCATGAATCATCAGGTCCAAAACCACCCCAATATCGATACTCCGATTCGGAAAAGGTGAAAGTCGATGAGCCTCAATGAACTTCGGATGATTCAACTTAGCCTCCAGCTCTCGCATCACGGGGTTAAATCTCTCAATATGACCGATTTGCAGAATCCGATCATGCTCTGCCGCCAAAGCCACTAATTCCTGAGCCTCCTCCACACTCGGCGCAATCGGCTTTTCCATGAGAACGTGAATTCCCCGCTTCATCAAATCTCCTCCCACCGCAAGGTGCGCCACCGTCGGCACCGCCACACTCGCCAAATCACAGGCTTCCGCCAGCGCATCGAGCGAATCAACCGCCTGAGCCCCAAATTCATCCGCCACCTCCTTCGCACGCTCCAAATCAGCGTCATAGACCGCTGCCAGCTCCGTTCCCTCGATCATCGAATAGCATCTCGCGTGGTTTCTCCCCATCGATCCTGACCCTGCCACTCCGGCTCGCAATTTCATGAAAGAAGTCCTCTCAGATCTCAAAGCCATTGCCAAACAACTTTCCACTTGAAAAAAAGCTTCCCTCTTCAAAATTCCCAAACAAATTAACGCCGCTCACCGCTTACCCCGGTGTCCACACAGCAAATTTGACATTCTATGATTGAAGTTACCGGTCTCACAAAACGTTTTGGCTCCAAAATAGCCGTCGATAATCTCTCATTCTCCGTCGAAAAGGGCGAAGTCCTAGGCTTTCTCGGGCCAAACGGAGCTGGAAAATCCACCACCATGCGCATGGTCACCGGATTCCTCCCCGTCACCAAAGGGAAAATTGAAATCTCCGGCATCTCGGTCATCAAAAACCCCATCGAAGCCAAAAAGAAAATCGGCTACCTCCCCGAATCCGCCCCGCTCTACAACGACATGACCGTTCAGAGCTTCCTAAAATTCTGCGCCTCGATGCGCGGACTCAGTGGTGCCGCTCGAAAAGAAGCCGTCGCCAAATCCATCGAGACCTGCTTCCTCGAAAACGTCGCCCGCCAATCCATCGGCACCCTCTCCAAAGGTTATCGTCACCGCACCTGCCTCGCGCAATCTCTCCTCCACGATCCCGAAGTTCTCGTCCTCGACGAACCAACCGACGGTCTCGACCCCAACCAAAAGCTCGAAGTCCGCAAGCTCATCAAAAACCTCGGCAAGGAAAAGGCCATCCTCTTCTCCACCCACATTCTCGAAGAAGTCTCCGCCGCCTGCACCCGCGCCGTCATCGTTGACCAAGGAACGATCGTCGCCGACGGAACTCCTGAGCAACTCATCAATGAAGGAGGAGGATCACTCTACGATCTCTTCCACAAGGTCACCACTTTCGACACCCCAGCTGCCTAAGTTTTCAATTTCCAACATCTCAGTCATATGAACACCTGGACTATTTTCAAACGCGAGCTCACCAGCTACTTCACGCAACCTACCGCTTACGCCATCGTCATCATCTTTGGCTTTCTCTCCACCCTCCTCGCTTTCACCATCGGAGGATTTTGGAATATTGGTGATGCCAGCCTACATGGCTCATTTTTCCGCTTCCACCCTCTCCTTCTTATGATTCTTGTGCCTGCCGTAAGCATGCGCCAATGGTCAGACGAGCACTCAACCAATACCATCGAGCTCCTCGGCACCTTCCCCGTGAACTTACGCAGTGCCATTTGGGGTAAATTCCTCGCCTCAGCCCTCGTCTGGGCCTTGGCTCTCGCTCTCACCTTCCCCATGATCGTCGCGGTCAACCACCTCGGCACCCCCGACAACTGGACCATTTTCTCAGGATACCTCGGCAGCTTCCTAGTCTGCCTCACCTTCCTAGCCATCACGACCCTTGTCTCTTCCTTCACGCGAGACCAAGTCGTCGCCCTCATCGCCTCCGTCGCAATTTGCTGCATCCTCACCATCCTCGGTTGGGAACCTGTCATTAACGAGATCCGCCGCTCCGGTTCGGATGCCGCCGTTGAAACGATGACCAAACTTGGCATCTACAGCCACTTCTTCGAGGCCACTCTAGGTAAGATCTCCTTCACGAGCCTTCTCTACTTTATCGGACTCATCATCACCTGCCTCTTTGGAACGAACATGGTTCTGAAATCACAACGTGCCTAATCCACTCTCAATTTTCACTTTCATCACTCAATTATCATGACTGCCTTGAAATACCTTTTCTTCCTCCTCAGCGCCGGCGCCTTCGTCGCCTTCGGCCTTTCTTTTGGAAACGAAGACCTAGCTCCTTACCGCTGGCTCCTCCTCCTTCTGGGAGTCGCTTTCTTATCTTTCACTCCCAATAGCCGTGTCATCCGTGCTGCTTTTGGAACCGCCGTTCTGGCCGCTCTTGTCTTCTTCGTCACCCAGTTCCTTTCAGATCAATCCTTCGCCAACAAGAGCATCGATCTCACCAAAGACAATCGCTACACCCTGACCGAAGGAACTCGCGCCATCCTCAAGGACCTCACCGAGCCCGTCACCATCAACTACTACGTCACTCGTGACGTCGATGGCACTCCCGCTTCCTTCAAGCGTCACATTCCACGAGTCGATAGCTTCCTCCGCGAGATCGAAAGCCTCGCTAAAGACGATCTCGTCACCCTCAACTTCGTCGATCCCGAACCCAACACTGACGAAGAGGATGCTGCCCTCCTCGACCAAGTTCAACAGATCGACGTTACCCAAGACGACAAAATGATCTTCGGAGCCTCCGTTAGCTCTCTCGATAAAAAGACCGTCATTCCCGTCTTCGATCCTGAACAAGAAACTCAACTCGAGTTTCAAGTCGTCAGCGCCATCGCCGAAGTCACGATGCGGAATGCTCCCGTCATCGGCCTCATGTCCGCCCACAACCTCGACGTTGGCGGACAATCTCAACAAGGTTGGCTCTTCAACCAAGTCCTCAAGCGCAGCTACGATTCCGTAAACCTCAGCATGACTCCCCTCCTCAACCTTGGAGATGTTTATGAAGATCGCGAATGGGGGGAGGCTCCTGACCATCTCGACCCCGAAAAAATCAAACTCATCCTCCTCATCCACCCTGCTGGCATCACCCCAGAAGCCGAATTCGCTCTCGACCAATACCTCCTTCGCGGGGGCACCGTGATCGCCTGCGTTGATCCCATGTCCATGGTCGCGCAACAATCCGCCCGCCCCATGGCTCCCGGCATGCCTCCTCAAGGCGGCGTCCCCACCAGCTCCACTCTTCCCAATCTTTTCAAGAAGCACAACGTCGCCTTCAGCGCCTCACAGGTCATCATTGATCGCACTTACGCTCAGCAAAACCCCGCCGTTCTTCTCCTCAACAAGGAAGCGATGCCAGTTGAAGACGACATCTCACTCGCCTCCATTCAAAACCTCGCCTTCCTCGCGGCAGGTGGCTTCAGCGGCTTAGAAAATAAGCCCATCGGCCCCGGCCTCGAAACAACCCGCTTAGTCGAATCATCCTATAAGCACACCTTCGTCGACAGCCAAACCCTCTCCAGCCCACAAGGTCAGCAGCAACTCCGCTTCGCCCTCGGCAGCAGGAATGAAAGTGATCAAAAACAATCCTACGTCACCCTTCTCAGCGGAACCTTCGAGTCAGCCTTCCCAGACGGCCCTCCCAGCACCGAGGATAAAAAGGAAGACAAAGACGACGACACGGAGAAAAAAGAAGAGAAGACGGAAAGCTCCGCTCTCACCACCGGAACAAGCCGCGGAAACCTTTACCTCATCGCAGATTCCGACTTCCTCTACGATGGCCTCTCCTACCAATTCCAACGCTTCGGAAATAGCGGCTTCATGCAAACCGTCAGCGGAAACGGCCCCTTCATTCTCAATCTCATCGACCAAGCCGTCGGCTCCAAGCACCTCATCGGTGCCCGCGCCCGCACTCCGCTTTATCGTAACTTCACCGTTCTAAAGGACAAGGAAGCCGAACTTGAGAAAGTCGCCGGTGACCGCATCAAAGAACTCCAAGAAAAGGCCGCTCAAGCGAATCAAGAGATGCAAAAGATCCGCTCTCAGCTCACCAAGAATAACTCGGCCCAATCAAGCTCTGAATATCAGGCTCAAATTGCCGAATTCCGCAAAGCGGAAATCGAAGCAAGTAAGCAAATTCGTGAAGAGAAGAAATCTTATCAAAGTGAGATCGACACGCTCAAAGCAGGCATCTTCTGGAAATCCATTCTCATCGTCCCTCTGATCGTCATTCTTATCGGACTACTCGTCTTCATCTGGCGTCGAGTCCTCACCAACGCTCGCTAAACTAACTTAATCAACCACGAACCAGTATCTGAAACCATGTCACGACTTCACCTTCTGATTCTCTGGATCCTCGCCCTCGGAGCAGGCTTCCTCTTTATAAAAAGCAAAAGCGACCCCAACGCTTCTACCTCTCAAACCAAACTCGAAACAGGCTCCCCTGTCCTCCCTGAGAACCTTGTCGACACCATCGACGAACTCAAGATCGAGAAAGACGGGAAATCCGTTAGCCTCAAGAAAACGGATGAGCAATGGCTCGTCGCCGAGCAGGACAACTTCCCCGCCAACATCAACACGCTCACCCGCGTCTTTGATTCGCTCCGCGATGCCAAGGTCTCACAAGGGGTCGTCGCCTCAGATGAGTATTATGATCGCTTCAATCTCGACCCCTCTGTCGAGGACACCAGCAAGCGCCCCGACAGCATCACCCTTATCACCGCTGGTGAAGAGAGCGGAAAACTCTTCCTCGGAAAATCTCGCGAAGCGACCGGCGGCTCAAGTAAAACGGCCGGACGCTTTGTCCGCGTTTCAAACGACGACAGCGGAGTCTACATCGTTCAACAGACTTTCGCCTCAATCGATTCCGATTCTAGTAACTGGATCGACAAAGGATTTTCACCTCTCCAAGAAGGAGTCATTAAAATCTCAGTTTCCGCACCCCAAGACGAAAACTTCAAGCCATGGACGATTTCGCGGAAATCCGTCATTGATGATTTCTTGATCGAAGGACTCGAAGAAAAGCAGGAGACCAAAACCAACGAAACCGGAACCCTCAAGAACATCTTCAGCCGAGCCTCTTTCCTCGAACTCCTCAGCGAAGAAAATGCCAAAAAACGCTCTGACGAAAAAGGGACTCGCGAGATCAAAGCAACCGATTCCTCTGGCTCAACCTTCCTCATCACCCTCACTCCTGAAAAGAAAGAGGAAGAAAAGAAGGACGACAAAGCTCCTGACCAAGCGGGTCCCATCCCTGCCCAGAACTACATCGCGACTCTCAAAGTTCTCAATGGTCCCACCAAGCCTGAAACTCCAGCAGCCGATGCCGACACTCAAGCCAAGGCCGTCTATGAACAGCGTGTCGCTAACCTCGCCGATCTTTCTGCCAATGTGAACCGCATGAGAAAGAAATTCGAAGGTCGCTCCTTTCTTCTAAGCAAAGTCCCCCTCTCCCCGCTCCTTAAAAACCGAGGAGAATTCATTGGAGAGAAAAAGCCCGAACGTAAGAAAGCTTCCGTCACCACCCAGCCCATCCAAGTCCCGAAGCCCGGAGCGATTCCTGGCGTCCCATCGACTGGCAAAACACCTCCTCCCTCACTCGCTCGACCAAAAGAGGCCATGCCTAAAAAGCCGAAAGTCGAAGCCACGACCCCACCGGTTGAAGTTCCCACTAAACCTGCTGAATTTGATCGTAACTCTCCTCCACCACTTCCCGGCAGCAAGCCCAAGCCCAAGGCAGAGCCAAAACCTAAGGCTCAACCAGCTCCAGAATCAGAGCCAAAGCCCGAAGCCCAGCCAGCTCCAGAGTCAGAGCCAAAACCTGAAGAAGTCGGGGAGTAGGCTAACTCAGCCCTCCGCGTCTACGAATCACCCACTCGATCGTCAGCAACAACGCGAGCAGGGTGAAAACCGGCCAAACGTCCCACAAGGAGGTCTCGCGAAGCTCGGTCCGAGTTTCGTCCCCTTTCAGATAAAGATCAGCGAGCGAAGCCCCTCCTTGATACATAAGTCCACCCGACATTTTGGCAATCGAATCAAGCAAGGGCTGATTGAGAGTTGTCTCTGAAAGCTCAACCGCACTCCGCGCGCCCACCACTCGGAAGCTCGTCACCACCTCGTCCTTCACCTTCACTTCGTAAACTCCAGGCTTACGAAACGGCCCCGCCAGACTCTCGTGAATCCCGTTTGAATTCTCGCGAAACTGCAGAGGCACCTGAGTCACTTCCCCACTTTCATGGCTCACTTCGGCCATCAAGTTTTCTTCGATCACCGGATTCAAATTCTCGTCACGCAGACGACTCATAATACGAACCCGATCATCCCCGGTATAAGTCAATTGGTCAGTCCCCAGTCGCACCGTCTTAGTTCCCGCCCGCAAGTTTGGACCAGCTCCCCAACGAACTAATTGCCCCCAAAAACGATGGTGGTAAATGTCTCCCACTCCCTCACGCAGACGCCAAGTCCGGTCCGCCAAAAGCATCGCCACCTTTCCCGCTCCCGTCTGACGAGTCACCAGCAAGGCATTCTCGGCCTCACGCTCCCGACGCCGTGCAACCTCATTCAGCGCCGCATCCAGCCCGTCAGAGGAACTCACCTTTCTCGTCCTCTTCTCCGCATCTTCAGCATACAAAAGAACCTCTGCCCCGGGCTGTAGCCCCTCCACCGGATGACGCCAGCGAATCAGCGGAAACTCTTTCCACAAAGCCTCATTTCTCATCTGCCCTTCCACCTGAGCCGTCACCGGATGAGTGCGCCCCAAATTAGTTAATCCATAGCGAAAGCTCTCATCCCCACCATAGTAAGTTCTCCGAGAGGCTTCGTACTTCACCGGGATTAAGCCCTGCGCCACCTCTGAATTGAAGGCATGAGGCATTGACTCTGGTCCCGCCACTAAAACCAGCAAAGCGGCACGCTCACTCACGCAAGCTGAAAGAATCTCCCACTGTTCGTCGCTCAACGACTTAGGCCCAATGTCACCAATAATGATCACATCGAACTTTCGCCATTCCTCCTCTGTTTCTGGCAGATGAGTTGCATTGGCATCACCAAAAGGACGACTCGCCGAAGCCACCACCTTCTCCGGTGTATGGCCCGCGATTCGATCGGGCTTCAACAAGACTGATTGCAAATGAATCGACTGATCACGACCGTAGAAAAGATTCCGCAAGTAACGGAACTCCCAGCGAGGATGTTCATCAATCAATAAAACATTCGTCCGAGCGTCGCTCACCACCGTCTGAAAATCCCACGCATTGTTATTGTCAAAAGTCTCATCCTCAAGACCGCTCAAAACCACGCGATACTCCCCCACTCCTCCTTCTTCTGGAGCATGACGGAATTTCACCTCCTCACGATAGTTATCCTGAGGGATCGCAATCTCTCTCGACTCTAATTCCTTTTCTCCCGCAAAGAGCTGAAGCTTCGCCTTCTTTCCACGGTAGCCATCAAATTTCAAAAGAGCTCCCACTCGAATCCGGTCTCCCAAGTAAACCGAGTCAGGAGAACGAACCGAAATAATCGCGGCATCCTTCGGCGGAACCTCACTCCCTGAAGGAATGACCGCGATCGGAGCATCCAAAATCCCAAATCTCCGCGCCACATCTTCCACGCTCCCCGGACGATTGTGACGACCATCGCTGAGCAAAACCATTCCCGCCAACTGATCCGGTGGCACCTGATCCAGCACCGACTCCAAGCCACCCGCCAAATCAGTCGCCTGATCCCAACCTTCAACCTCCGCCGAGTCATCCATGAGCGCACGCCGCGCCGAGCGAATCTCCCGGACTCCCACCTTCCCCTCCAGCGCATCCAAAAGCCCACTTACTTCCAATTTCTCCCGCGCCAGTTCAAGCCGCGTCTTCGTCTGCCCCTCATCAACCAAATCCATCGATGCGGAATCATCCACCAACACAATGACCTCACGCTTGATCTCCCGATCCACAAAGCGACTCCAAACCGGCTGCAAGAGAATCCAAAGCAAAAGCGCGAGCTCCGCCAAACGCAGCCCGACTAACAATCGCCCTCGCCGAGAACCAACCGCCGTGCGCTCATATCGATAGGTCCAAAGAACCAATTCCGCTCCAATTGCCCCGATCAAAGGAATCACCCAAGCAGGCCAAAATGGATTCACCTCCAAGACCTTCGAAAGCAAAACAACCAAGCCCCAGAGAGCTAAGAAAATCAGAACGCCACGCAAAATCACTTTCACGCCTGACCTCCCTTCGTTTTACCGACTGACTTCAAAAATGACTCCGGAATTTCGTCCCGCTTTTCAAAGTCCACCTTCACATCTTCACCTGCTTGTCGCGACTTCGAAACCCAGCGCGCCAAGATCCCTTCAACGAAAAGGAGCACCAAGGCCGCAATCGCGAGAATTTTCCAAATCTCTCTTCCAAATCCCTCACCCTTCAACGCCGCCAAAACATCCTTCATGGAACTCAACTCGATCAGATCAATTTCCCGGCGAATCAGTTCGCGATCATCCTCGCTCCATCCTTCCATCCGACTTTCCTCGCCCTCTCGAAGCACCACCAAGGGAACTTCTTTCATTCCTAAAAGCTCCTGTTGCACAGCCTCCGGAATCTGAACCAGATACTCGCCTGGAATCGCCGAGCCCTCAACTTCGACCGACTTTCCACGCCGGCCCAAAATCGCCTCCACCCCTCGATCACGCCCCTGCGGATCCCGCGCCGTGGCTTCCCCCAGAAGAAAGCTCCCCTCCTCCTGAGTCACCGCAAAGAAGGCGGAAGACGGAATCACCTCAGTCACCCCATCCGGCCTTTGCCACTTTAAACTCACAAAAGCATCTCCCCATTCTTCCTGATAGTTGGCTAAAAATGAAACAGGCTTACCGGCAACTAAGGGGATTTTTTCGCTCTTCCCAGTGCTCTCTTTACCTTTAAAGACCGTGTCTCCATCCAGCGTGATTTCCATAGAATCATCCACCGTCACTTCAAAAATATAGTCGCCCGAAACAGGAGGAACAAGTGAGCCCGTCCATGTCACTTCGAAACGATCCCGCTTCATCCCCTTCTCTGGAGCATCGCCCTTCCAATCAAAATCAATCGAGGGATCAATCCGGCGAAAACCCTCTTTCTTACCCTCCGCAGATCGATAGTCCGCACTCAGGCCTCCTCCACCCGGCAAGCCAAGCGTGGGACTCCAACTTGCTCGCACATTCAGGTCAATCGACTGACCACCCGCCAACCAATTCGTCAACTCATGCACAAATGGCACAAAACTCGGCCGTGCCGGAAAGTTCCCCAGACGAGCATCCAAAGCCGTCGTCGAAACAATCACCCGTCCACTCCCATAGTCTCGAATCGCGAGAAAAATCTCTCCATCACTATACCTCGCCGCCGCTAAGGCTCCTTCCACCAGCTTCGAACTCGATCGATACCCCTCCACCACCGCATCCCCTAAATCTTGCCCCGCCTCATCTTTAAACAAACGAAGAACCGGATGATCAAAGCTCCCCGGCGCAGCCTGAACCCCATTCGCAGGGAAAGCCATTTCACCCAACTGAAGAGGCATCACCACGCCATCACCACCACGCCATTCTTGATAAAATTTCGGATCCACCTTGGGCCCCGCAATGATCCAAAGCCCGCCTCCTTTGATCACAAAATCAGAGATCTTTGAAGCCGCCGATGCCGGAAGCCGCGCCACATCTGCCAAGATGATCACAGCATCATCCTCTAATTCTTCACGAGTCAGCGCCGCCGCATCAATCACCCGTGGGTCGACAAAACTCTCTTCCTTCCCGCTGATCGGAGCCAAGGCCAGCCCTAGATATCCACCCGCACGCTGGAAAAATGATGCCCCGCCATTTCCTTCCACAATCAAAACTGGAAGCCTCTTCTTCACCCAAATCGCCCGCTCCGCAAAATCATCTCCCGCGAGATCGTCATTCCCATCCAACTCCACCTTAATCACTTGAGGTCCCACCTCTGAAAATCGATGGCGATAATCCAAGATCGAACTCTCGCCCGGCGTCATCTGCCCCAGCCCCTTCTCTTCCAAGTCCTTCCCACCTACCGTCACTCGCATCAAACCCGGGGTCACAACCTCATTCCCCGTATTCTCAACTCGAATCCGAATCGCCACTTCACGATCCGTTCCCACCACTTCGCGCGAAAGCTCGATCCCACTCACCGAAACGTTTCGCAAGTTCTCGGGAGGAGAAAAGGACCGTAAAAGAAGTCTCGGTTTTGCCCCATTCGGCAAGCCCTCCCAAGCATCACCAAGATTGCTCCAAGACGTTGTGCTATCCAACTGCCATCCAATCCGCTGAAGATCGGAAAACACCACCAAGTCCTTACTACTCCCTCGCCCTTCCGCCAGAGACAAGGTCGCCATCCCTAAGGCATCATGCGCCCGAAATGGACCTCCCACTGGCTCCAAACTATCCAAAACCTCCAGCACATCTGCGCGATGAGTCAGTGGAGTCCCCGTCTTCAACTCCGGAGCGGGACCACCTAGGATGATCGAAAACGCCGTTCCCTTCGGAGCTTGTTTCACAAAGTCCCGCGCCTCTGAAATCGCTCGCTCAAAAGCAGTCTGACCATCTTTGCGAAGAAGCATCGAGCTCGACCCGTCAATCACCAACGCCACATCCCGACGAGCACTCGTTTGAAAACGCTTCAGGTTTAAATTCTTCTCCTGCCACACCAAGAAGGCCGCGCCCAAAACCATTAAGAGCGCCAAGATCCGCATGATCCACTTTCCTTTCAAAGCCGAGAGCACAAATGATCCCCCAAAGGCCGCCATCCCCAGTAAGCCCAATGGTAAAACAAAGAGCCAAGGCACCCCCGTATCAGGCGGCACAAATGGCCGCGCCACCGCCAGAGCAATCAACGCGATCAACAAGCAACGCGTCACCATGAGCAGAAAATCTTCCCACTCCATGCGCTTGCGTCTCGCCGCCACCGTATCGAAAAGAAAACGCATCGCCCCCCAATCGTAAGGCTTCGCCGCCTGCCTCCGGATGAGGTGCAAGATCACTGGAATCAAAACTCCAGCCAGCCCCGCGAGCAGCCATGGATTCTTAAAAAGCATCCTACTTCTTCCTCCTTCCTAAATACCTCACCAAGGCCTCCGAAACCGGCGTCTTCGTGCTCACCGGCACATAATCGGCCCTAAGATTTCCACACACGCTTTCGATCGAAGCGATAAACTCTTTGAGCTTCTTCAGATAAGCCGCTCGCACCGCCTGCGGATCGATCCGCATCATCTCCTCAACCCCTTCCAGATCCCGAAAGCGTTGGAAAGATTTAAAAGGGAAACTCAGTTCCTCTTCCGCCAAAAGATGAAAGACCACCAACTCATGCTGACGATAATCAAAGTGGTGCAGGGCCTCCACAATCTGCTCCGGCTCATCAAAGAGATCACTGATCAAAATCACGAGCCCACGAGGAGGAATCCGCTCCGCCACTTCATGCAAAACCTTCCCCACTCCAGTCTCCTTGCCTGGCTCCGTCCCATGCAGCTCTTCACAAATCCGCCGCACCTGACTCGGCCGACTCTCCGCCCGCATCGACGTCCGCAGCGTATCATCAAAGGTCACCAAACCTGAGGCATCACCTTGTTTGATAAAAAGGTAAGACAACGCCGCCGCAAGATATTGCCCGTATTCAAATTTCGAAAGCTCAGCCTGCTCCCCTTGAAAAGTCATCGAGCCAGAGACATCCAGCACCACCGTGGCGCGCAGGTTGGTCTCCTCAATGTATTGCTTCACGACATTGCGATCGCTCTTCGCCATCACTCGCCAATCGAGATTTCGCAAGTCATCACCAAGAGTGTATTCACGATGCTCCGCGAACTCGACTGATACCCCTTTATCTGGACTCGTATGCCGACCGGTCAATGTCCCCTGCTTCCGCAAACGTGAGAGCCATTCGAGGCGACGCAGCGAGCCCACCACCTCAGGCGCGAGCAAGCGCATGCACTCTGGCATCTTCAATTTGTCCGAAGCTTCAGCCATTAGGACTAGATCTTAATATCAGCATCATTCCCACCGAACTCTTCGATGAGTCGCTTGATAATGTCGTCGCTCTTCACTCCCGCCGCTTCCGCATTGAAGGTGGTCAACACGCGATGTCGCAGCACCGGCAGCGCCACCGCCGCCACATCCCCAGTCGTCGCATGAAAGCGTCCCCGCAAAACCGCGTGAGCCTTAGCCGCCGAGATCAAGGCAATCCCCGCTCGTGGTCCCGCACCCCAGCCGACCATTTCTTTGACAAACTCAGGTGCTTCATCGGAAGCCGGGCGAGTCGCCCGCGCCAACTTCGCCGCAAAATCAATGACATGATCTCCCACCGGAACCCGCTTCACGATGTTCTGTAACTCGATGATCTCCGCCCCCGTCATCAGAGCTGAAACTTTGGCCGAAGAAGGGCTCGTGACTCGACGGATAATCTCTCGCTCTTCTTCCTCATTCGGATAATCGACAACAATATTAAAAAGGAAGCGGTCCAACTGAGCCTCCGGCAAAGGATACGTCCCCTCCTGCTCAATCGGGTTCTGTGTCGCCAAAACAAAAAAGGGATCCGGCAACTGCAGCGTCCGCTCACCCACCGTAACATGCCCTTCCTGCATCGCCTCTAGCAAGGCCGCCTGCGTCTTGGGAGGAGTCCGGTTAATCTCATCCGCCAAAACCATACTCGCAAAGAGCGGGCCATTCACAAATCGAAACCCGCGATGCCCCGTCTCAGGATCCACCTCTAAAACATCCGTGCCCGTAATATCAGCCGGCATGAGATCAGGAGTGAACTGAATCCGTTTATATTCCAAATCCAAGGCCTCCGAAACGGTCGAAACCAGCAAAGTCTTCGCCAAGCCCGGAACACCCACCAACAAAGCATGCCCACGACAAAACATCGCCATCAAAACCTGCTCCACCACCTCATGCTGACCCACAATCACCTGGGCTAACTCCTCCTTCATGCGCCCATAGCTCTCATGGAGCCTCTCTACTGCAGCCTTATCGTCACTCATATTAGAACTCCCTTACGGAGTAACTCCATCCTCTCTTGCTCATTTCTGAAAAGAAAGCCTCCAAATCTAGGATTTGGAACAAAACTCCAAACTCACTTACTGTTTTGGCAGTGGCACAAAACCCAAGTCCACTTCTCCACTCACTTTCCACATCATGATCGACACATCACAATTCGTCGCCGTCCCTTTCCGCCCTTAAATCCGAGTTCAACAATCCACGAGATCCGATAATATTGAAACCTAAGTAGTTTCCCATAGACCGGAATCTTAACCTTCTTCAGCCCCCGTCTTTTTAATCAGGGTCTTTTTGCACCTTCCAAGCCCTAACCTCGGTAGTGATCTCCAAAGCTCGAACGAACTCCTCATCTAAAAGAGACCCGGTACATTCCCCACCCAAAGTTAATGAGCGAGCTTCTTACTTTGCAAAGTGTTCGAGAATGGTCTGCACCAGTCCTTCGATGTCGTGTTGAGACGACTCGATCGAGGCCGCTCCACATTGTGCTTTGAAAGTCTTATGAGTGACCGGGCCGATGCAGGCTGCTTCACAGCCTTCCGGCCAATCGAGGCCCATTTTGAAGAAATTATCCACCGTCGAACCACTCGTGAAAGTAATCAGGTCCGCGCCCTCCTCGCGGAGTTGTTTCGCTGCGCCCGTGGGATCATCGGTTTCAGGAACGGTGCGATAAGCGAGGCAGCTATCAACAATCGCACCCAACTCCATGAGACCATCATAGATGACGTCACGAGTTTCCTCCGCTTTGATCCAAAGAACTTTCTGATGCTCGATACTCTCATTTTTGAAAGCCTCGATCAGCCCCTCTGCCACAAATTTTTGAGGTAGCAAATCCACCGCATAGCGATACTCGCGGATCTTTGCTTCCGTGCTCGGCCCGATCGCCGCAATGCGACAACCTCCGAGGCTCCGCGCATCTTGATAGGTCGCATAAAAGGCATCGAAGAAGCGCTCCACTCCATTCGGACTCGTGAAAATCAACCAATCGTAGCTGTGCGACTCGGCAACCGACTCCGCGAACTCTTGCTTATTCTCGGGGTGCTCAATCCGAATGGTCGGCAGTTCAATGACATCTGCTCCAAGCTCTCCCAGTCTCTTACTCAAGCCACCCGCTTGCTCGCGGGTCCGCGTCACCACGATGCGCTTTCCAAAAAGCGGACGAGTCTCGAACCAGTTGATTTTTTCGCGCTCTTTCACCACGTCTCCGATCACGGCAACGGCGGGTGATTTAAATTTCTTCTCCTCCACGATATCAGCAATCGTTTCGAGCGTTCCCTGCACCGTTTGATGCTTCCCTGTCGTAGCCCAGCGCGTCAGCGCAATCGGAGTTTGTGACGAAGCACCCCCTTTCACGAACTGTTCGCAAATTCCACGCAGGCGAGAAACACCCATCACAAAAACCTTCGTTCCTGGAGTCTTGGCAAGCTGATCAAAGTCGAGCGAGGTATCGTCTTTGGTCGGATCTTCATGACCCGTGAAAATCGTCAACTGCGAGCAATGATCACGATGCGTCACCGGAATCCCCGCATAGGCTGGCCCGGCAATCGTCGAAGAAATCCCCGGGACAATTTCAAAAGGAACACTCGCTTCTGCCAGCTCTGCTGCTTCTTCCCCACCGCGACCAAAGATCATTGGATCCCCGCCTTTGAGACGAGTGACGACCTTTCCTTGCAGCGTCTTCTCGACAATCAGCGCGTTGATTTGGTCCTGTGGAATCGCATGATCTGCAGCCCGCTTTCCGGCGAAAATCAGCTCGCATCCCTTCTTCGCCCAGCCAATCAACTCGGCGCTCGAAAGAGCATCGTAGACGAGAACATCGCATTTCTCGATGCACTCCTTCGCCTTCAGCGTGACCAATCCCAAATCGCCCGGACCTGCGCCGACGAGGTAACAAATTCCCTGCTTACTCATTTTAAATTATCAAAAAGTTGCTGGGCCACTTCAAGCGGGACCACACCGCTCGCTCGGCTCTTACGAGGCGAGCCGGGATTCTCTGGAAAGACGCGCGCACCCATTTCCATGTGCTCGCCAGTGAGGGTGGACCACACCCCAATCGGAGTGGAGCAACCCGCATCGAGCAGTCTTAAAAATTCCCGCTCCGCGGTGACGCAATTCCAAGTATCTAAGTGATTCAGCGCATCGATAATCTCTCCCGCCTCGTCATCGCCTCGGCGAATCTCTAAGCCCACCGCACCCTGCCCAGCCGCTGGGAAAAAGTTGCGCTCCGGAAGGCACTCCACAAAGACCGGATGCCGATTGATCTCGAACATCCCTTCCGTTTGATACCCCAATCGGCTCAAACCCGCTTCCGCCAAAATGATGCCATCGTAATCGGGGTCCATCGCGGCCTTTTCCATGCGCGTCGGCACATTTCCACGGAGATCGACGATTTTCACTCCCGCTTTCAAAAACTGCAGCATGCGCGCTCGACGCACCGAACTCGTTCCCACACGCGACCCCTTTCGTACTTCCGACCAAGGGATTTTGCCCACCCAAACATCAGCAACTGGCGCGCGTTCTAAAACAGAACGCAATTGAAACGGCTCTTCCAAAACTGTGGGCAAGTCTTTGAGACTATGAACCGCGACATCGATCTCCTTATTCTCCAATGCGACCTCCAGTTCCTTAATAAAAACCCCTTTATCCCAAATCCCTTCCGCCTTCGCCACCTCGTTCAAAGCCACATCCGTCCTCCGGTCTCCGGTGGTCTTGATGATGACTCGCTCCACTTCCAAGTCCGGGAAATGAGCGGCCAATGCCGCCTCCGTCATCTCGGCCTGTTTGAGAGCAAGAGCACTTCCGCGCGTTCCGATTTTTAAGGTCTTCATAATTTAGTCGTTCACGGCCGGAAGAATGCTTTTATCGATTTCTTCACGAATGATTTCTTCACAGAGCAGAAGTTGTTCCTCCCGACGCTTCCTCGCCTCATCTGCCATCTCTTGCAAGGTATCTATGTCGTAAAGATAAACCTCATCGATCTCCCCCACCTTGGGATCAATGTCACGAGGCACCGCAATATCGACCATGATGAGCGGGCGAAATTTCCGTTTTCGCCGCACCGCCTCGACATGCGCCGGCTTCACCACAAAGTGCGGAGCCCCCGTCGCCGCGATCACCACATCGAGATGAGCCAATTCCTCCTCCCATCCCTGAAAAGGAATGGCCCGACCCTCGATTTCTTCCGCGAGGTCCACCGCTTTATCAAAAGAACGATTCGTCACCATCACCGACGAGGCCCCGCGCGACTGCAAGGCACGTGCCGTCTTTCGGCTCATCTCTCCTGCTCCGATCACCATGACCGAGCTCCCTTGAAGCTTCCCAAAAACCTTCTCCGCCAATTCAACTGAGGCCCCCGCCACCGAAGTTGCCCCTTCCTGAATCGCGGTATGCGTGCGAACTCTCTTCCCCACTCCAAAGGCTTTTTGAAAGAGCTTATTCAGCACCGTCTTCGTTGCGCCTCCATCGAGCGATCTCTTATAAGCCTTCTTCACTTGGCCAAAGATCTCGGTTTCACCCAGCACCATCGAGTTCATCCCGCTCGCCACTCGGCAAAGATGCTCCGCCGCGCCACGCGCCTCATGATGGTAAAAAACCCCTTCACGTGAACCGGAGAAATTCCGCTGAGCACAAATCCAGTCCTCCAACTCCGCCACTCCACTTCCGCCATTCACGACCGCGTAGTATTCCGTGCGATTGCAGGTCGAAAGCACCACCCCCTCCAAGACATCCTCGGCAGATAAGAGCATCTCGGTCTCACGATCCAAGCCCGCCTCCGTAAGCGCAAATCGCTCCCGCACCTCGACAGGTGCGGTTTCATGATTAAGGCCTAGACAGACGAGTTGCATCACAGTTTCGCGAAGACAAAAAGAGAGAGAATAAAGAGCGAGGTCAGACCAATCGCCAGATGACGTCCCGGCATCCCACGAACGAAGTGGATGCCCAAAAGAACCGCATAAAGAACCCAGGTGATCGTCGCCACGAGGAGGTGAATACTAAAGGAGCCCGACTTCATCAAAAGCCCCGCCACGATTCCCGCCGTCAGCACAATCCATCCCACCAAAGCAATCCGCGCCATCGCCTCGACCAAGCGTTGCACCGAAGGCATTCCCTGCACCAGACCACCACTGAGCTTTCGAGATTTCAAACGACCATTCAGCACAAAAAACATCACCCCTGCCACCGCCGCCAGCGCGAGCGCACCGTAGGACAAAACCGAAAGCGCCGCATGAGTCTCCCGCCAAGGATCCACCGATTCTGCCTTCGCCACCCCGCTTGCAAAAGAACCCGGGATCAGCGCGATGACTTGTAAAATCACCACCAAAGGCGCCGTGAAAACCCCCAGCAACGAGAGCCGATAAGTCGTCCCCGTCACCAAATAGAAAAGCGTCAAAGACCAAGCGAGAAAGAGACAGATCTCGCCAAGATCACCCAGCGGACATTGCCCACGCAGTTCCCCGCGCCAACCGAGCGCCATCAACTGCGCCACAAAAGCCAAAACCATCCAAAAAAATGCCGCCCGCCCGGGCTTCTCTCCTCGCATCGCGAGCGCACCAAAAACACCTCCTGCGACTGCAAGAACTGTTGCAATGACCACCCAGCCAATTCCCATGCCCATGTAACTGCCCCCAAGCCGCCAACCTTTCAAGTGCGGATGCGGAAAGAAGAGCGAATAAATCACCTCTTCCATCATCTCATTCAGGCCCGAGAGCTCTTTGGCCAGCATTAGATTCTCGCTTTCAAGTAGGAACCCTCCTTCTTTTCAACTGACTGATCTGCGGGAAATTGCACCTGCAAGAAAGTCGCCCTCTTTCTCATATTCCTTGTAGATTTCAGAACATTTCCCTAAGAGTCCCAATATTTTTTCATGAAGCGCTTCTTCCTTCTCCCTTTACTAATCTCTTTGCTTTCCGCTCAAGACGAGAAACCGACTGAAGCAAATATCTTCGTCTCTCTTGACGGCGATGACTCAAACCCGGGCATTCAATCTCGCCCCAAGAAAACGATCGAAGGGGCCATGAAAGCGCTTCGTGATTTTCGCGAAGAAGGAATGATCACCGATGAAGTCTCAGTAAATCTGTGGCTACGAGGTGGCATTTATCGGCCAAACCAAACCATCACATTAACAGACTTTGATTCTGGAACGGCTAAAACCCCGTTCCGCATTCGAGCCTACCAAGATGAACTCGTGGTCTTCGATTGCGGGAAATCTCTCGCACAGAATCTTTTCAAACCGACCGATGACGCTCGCATCCCAGCAATCGCGAAAGGAAAGGTCGTCTCAGCAAAGATCACCAATGAAGACATCAAGAAAATTCTCTTAGAAGAGGGCAGCCAAATTAGTTTTGATGATCGGATGATGACCTTGGCGCGTTTTCCAAATCATGGCTTTGCCATTTTTGGAGAAATCCTTTCATCTGATACCGCCAAGCAGGAAGGATCTCTGACAAATCCAGTAGGTGCGAAGGTTCGCTTAAGCCCCTCTTCAAAAGAAGACTGGCAGGTCCACCTACCACAATCTCCAAGAGCTCGATTGAAGGGCTACATGTGCTCTGATTGGTTAAAAGAAGACCAAGAAGTGGTCAGCACTGGGAGTGGAAATAACCTCCAACTTGTCAATGGCTCAACTTACGGAATCAGTCCGGGTCGGCGTGTCGGGAGAGTCTACCTTGAAAACATCCTGTGCGAACTGGATTCCTTAGGTGAGTGGTTCTTTGACTCAAAGTCAGATGAACTTTTTCTCTGGCCACCGACTCCGCTTCAGGAGGATGGCTCCATTAACATCTGGGCCGGAGACACCGTGTTCGAGGTCACAAATGCCTCTTTCACCACGATTGAGAATGTCACAATTCAAAACCTCTACCATTCAGAAAATGGCACAGGAGCCATCAACATCAAGGGAGGACATCACAATGAAATCCGTGGCTGCACCTTCCGAAACATCGCAAGCCCTGCAAACGCCTTTAATATCAAGGGAAAGAACAATGGGGCCCGGAGCAGCAACATTTACGATGTTAATTTTTCAGCTCGCCTAGGCGGAGGGAAAATGACTCACGATCAGATTGAGCATGGTGAGAATTTTATCGTAAACAGTCATTTCACCCAAATTTATGCCAAAAGTTTTTATGGGAAAGTGGCTGGAATCGTCGGAGCAGGAAACATCTTCCGCAATAACCTTTGTCACAATTTAAACGGCCAAATCGTCACTCTCAACGGAGTTGATCACCTCGTAGAGAAGAACGAAATTTTCAATGTCGGGATTGAGGAAGGAGATGGTGGAAGCTTCTATCAAGGAGCAATGAGCTGGAGCTGGGGAAACACCTTCCAGCATAATTTCTTCCACCACATCATGTGCAACCCAGAAATGTATAGTCGCGCCGCCATTTTCTCAGATGATGGTGATCTGGGCGACAATGTGATCGGGAACGTTTTTTACAAAGCTGGCGAAGGTTTCAAGATCAACGGCGGGGCAGGACATTATGCCGCAAACAATGCCTGCATTAAGGGAATCCATGCCTTCCAGGTGCTCGATGGTGACCCCAAAAAATCTTATGATCAAATGATGGACTATCTCGATACCGAGCCAGTGAAAAGCGACAAAGCAAACCTCCTAGGTCGTGGCTTCCCAACTTTTGGAAAAGAAGGCTGGAAAGAAGAAATCTCAAGCGAGAATTGGCCCGAAATGATTAGCTCTTACTGGTTAGATCGTTACCCAAGGATGAGGGAAACCTTTGACCTCTGGTATAAAAAGAAGAGTGCAGAGCGCATCAACCTTTTAGAAAACAACCGATACTACGCGTTCACAGGTGAGCCAAATGCCATCCCAAAAACAACCAAAGATAAATCAGGACGTAGTCGAAGTAGTGTTTCCGGTTTCGAAAACCCTAAATCGCTCAACTTCGCGAGCCGCGCCCATAGCGATATCCCTTTTGCTGAAATCGGACTCTACAAGGATGCTTGGCGCACAAGCCCACCACTAAAAGATGACTACCGATCTCAAATCGAATCGCATTGGCGTGACGAATCTTCAAGGGCTCAAGGAAAGTATGAACCAGCGAAGGTGAATCGACGCGTTTATTTCAACACAGGCCTCCTCCTAGACCGTTTACAAAAAGCGCAGAAGCCGCAGCGGTCGCCGAAAAAATGAGCCCTACTCCCCTAACCGCTCCACCAAATCCTTCACCAGCGGCATCATGCGAATGATCCGCTGCGCCTGCTCCGAGCGAGAGCTTCGACTCCCCTCCGCAAGACGGACTTCGAGAAACTCTGAAGCTTCGTCTGCCACTTTGACATTTCCTTCCCAGCCTTTTTGCCCAGCCAGCTCAGCCACCAAATTTCGTTTTTCCTCCGGGGCATAAATCTCGGCCACCTCCAACTCACCCACTCCTTCGCACACCTTCAAAAAACCGGCCATTGTTTCATCGTTCGTCCCACAACGCGCCCAGATCCAAGCCGGAAGATCATCGTCATAAAGTGGCGGATAGAAGACGATGCGCACTCCAATTTTCGTCGTATGCGAGGTAAGATATTCAGCAAAGCCATAAGCGAAAGCCACACCGGTTCCTTTCTCAGCTTGCGGAACTGCCACCACCACGGGATTCTTCGACTCGCGATCCCCCGCCTTAATCCAGATCGTCGGCCAAAGTAGCCCCGATGCCGAATCAGTTTGCGACTTGAAAATCTCGTAACCAAGATTCTCCGGCCCGAGGCTCCCCAGCGTCATCGCTGCGACTTGCCGAAGGGCATGCTGGCCATCCTCGGTCTGCACCTCCCGCTCGCCAATCATGGTCTGCACCTTTTTCAGGTAATCCTCCAATTCTGCCACCGTCACTTCACCTACGATAGGCTCACTTTCTTCCTGATCCGCATTAGCCCCCAGCCAGAGTGCGATACAAATTGAGAAAATGAGCAGCGCCGGAATCACCGCAATCGCTATTTTGATCGCGCTGTTACGAGTTCGGGTAGGTTCTGATGGAGCGGTCATTTCGAAAGTAAGAGAGCGACCTCATGAGCCGCGCGTTTATGAGTCCCGACCTCTCCCAGACGGGAGGCTGCCTCAAGAAGCTGGCCTGATAATACTTCGCAGAGTTGAGGCTCTTTCAAATGTCGACCTAACCACAAGGCCACCTCATAGGCATTCGCCTCCGATTGAATGAATTCAGGCACCACCTCCCGCCCCGCAAGAATGTTGATGAGCCCTATGTATGGAAGTTTGATCAACTGCCGAGCCATTAAGTATGTCGGCCAAGCCACTTGGTAAACGAGGCAATAGGGCATGCCGTAATAGGCGGCTTCTAAGGTCGCAGTTCCACTCGCCACGACTCCACAAGTCACCTTCTGCATGAGAACCTGACTCCCTCCATTTTGAATCTCGACGAGTCCCTCCGGGAGACCACTTTTAGCGAGCGCCTCTTCCATCACACTCGCCACTTTTTCACTCGCAGCTGCCGTTACGAACTTCACCTCAGTTCCCTGTTCCAAAAGGCGGCGCACCGACTCCAACATCATTGGAAAAAGCCGGCTCACTTCCTTCTTCCGACTCCCCGGAAAAAGCCCCACCGTATTCGACAAACGCCTCGTCTCGATCCGCTTCTCCTCTAACTCATCAACCAGCGGATGCCCCGCGCAGCGACTTCTCAATCCCGCTTCTTCGAAAATCGGGACCTCGAAAGGAAAGAGGCAAAGCATCAAATCATGTGTCTTGGCGATTTGCGGAATGCGTTTCTGATTCCATGCCCATACTTGCGGAGCTACATAGTGGACGATCTGCGTCTCAGGAGATTTCTCGTGAACCTGCTTCGCCAAGCGAAGATTGAAACCCGGGTAGTCGATCAAAAGCAAAACATCAGGCTTCCACGCCAAAAGATCCTCTAAGGTCCGATCAAAGCGCTCCTTAAACCACCCATAACGACGCAACACCTCCCAAACCCCCACCACCGCCGCATCATCGACCCAATCCTCAACGCCTCCACCCGAAAGCGCAGCCATTTCAGGACCACCCAGACCGCGAAACTCCACCTGCTCCAATTCACCTTGGAGAGCTTCCATTAACTCAGCCCCGTGCGTGTCTCCACTCACCTCGCCAGCGACCACATAAACCGATTTGCTCATCGTCGGGCCGATGCTACGTCAGAACAAGCGTTTGCCAAACCGCAAATCACTTCACAAGGGCTTGCTTCTCCCCTCCCAAGGCGTTAATTCATCAAAACAAGTCGCACTATGTCCGAAAAAACTGCACCTAAGCCCGAATCTGGCCCAAGCCCCATCGGTGAGATTTCTCAAGAGCCCTCAGCCTTTGAGGCCTTTCTTGATGCCAACCAGAAGAAGCTGATCATCATCGGCATCCTCGCGATCCTCTGCCTCATCGGCTACGTCATCTTCGATGGCCTTCGCAAACTCTCAGCAAAAAATGCCGCTGGCGATGTCGCCGCCGCCCGCACCGTCCCCGAGCTCGATACCGTAAGCAAGAGCCACGAAGGCACAAATGCCGGAGGAAGCGCCCTCATCTTTAAATCCCAACTCCTTTGGCGCGACCAACAACGTCAGGAAGCGATCAAGGCCCTCGAAGAGTTCATCAGCTCATATCCTGAGCATCCTGCCATCGGCAACGCCTACGCCAGCCTTGGTTCCTACCAGCAGCAGATCGGCAAAGCTGACGAGGCCAAAGCCGCTTACCAAAAAGCTGCCGAAACCACTGACTCATCCGCCAGCTCCCTCGCCCTCCTTTCTCTTGGCGACCTTTCCCTCAGCTCTGGAAATGGCGATGAAGCAAAAGGCTTCTACGATCGCATCATCACAGAATACGAAGATAGACACTTTCAGGTCAAAGCAATGGCCCGTGAGCGCCTGAAGCTCATCGGCGTCAATCCTCCCACCGAAAAAATCCCCGAGCCACCACAGCCACAAGCCGCCCCCAGCACCACCACAGCTCCAGTTGTCGTCCCAAGCACCCCAAAGATCGACACACCAGCGCCAGCCGAAACACCTGCACCCACCCCATCCGCCCCCGAAAAACCAGCGTCTGACCTTGGCGATCTTCCTGAAATCGAGCTTCCAAAGCAGCCCGAAACCCCCAAAACTCCGCTAGAGACAGAATCTACCCCTTCAGAATAATCTCTAACTGTTTCAATTCATTCTTTCCTTATTGAGCATCCTGCTCCATTAATTCCTCACTAACAAATTATAGCCGTGTTCGAAAAAATCATCAGCAAGTCTCCTGAAGACGCTCCAGCACCCCGTCAAGCTCCTCAAGCTCCCGCCGCCGCTTCTTCGGAAGCCCCAGCGAAAGCCGCTCCCGTTGCCAGCAGCGCCTCAGCCGGTGGACAGCGCAACATTCTCAGTAACGACGTCCACATTAAAGGATCCGTTAAATTCACCAACGACCTCCTCGTCGACGGTCGCATCGAAGGTGAAATCAGCTCAGAAGGAGCCCTCACCGTCGCCGAAAATGCTCACATTAAAGCCGAAATCAGCACGAAATCTGTCGTCATCTACGGCAAGGTTCATGGCAACATCGTCTGCACCGACCGAATCGAAATCAAAGCAAGCGCCGAAATGGTCGGTGATGTCAAAGCTGGCACCCTCTCAATCGAGCCCGGTGCCGTCTTCGTCGGTAAGTCAGAAGTTGGCACTCCCTCTTCCTCCGCTCCTAAAAAGGGTTCTTCTTCTCCACAAGGGAACCCAAAGAAGCAACAAGGTAACGATTCCTCGAAAGACAAGGACGTTGCACGCGCCTCAGCGTCTTAAGGATCACTAAGTCGTATTCCCCCGAACGACCTTGGCCTTCGGATTTTTCAGCAAGGACAAGAACAAGGGACCTCGCGAGGTCACTTGTCCTCTTTGTCAGCACAGTCAGCAGGAATCTCCGCTGGCAGTCTCCTCGTATTGTAAAGGCTGCAAAGCCTACCTCTCATTCGATGGAGGTGAAGTCACCGCGCGATCAGCATCGGGCACGCCTGACCCCTTTGCCCATCGCCCCGCTCAGCCAAAGGTTGAAATCGACTATTCAGCTCGCGAAGAACCCGCCCCTCTCACGCCCGCCGCAAAGAAGGCGGCCCAAGCAATCGCTCCAAAAGCCGCAACAGAGCCAAGCCCAAAGCCTCAACCCGCTCCGCAAGCTCAAGTAAAGCCGCAAGCTCAAGCGCCATCTCAAGTCTCTCCCCCTGCCCAAGCTCCTCAGCCCGAAGAGCAGCCCAAAGTCATCTCGCAGCCTCAAGCCCCTGCCAGTCCCGCTCCTCCTCCAGAACCCAAAAAAGAAGAAGTCAAAGAAGTCCTAACTCAGGAAGTTCTTCCTGAGATCAAACCACTCCTTGGCACCCCTGAAGCAGAGGACTCCGAAAGCGATGAAAGCGATCACGACGAATCCTCACCACGCTACCATCGGCAAAATACAGAGGAAGAAGCCCTCAGCGGACGTTCTAAGAAGAAAAAAGAAGCCAACGAAAGACACGTTGCGTGCTTCGAATGCGGAGACTCCCATATCGCAAACTCTCGCGCCAACTCGACCCAGTGCCGGAAATGTGGCCGTTTGATCTCACTCAAAGACCAGCACATTAAGGAAAACTGGAGCAGCCCGATCCAGACCCGAGGAAACGTCTACATCCACAAAAAAGGGATCGTATCTGATGCCTCAATTCGATGTCACGACCTCGTCGTCGAAGGTGATTTCACCGGAAGCGCAGAATGCTCAGGCGACCTTACCCTACGCCGTCACGGAAAAGTCGTTGGCAACGTCATTTGCAACCGCCTCCTCGTTCAAAAACGAGCGCAGGTCGAGTTCTTGAACCTCGTCGAAATGAACGAGTGCAAAATCGATGGCGTCGTCACCGGAAACATCTCCTGCCGGGGTCTTTTGGCCCTTGAAAAAAAGGCCACCCTCATTGGAGATATAAAAGTCGGCTCCCTCACCGTTGCCGATGGTGCCAAACATAGCGGCCAGATTCAGATGGGTGCTTTTTAATTCTGGCCTTTAGTCAAGCAATCTTAGAAACTACCGACATGTCAAATGAGCCAGTTCTTGATCTGAAGGAAGATATCCTTCGCCTCAAAAAGGAGCGCAACGCCGTCATCCTCGCCCACAACTACCAAGTCGGCCCCATTCAAGACATTGCTGATTACGTCGGCGACTCCCTCGGCCTCGCCTATAAAGCCCAAGAAACTGACGCTGACGTCATCGTCTTTTGCGGGGTTCACTTCATGGCTGAAACTGCCAAAATCCTCAATCCCACCAAAACCGTCGTCCTTCCTGACAAAGACGCCGGTTGCTCTCTTGAGCAAGCCTGCCCCGCCGACAAGCTGGAAGCCTTCCTCAAAGAGAACGAAGACAAGAATTACTACGTCATCGCCTACATCAACTGCTCTGCTGGTGTGAAAGCCCTCTGTGACGTCATCTGCACCTCAGGAAACGCCCCTCGTATCGTCAATCAAGCCCCTAAAGACCGTCCCATTCTTTTTGTTCCCGATGAAAACCTCGGACAGTGGGTCATCGAGCAAACTGGCCGCAAAATGGACCTCTGGAAAGGCAACTGCTACGTTCACGTCGAATTCACCCGCGAATCGATCCAGAAGATCAAGGACGAATACCCCGATGCCGTCGTCGTTGCTCACCCCGAATGCACCAAAGCAGTCCGCCTCCTCGCCGATGAGGTCTGTTCGACCGAGAAGATGGTCCACTTCTGCCGCGACACCCCTGCGAAAAACGTCATCGTGGTCACCGAATCAGGAATGCTTCACCGCATCCAAAAAGAAGTTCCTGAGAAAAACCTCATCGCCGGACCGACCGATCATTGCGCCTGCGCCGATTGCCGCTATATGAAGATGAACACTCTCGAAAAACTTCACGCCTGCCTCGACAAACTCGATCCGCAAGTCGAACTTCCTGAAGATGTTCGCGCTAAAGCTGAGATCTCTCTTGTCCGGATGCTCGAACAATCTAAATGATCCCCTCTTTTTTCTAAATCAACCCCCATACTCTTGTGAAAACACCGCTTTCATTTCTCCTCGCAGTTCTCTTCCTTGCCCCTTCTCTCGTCATTGGAGCACCCAAAATTGCCACTTTCGACTTCATGAAAGTCATAGACGTTCACGAAGGACATAAAAATAACGTTGCCCTATTTGAAGCTGCGAAAGAAAAGCTTTTTCAAAATCCACGAAAAAAAGCTCTCGATGAAATGGGCGACAAAATTCAGGCCTTACAAAAGAAGGGCCGTCAATTAAGAGAAGGCACTGAAGAACGTTCAAAAGTTCTTCAAGAAGGAGAAGCCGCTCTTGAGGCCTACCGAGATCTCAACAATAAATGGATTCAATTTCACTCCGAAAAATCGAAAGCAATTACTGGTGTCTTGGTCGATACATCCAAGAAATACTCGTCCGAAATCCTGAAAATAGCGGGTGAAATTGGAGAAGCTCAAGGATTTGATTGGGTTCTCGAAATCAATGGACAAACGAACTCCAAGATGCCCGTCGTTCTCTACGTAAAGAAATCCACCGACATCACCGACCTCATCATCAAAGAGCTGAGCAAGAATGCTCCTCCCAAGGAGTAAAGACACACTTCTTCCATAACTCCCCCTTTAAAATGGAAACTCTCAAAGAGCTCCTCTTTACTCAGTTTGCCGGAGGACTCCTCCTCGGTCTCCTCCTTGCATTCTTCACCTGGAAGTCCGCTTTTTCCGCGAAACGAAATCTCAAGCGCGACATCAGACGCGTCGAAGAAGAAAGCCGCGATCTCCAGCAACACCTCAACACCCAGCTCAAGGTCAATGCCGAAGGCAACGACAGCCTTCAAAAGAAGCTCGAAGAAATGCGGGAACAAAACGAGAACCTCCGCGTGAACATCTCTACTCTCCAACACAAGCCAGGTCGCGCTGAGTTGAGACAACTCACCATCATTGAAAACGCCATCGGGCTCATGCGTGAACAAGCACCCGGCTTCGCGCAAGCGTGGGAAAAAGCGGTTCGACAAGCCGAAGTGGACTACGAGTCTTCTGAAGGCGGCCTCAAAAAGCTCGTCCGTAAAGTCCTCCCCGCCCTCGGCACTGCAGGTGCAAATCACGACGACGACCCTCCGAAAGACGTCTAGCTTGGCTGGAATTCCCTCCACTCGCCGACTGCTAGATCATCCGGCAATTCGAGTTCTCCGATTGCCTCTCGGTGCAGGCCCACAACTTTCATCTCAAAGCGAGCGAACATACGCTTCACTTGATGATGCTTCCCCTCGTAAATCGTCAAACGACACTGCCTTGAGCTGAGCAACTCAACCCGCGCCGGCGCGGTCGTCACTTTCTCTTTTGCAAACCACATCCCCGCCTCAAAAGCCTCAATCACCTCATCACCAATATCTTGGTCAAGCGTGACAAGGTAGCGCTTCCCCACCTTTCGATCAGGCTCAGTCAGCGATTCCGAATAGCGACTATCATTCGTCAAAATCATCAGGCCCGAAGTGAAACGATCCAAACGCCCAGCCAGATGAAGTTCGGCCGCCCACTCTCGATCTACTAGATCAATCACGGTCCCATGCTCCTCATCAATCGTTGCACTCACCACCCCAAGAGGCTTGTGCATAATGACATACCTCGGCCGACGGGCTTGCACGACTTCTCCATCGACTTCAACTCGGTCAAACTTCCCCACCGAAAATCCACCCTCCTCAGCGACCTCACCATTCAAAAAGACGCGACCTTCTTCAAAAAGCTCTCTCGTCCTTCGCTTCCCACTTCCAGCCCACTTTCCCACCAATCGATCCAAACGCATCGCTAGCCTACGAGGTCACCAATACTTCCAAAGCCAGGCTCAAAGAGACGCCTAAAAGTCCTCGCAGCATAACCATCGGTCATCCCCGCAAGAAAATCACAAACCAGCCGCGCCCTTTCTTCGGAAGATTCCGCCGCCTCGATCTCTGCCGCATCTGCTTCCGGAAGCAACTTAAAGTCTTGCCCATCGATCGTCTCGCCCAACACATAGCGCTTCTCCAAAACTTCCCAAAGCCGACGCAACATATAGCTCCCCTTATGCTCCAACTGTTTCAATTGAGGGGACAAGAAAACGACCTCATAGGCCAAGTCCTTGAACAACTCGCTTTCCGCACGCACCTCATCATCAACGACAAGTTCTAAGGAGTAACGATGGCTGGTAGCACTTAGAAAATTGGTTGCCGTCACCAGATGCGCCGCTTTGATAAATCGCCCAATCTGTTTCCCTACAAAGGGCTCAATCCGCTGCCCTCGAATCGCCTTCAAAAGACTCCTCAAAGGCGATCCCTCCTCAATCCCATGCCCCTTCTTCTCTGCCCATCGCTCAATCCTCTCAACTGTCAAGAACCCCGCCTTCACACTATCGGCCAGATCATTCAGTGAATAAGCGGTATCATCGGCCCAATCCATGATCTGACATTCGATCGATTTAAAACCATCTCTCACCTGCCCCGGCACCAACTCAGCAGGGAAATCATTCTCCCCCATCGCCCAGTTTAAGTGCTTCTCCTGAGCATCATAAAGAAAGTGATTCTTCGGCAACTTCCCTGTCGTGGTCTTTAACTCCGACCAAAGCGACTTATATTTCAACACCCCATCTAAAAAAGCGCGCGAAGGATCCATCCCCTTCCGCGTCTGTGAAAAAATCCGCTCTGTCAGTAATCGCAGCGTCTGTGCATTCCCCTCAAATCCACCATACTCCGCCATAAAGTGATTCAACGACCGCTCCCCAGCATGACCAAAAGGAGGATGTCCCAAATCATGCGAAAGACAAATCGCCTCCACCAAATCTTCATCGACAAAAAAGTCGTCGTGCAGCAGGTCGCTCGAATATTTCAGCCAGTGACAGATCGACTTTCCAATCTGAGCCACCTCCAGCGAATGAGTCAGCCGAGTACGGTAAAAATCGTACTCCCCGCTCCAAAAAACCTGAGTTTTACTCTGAAGCCGCCGAAAGGCCGGAGTGTGCAAAACCCGATCTCGATCAATCTGAAAGGGCGACCGAAAGTCACCTTCTGGACAATATCCCGAAGCCCTCTCCGTATCAAAGACCTGATAAAATCGATTCTGCACGCGAGAGCCTTAACTAGATTCTAGAATTCTTCAAGAGCGGGGCATTTTACTTTGGAGAACTCAGGGGATTTGCCCTCACTTTCTCTTTCCTTGGCAAAGTCACTTCATACTCACTAATCCTTGGAACCTTCGCTGGGAAATCCGTGCTCACAAACTGCGCTCCGCTCGCCAAGGCCTTCTTCTCATCTCTAGTTTTCCCTTTTTCCAGCCCAAGGCGAAGGCACAGGACTCTTGGTCTCACCCGAATCGCTCACCCAACTGGGCCGCTTGCTCCCCTTCTTTAATGCCCCCACCAACTTAACCAGCACATTGCTCCGAGTGTGAACCTTCAAGCCCTCTCGATGAGCTTTGCCCTCAAATCTCTTCGGTGCCTCTCCCTTTCCAACCCACGCTTCACTTGAGCCAGGGATCTTGAACCACTCATTTGCCTTGCTTCCCTTCCACCAAAATCCATCGACTTGCTCATAGCGCTTATTCTCAGGAACAATCAGCTTCTTTCCCTTCTCGGGAATGACTCGAAAGTCCGCGAGTTCATCCTTGCTGAGCCCGTGAAAGGTCAGCTTCCCCGCAAAGGTCTTCACCTCTGCTTTACTCGCCTTATCCTCAACTTTGCTCTGCTCTTTTTCTGTCCACGCTTGCGCTAAAAAAGGTTGAGAAATCGGCTCCGATCCACAGCTCACTATAAAGAAGGTCATCAAACACATCAACTTCATGGCGAAACCTTCGGTGAGACTTCTCTTCCTCGCCAGTCAAAAAAACGAGGCCATCGTTGACAGAATTCTCTCCTTTGCTCTCTTGGTAACGTCATGCATGCAGCTTTGGAATGCTTCCTCGTAGCCCTCCGATTGGGCCTTACCTCTTTTGGCGGTCCAGTCGCCCACGTCAGCTACTTTCGCGAAGAATACGTCGCCCGCCGCGGCTGGGTCAGCGAGTCCCGCTTTGGAGAGCTCATGTCACTCACCCAATTCATTCCCGGCCCCGGCAGCAGCCAACTCGGTGCCGCCATCGGCTATGAACGCGCCGGCCTTCTCGGAGGAATCGCGGCTTGGGTCGGCTTTACTCTCCCCTCCGCCATCGTCCTCATTCTCGTCGCGCTTGGAATGGGAGACCTCTCCGGCGATACCGCTAGCGGCGCAGTCCGAGGTCTCAAGCTCGTCGCCCTCGCCGTGGTCGCCGGAGCTTGGCTTGGCATGCGCAGCTCCCTCGCTCCTGACCTCCGACGCCTCTCCATCGCACTCCTCGTCTTTGTCGCCCTCTGGATCTTCACCGCCCCTTGGGTCACCGTCGTCATGATCGCCCTCTCAGGCCTTATTGGCGTCTTCACCCTCTCCGCAGGCGAAAAAATCCAAAAAGAAAAGACCTCCGGCCGCGGTCTATACGGATGGCTCGCCCTTCTCGTCTTCTTCATTCTCCTCTTCATTTCCATCGGCAACACCGGCCCACTCGCTGGAATCTATCGCGCTGGTTCGCTTGTCTTCGGCGGCGGACACGTTGTTCTTCCCCTCCTCCAAGAAAGCATGGTGCCAGAGTACATGGACAAGCAGGTCTTCCTCGGCGGCTACGGCGCCACCCAAGGCGTCCCCGGCCCCGTCTTCACCTTCGCGGCATTCCTCGGAGTAAAAGCCGAAATCTTTTCCAATCCATGGCTCGGAGCTGGCGCGGCCCTCATCGCAGTCTTTCTCCCCGGCATGCTTCTCCTCGCTGGCACCATGAAAATCTGGGGCCGACTTCGTGGAAAACGTTGGGCCCAGCGTGCCGTCAACGGGGCCAATGCCGGCGTCGTCGGAGTCCTTGGCATCGCCCTCTTCAACATGGCCCGCGATGGCACCGTCGCAGGTTGGACCGATGCCTTCGGCGTCGCCATCCTCTTCCTCATTCTCCGTAAAAAACTCATCCCCGTCTGGGCCCTCGTTATCATCGCGGCCGCTGGCGGAGCACTTCTTGCCTAGAAAGTCCCGCTTTACTTGCCTTCGCGCCATTTTCCGTACATCTTCCCCGCCTCGCCGACAACAGCGAGATCATGTCATGGGAAAGACTCTTTATCAGAAAGTTTGGGATGCTCACACCGTGGGCACATTGAGCGACGGACGCACACAGCTCTTCATCGGAACGCACCTCATTCACGAGGTCACCAGCCCTCAGGCTTTCGGCATGCTTCGCGACCTTGGCGTTGGCGTGAAATACCCGGCCCGCACCTTCGCGACCATCGATCACATCGTTCCCACCATCAATCAAGACCAGCCCGCCGATCCCCTCGCCGCTGACATGATCGATGCCATCCGCAAAAACTGCGATGACTTTGGCGTCACTTACTTCGACCTCAAATCTGGCAAGCAAGGCATCGTCCACGTCGTAGGACCCGAGCAAGGCATCACCCAACCCGGTTCTACCATCGCTTGTGGCGACTCCCACACCGCTACTCACGGAGCCTTCGGTGCCATCGCCTTTGGCATTGGCACCACTCAAGTGCGTGACGTTCTTGCCACTCAGACCATGGCCATGGAGTCGCTCAAGGTTCGTAAAATCGAGGTCAATGGCACTCTTCGCCCCGGCGTTTACGCCAAGGACGTAACCCTTCACATCATCCGCATGCTCGGTGCCAAAGGTGGCATCGGCTACGCCTACGAATACGCCGGCACGACCTTCGACAACTTCTCAATGGAAGAGCGCATGACCGTTTGCAACATGGCCATCGAAGGCGGAGCCCGTTGCGGATACGTCAATCCAGACGAAACCACTTTCGAGTTCCTCAAAGGCCGCCCTTATTCTCCCAACGGAGATGCTTGGGATGCCGCCGTTGAAGAATGGAAATCTTTCGCCTCAGATGCTGATGCAGAATTTGACGACGTCATCGTGATCAACGCCGAAGAAATCCAACCTTCTGTCACTTGGGGAATCTCCCCCGATCACGGGATCACCATCGGCGAGAATATCCCGGACCCAGCCACCGCTCCAGACCCTGAAGAGAAAGCCGTCATCGAGGAAGCTCTCGCCTACATGAAGCTTCCTGCCGGAACGCCGATCAAAGGCATTCCCATCGACGTCGCCTTCATCGGCTCTTGCACCAATGGCCGCCTCTCCGACTTCCGTGAGACTGCCAAATTCCTCAAAGGAAAAAAGGTCGCAGCTAATGTCAAAGCGATCGCCGTTCCCGGATCACAAATCACCGCGATCCAGTGCGAAAAAGAAGGCATCGATAAAATCTTCGAAGAAGCCGGATTCGAATGGCGCGCCGCAGGCTGCTCCATGTGCCTCGCCATGAACCCCGACAAACTCATCGGCGATCAAATCTGCGCCTCCTCTTCAAACCGTAACTTCAAAGGCCGCCAAGGCTCCCCCATCGGTCGCACCGTCCTCATGTCACCCGTCATGGTTGCCGCAGCTGCCGTCGAAGGGAAAATTGCCGACGCTCGCGAGACCTTCTCCGAGACTTTCCAAACTGCCGTTGCCTAAAAAACTTCACCATGAAAACGCTCTTCCTTCTCACCTTCTCCATCCTCCTCCTTCCTCTCTCTGCACAGGAAGAGAAGGAACTCACTCCCATCGATCAACTCCTCAAACTCATCGAATTCGAGGAATCTGTCATCACCGGTGGTGAAGCCACTTTCGGAATCGTCGAAAAAAGCCTCGAAGGGCAAGGCCTCAATAAAAAGGAGATGGCCGAAGTGAAGGAAGCCTTTATGAACTACATGGGAATTGTTGCGAGCGACCCAAAGCTCAAAGCAAAAACCAAGGAAGCCTACGAGCAAACCTTCACCGAAGACGAAATCCTTGATCTCATCGCCTTTTATCAGACTTCCACTGGAAAAAAGACCATTCACGCCCTGCCAACCCTGATGCAAAGCGTCATGGCTACGAGTCAAGAAATTGCCCAGCTCCATGTGGGATCCTTCCAAAAAGCCCTGACCGACATCATCCAGCGTAAGGACGCCCGCCTCCAAAAAGAAGAGAAGTAACTTTTCTTCCCCCAGACTCATTCGACTGCAAAACAACTCAAAGACCCTTTTCTTATGGCCATCGAACCCATCACTCAAGTCTCCGGAACAGCCGTTCCCATCCCAGGTGCCGACATCGACACCGATCGTATCATTCCCGCACGCTTCATGAAGTGCGTCACCTTCGACGGACTCGGCGAATACGCCTTTTACGATGTCCGCTTCGACCCAGTCTCCGGCGAAAAGACCGAGCACCCGCTCAACGATGAACGCTTCAAAGGAGCTTCCATTCTCGTCGCGGGCATCAACTTCGGCTGTGGTTCTTCTCGGGAGCACGCCCCCCAGTCTCTCACCAAGTATGGTTTCACGGCCATCATCGCGGAGTCCTTCGCCGAGATTTTTTACGGAAACTCCACCACCCTAGGGCTCCCCTGCGTCAGCTCCTCTCAGGAAAATATCGATGCGCTCAAAGCCGCCTGTGCAGCCGATCCTACCCTCGAGGTTAAGATCGACATTGAGGCCATGACCGTCACTGCTGGAGACCTTCACTTCTCCGTCGAGATGCCTGACTCCGCCCGCCATGCCCTCCTTTCCGGGAAATACGACCCCATCAAGGAACTCATGGACAACGACGCCAAGATCGAGGCCACCGCCGCTTCCCTCTCCTACGTCAGCTAGTCGAATATCGAAATCCTTATTGGCAAACTGGAACCCTCACAGGTTCCAGTTTTTCTTTTGTCTTTTCAGCTCGCCTGCCAATTGTTCGCTGCATAACTTCATAGAACACTATGACTCAGCTTTCTCGTATTTTAGTTTCGTTTTGGATCATCTTACTTGCCCCACTCCAAGCAGATCCTTCCAAAGAGTTTAGTCGTAAAAAACTCCTCTCGATCATTGAAGAGTCAACTTTAGAAGGCGAACTTCCCAGCCAGCTTATCCCATTTAAGGTTGCCAAAAAGACAATCTCCGTCGATCAACATATCGAGAAAAAAGGGAGTAATCCGCTTGTTCGAAAAACCACTTACCAAACAAAAATCTCGAATCACGAATTCATAGTACTCGAAATTAGGGATGAAAATGGAAAGAAGATCCAATCTGATGTGATTGCTTTCGATTACGACACCCGAATGTTCAACCGCTGGCAAATTTTCGCAGATAAAGACCGCCAGATCCGCTTCCTCGTCGGTGACCCCACACTTTATCTAAAACCTGCTGATCGTCGTAAACTAAACCGAAGCGCCTTTTTTAACACCCACACCATCATCTGGCGAACTCTCCCAGACTGGAAGGGGCCTCCTACGATTATCAACGACGTATGGGTCCACATTCCCTCTGAATTTTCAGGATATCGCTCCGTCACCACCGAATACGACGGAACCAATTTTATTCGTCGGGAATTCATCGAGTATCGCTCCTACGACACCGAGCCTAAGTCAAAAAAAGAAGATTTCTCACTCTTCGGCCAAAACTATGGAGACAAATATAACCTCCCTCTCACGACTTCCCCCTCGAAAAAGAATTCCACTCATTACAGTCAATCCAACGGCTGGAATAATCTCAACAATAGCTACCAAGACAAATCACCAGATCCCTTAGCTCTTTCGACTTTGGCTAATCTTAAATCTCTGAATCTGGAACAAGAAGAAGAACCTTCAAAAAAGCCAGCTTTTCTTCAGAACCTCCTCAAGCGTGGACTGAAATTCGGCGAAAAGCCCTCCAAGCAACACACTTTCAAAGATCTCAATTTTCAATTTTCTTTTGATCAACCTGGATGGATCCAGCAAAACGGAAAGCGAATCAACCCGAGCATCACTCTCTTCCTTGTGACCGACCCACCGTCTAATGCTCTCATCATTGCTGGGAACAACGGTAACCCAGCAGGTTCTAATTCCAGCCAACTAGTGGAACTCGCTGTGAATCGAATTCGTCAAAGATCCCACATCACCAAATCATCAAAACTACATTCTCTCAAAATTGATGAACTTGACTGGAAAGCTCAAGTCAACCTCATCACAACGAAAGGAATTGAAACAACTCACAGCATAGCTGCCCTTTCTTATAATGATTTCATTTACACCATCATCTATACTCAGGAAGGAAATCACTTTACCCCAGATATCGCACGGCTCCAAAAAATGATTTCAGGCTTCAAGCTTCTCGACAAAAAACGAAAGGCGGAGGGAGCACTTCCCATGGAGAAAGCCTACTCGGCTCCTATGGCTGGAGTCTTCTTCGACCCTAGACCCGTCGGAGCCCGCTATTGGCTCGATGCTGATCTCAAAACGTCATTCCCCTTCGCCAGCTATGGAGCTCTCACAACGCTCAGAAGCGGACTAGTTATCGTCCCTCTTGATTTAGGAGATATCCCCACTCCTGACTCAACTCTCGCAACCGCTCTATTCCCGCAACTAGGACTGGATTACCCAACCCATTCTGGGGTCCCCAAAAAAATCACTCAGGGATCTGCCACGGGCCAAGAGTATCATTGCAAATCAAAGACGCCATTGGGCATGACCCACTATCAGGTCAGAATCCTACAAAACCAGGGAGTAGCACTCGCGATCTGCTCTTTCGCAATCGACCCTACTGAGTCTCAAACCAAAAACATGCCAGCTCTTCTCGATGCGGTTAAAATAACTCCGCCTCGCCCAGAAAATGAGCGAGTCAAAAAATCCACCCGACTTACACAGGAGGCGATTTTACTCAACGAGATCGGCATGGGATTCTTTTCCAGCAGAAAATTTGCCAAGGCCGCTCCATATTTTAAAAAGGCGCACCTCCAAGCCCCCGAAGACGTCGCCGTCATTTCAAATCTCATCATCTCCCTCCGAAATAGCCGACAAGTCAAAGAAGCGTTCGAGATATTTAACGAGAAACGAGAGAACTTCGCCGATTCATTGGATTTTTTAGCCAACGAACCCTACCTCCATGTTGAACTGGGAGATAACGAAAGTGCTTCTAAAGTCTTTGCGCAAATTTTCAGTAAGGGGCATCGCAATGAAGACGACCTCCTGACTTTCATAAACCTGCTTGCTGAGATGAGTCGCTATGAACAAGCGAAGGACGTGGTTAACAAATACTTAGAGAACACTAGCGACCTCTCTCCACGTCCCTATAGATGGCAACATCAAGTCTATGGCATGTGCGGGCTTTTCCAAGAAGCTCTCAAGCTTGCACGAGCACTCGCCGACAAGAACCCAGCAAACGAACAATTCCAGTCTGACCTTACTCTCGCTATGATTGAGGCAGGAGAAAGTGCAGAAGCCCTCACACGATTAGACGCGCAGCTAAACGCTACTCCAAATGACCCCTACCTCCTCTATCAAAAAGGAAGAGCCTTTTCCTCGGCCAAACAATACCAGAAAGCCAAAGAATCCTTCGAACTCGCGCTTAAACAATCGCCCGGAGAACCACTCATCACCGAAGCTCTTGCCGCTGTTGCACTCTTCCTCGGGCAAGGAGACCAAACGTCCATTCAAACCGAAATCTCGGCAGTTACTCTCCCCAGTTCGCTTCTCGAAAAATTCCAATCTCAAAAATTCGACGACGACAGGGAGCAGTTCAACTCTCGGACAACCCTATCCGCTACCGCCTATTTCTTCAAGAAAGATGAGCCTTTCAAAGCAACACAATATAGAAATGTCGAAATCAGAAACCAAGGCGGAGTTGAAGAATATAAGACCATTCGCTTCGACTTCGACACCAGTTACGAACGAGCCTTCATTAACCAAATCGAGGTTCTCGACGCCGACGGTCGCGTCATTCACTCAGGCGATCAGGTAGAATCCTACGTCAGTGATTCCAGCGCTCAATCCGGAGCCATGGCCACAACAACCAGCACCGTCTCTGCCACCGTCCCCGGTCTCAAACCCGGTTGCAAACTTCGCTATGCCTACACCATCGAAACGCTAAGCCCCGTCAAAAAATTCCCCTTCAAGCTTCGCTACTTCGCTTCCCTCGGAGAGACAGCGGCACAGGCCACCATCATCACCGGGGACTACGACCAGGTTTCATCTCATTTGCATGGCCCAGAAATAGAAGTCATTTCTGAAAAGGGACACCGTTCTTGGTTCATTCAAAAATCAGCCAACTATTATCAAGAACCCCTATTGCCATCTCCTGCAAACTACCTCCCCTACCTAGCCTTGGGTAATGAAACTCTGTCATGGGAAACCCTGGCCAATGACTACCTCGTCGAATTGAACGACCGACTCTCTCCATCTAAAGAAATTTCTAAACTCGCAAATGCCCTAACCAAGGAATCACCTTCTCCTCAGGCCAAAGCAGACGCAATTCTCAAGCATGTCCGTGACAACCTCGTCTATCAAGCAATCGAATTTGGACAACGCGCCCGCATTCCTCTTCAAGCAAAGATGATTTCAGAGAATCGCTATGGCGACTGCAAAGACCACAGTCTCCTAGCCCATCTTCTCCTAAAATCCGTCGGGATTAAATCTCATCTTACTCTCGTGCACACTTCTGCTCCCATCATCGATTCTCTTCCTTCTCTCGACCAGTTTGATCACATGATCCTTTTCATTCCCAAGCTCCGGGGAGGGACCTTTTTTGACGGCACTGGAAAATTTTCTGCTGTGACACAAACGAGCCCACTCAATCTCGCCGGAAAAATGGCTCTAGTTTTGGATGGCTCCTCTAATCAACTCAGTGAAATCATTCAAGATCCAACCTTCCCTCATAGCATCAAAAGTAAGAGGTCAGTCAAACTCGACCCGCATAACGAACAACTAAATGTTGAAGAGTCCATCACCTTCAAAGGTTCACAGGCAGCAAACCTTCGAGGGTATTTCAAATCCCTGAACGAAGCCGAATGGAAACAAAATCTTGAACAACTTCTCGGACACCAAATCGGACTGAACATCAAAGGCCTCAAAATCTCCTCCCTCAACAACTTCGAGGCACCGCTCATCCTTGAAATGAAGTATCAAGTTTCGAACACCTTTAAGAATCGAAACGGGCGACACGAATCACCCATTCCGGCTCCTTGGGAAGAATTCTATTTTGCAGCCTCTCAGAGTGGGCAGCGGCGCTCTCCCTTCCAAATCATAACCCCTATGACCTTCGAATCCGAAATCACCGTAGAGGGAAACAATCTCAAGGATTCACCATGGAACGCCGTTAAAAACAAAGCGCATGTCTGCCAGCACACCCTCACCAGCACTAGTCCTAAAAAAGCAAAAAGCTTAGTCAAATTGACTCCCGGAACCTATCCAGCGTCGGATTATAAAACCTACGTCTCATCCCTGCGTAAAACGATCGAGGACATTAAGGGAAATGCCGTGTTCGATCAGCCACCTAGGCCAAAATCTCCGGAATAATCTCCCCGTGCACATCCGTCAGCCGAACGTCCCGTCCCCCATAGCGATAGGTCAGCTTAGTATGTTCAACCCCCATCAAGTGAAGCATGTTGGCATGCATGTCATGCACCGTCATCTTATTCTCGATCGCATGATACCCGTATTCATCCGTGGCACCGTAGATCGTCCCCCCTTTAATTCCTCCTCCTGCCATCCAGATACTAAATCCCTGAGGATTATGATCTCGGCCATCTTTCCCTTGCGCAAACGGAGTTCTTCCAAATTCACCGGCAAAGACAATCAAGGTTGAATCTAATAGCCCTCTCGCTTTCAAATCTTTAATCAATCCCGCAATTGGTTGATCCACCGCGAGCGCATTTTTAGAGTGTCCGTCTTTGAGTCTTCCATGTTGATCCCAGCGGTCGCCATTTCCGGTGGTGATCGTGAGCTCCACAAACCGGACCCCTTGCTCGACCAGCCGCCTTGCCATCAAGCATTGTGCCCCATAAGTCCGAGTCTTGTCGTACTGCGCCTCTAAGCCATACATTTTCTTAATATGGTCAGGCTCTTTCGATATATCGGTCACCTCAGGAACAGCCATCTGCATCCGATAGGCCATCTCATAGTTTTTCACCGCCGACGCAATTAAAGCCGAATCCGGACGTCGCTCCTGCAAGCGACCGTCAATCTGCCTTAGCAAGGCCAACTTCTCCTCCTGCAATCCATCACGCCCTTCCTGAGGTTTGATGTTTTGTAAAACAACGCCCTTGGGATGAAGGACCGATGGACCGTGCGCTGCCGGCAAAAAACCTTCTCCCGTCATCTGCATCCCGCCCGAAGGAACCTGCCCGCCGTGCAACACCACATAAGTGGGTAGATTTGCGTTCATCGACCCCAAACCGTAAGAAGCCCAGGCCCCCATGCTCGGTCGACCCGACAGAATAAGCCCACTGTGAAGAGAATAGTTCGCATTGGGATGATTCGGAGAAAAGGCTGTCATCGACCGCATCACACAAAGTTCATCGGCACAGGATCCAATATGAGGAAAGAGATCACTCACCGGAATCCCACTCTCGCCGTAATTTTTAAACTCCCACGGACTCGCGAGAATATTACCGTTATTATTGAAGACCGTCTTCTCCACCTCGAACTTCGGCTTCTGCCCGTTCTCTTTCTTAAGCAATGGTTTGGGATCAAAACTATCCACATGGGATACCCCTCCATCCATATAAAGAAAAATGACATGCTTCGCCTTAGGCGTAAAATTTGCCCCACTTTCCGCAATCGCCTCTTGATCTAACAAGCTTCCGAAAGCCAACGATCCAAACCCCAAAGACCCGCGATGCATAAAATCACGACGCGAAAAATGACTAAAACTAGAAGACATAAATAAATTCCTTTCGATTAAAAATAACGTGACTCAACGAGGCCCAAGCTCCTTCCAGATCCTTCTCCACTCCGAATTTTTCCAAAGCTCCAAGGCCCCACTCGAGTTCTTCCTCACTCGCCTCTCTTGAAAAGGCTACTCGATGAAGCTCCTTCAGTTTTTGGCGATCGTCCCCTTCTCCTTTTAAGATTCTTTCGCTCCACTTCTTCGCCTGCTGATGAACCAGAGGGTGATTCAACAAGGCCAAAGATTGCGCCGGCACCGTGGTCACATTTCGTTTCCCAATCGGCTCCGTCGTATTGGGTGAATCAAAGGCCCTTAAAAACGAGGGCAAATAATTCCTTCGACTCGCTAAGTAAATCGACCGCCTTCCATTTCCTCCCAGCGGCCCCTCTTGCGGCCTTGCCCGGCTAGGGGGCTGATCTTTGATGTAAGCCAAAACACTCGGGCCGAACAAATCTCGCTTCAAATCACCACTTGCGGCCAGAATATGATCTCGAATCGCTTCAGCCGACATTCTCCGCACCGGCATGCGCTGCAGAAAGACATTATCTGGATCAAGGTCCGCCGCTTGACTCTCTGGGACAGAACTCATTCGGAAAGTGCTCGAAAGCAACATTTTGCGAATCATTGCCTTCGTTGACCATTTCTCGTTCACAAAGTCATTCGCGAGGAAATCCAGTAACTCCGGATGACTCGGCAGCTCTCCCATCTTCCCAAAATCGTCAACTGAACCCACGATCCCCCGTCCAAAAACACGTGACCAAATTCGGTTCACCCTCACTCGGGCAGTCAGAGGATTCCCTTGCGCTACGAGCCTCTCTGCCCACTCTCTACGACCACTTCCTTCTCCTGAAATCACCTCCCCATTCAGTCCTGCGAGAAAACTCCGGGGATTCTCTTCTTCACTTGGACGACTATGATTTCCACGAATATAGACCGACTCGTCTGCGATCGTTCCATCCACCAGACTTCTAGCATACTCAGGCATCTCTACCTCGTCTCGCAAGACCTTCAGATTTTGAAGCTCACTCAAACGGGATTGATCAACCTCGATCAAACCTTCTGAAAAAAGAGCCCCCAAAATTTCAACTTCAGCCGAATTCTTTGTCGATTGCATCAGCTCCTCCAAAACCTCCTCAAGAGATTCCCCACGACTCCAAACCCCATCCCAATGAGGAAGCTCGGTGGTAAAGGCTACCCATGCATCGTTCCTCAACGGGACCACACTCGCATTGCGAGTATGTAATCTTTTGCTGCCACCTTGATGCTGAATCTGCAAATAGGCCACTTCTCCTTTCCAGAGATCTGTAGGAAATTGAAATAATCTCCAAGCATTCGAATTCACGCTCTGCCGCAACGGCGATGTCGTTGGCCCATGCCCCACTAACTCATAATTTCGAATCACCAAGCTCACCGTGGCTCCTTGCCCTTTTACCCAAATTTTCACCGGAGACCCGTCCACTACAAAGTCCGCTGATCGTGCCGCCCCATCTAATCGTGGCGACAAATGCCCGACTACCATTCCCTTTCCGGCAGCGCCTACAATCACTCTGTCATCATCAGGATTGATCACAAAGCGGCCTTCTTCTGCCGATTCGAAGCCCACTCCTTCGATGATCCATTTTCGCTCCTTCAAGGCCTCCCCCTTATTTCCTTTCCTCTTCACTCCTTGAAAAAACCTCTTCATCCCAGCTAGTTCCGGCCTCCCTCCTACTCGATGAATCGCTTCAAACCATTTGGCCACAACGGGCGATGCCTCTTTCTTCAACTCTTCCCGCAACTGAGCTAAACCTTTCGCATCTCTAGGATTCATCTTCTGCCAAGCTTCCACAAGGTCACCCCGTTGCGACAATTCCCTCACCTTTTCCAATACCGGTCCAATCTGACTTCCTGATGTCGATAGAACTTCCTCCCCTAACTTCGAATGCGCCCCTCGTAACTTCACCTCCCTTTCCTCATTCCATTGATTCTCTTTCACATTGGCATGATGAAGGCGGGAACTCCGAAAAATCCCGTACATTGAATAGTAATCACGAGCCGTGATCGCATCAAACTTGTGATCATGACAACGCGCACAGGAAATAGTCAGACCGTGAAAAGCCGTGCCCACCACATTGATCATACTGTCTATGACCCTCGCTTCATCTTCATGCAGATCCGTTACCCCGTGATGACCATCCGCCAGATGAAAAAAACCAGGCCCTGCCACTGATTCGTTTGCTCCCGTCTTTGGGTTCACTCTCGGATTCTCGATCAGATCCCCCGCAAATGCCTCTCTGACAAACTGATCAAAAGGCACATCTTCATTGAAAGCCCTGATTAGATAATCCCGATACCTCCAGGCATGAGGCATCCAGTAATCGTTTTCAAAGGCCTTCGATTCCCCATACCGAACCACATCCATCCAGTGCCTCGCCCATTGCTCGCCAAAATGTGGAGAGGCCATCATTCGATCCACGGCCCGATCATATGCACCCTCATTCTGATCAGCCAAAAACTCATCCAACTCCGCCGTCGACGGAGCCAAGCCTGTCAATATCACACTCGCCCTCCTCAGTAAGGTCACCCCATCCGTCTCTTCCGCTGGCCTCCATCCTTTCTCCTCCAACTTTCTTAAGACAAAACGATCCAGATCTTCCCGCGCCCACTCTTCATCTTTCACCTTGGGAACCGCAATCTCCGCCACCGGCTGCAAGGACCACCACTTCTTCCTCTCCTCCAAATCAAAGCTACTTTTTTTGACCTCTTTTCCAATCGCCTCATCACGCGGATCAGGAGCTCCCATCTTGATCCACTCTGTAAGAATCAAAATCTCCCCTTCTGACAATTTTGATTTCGGAGGCATCGCCTCAACCTCGGCCTCGTGATTCACCATCTGAATCAGCAAACTTTCCTCCGGCTTTCCTGGCACAATCACCGCCCCACTATCGCCACCCTCTTCCCAACCCGCCTTGCGATCTAGAAGTAGCCCCCCTTTCACCTTTTTGGCTTCCGAGTGACATTTCAGGCAATGTTCATCAAGAATTGGCCGCACCTTACTCTCGAAGAAGGCAATCCCTTCAGCTGCCATCGCAAAACTGCAAAGCAGAAACCAAAAAGTCACTAACTTAAGACCCATTGACACCATCATGGATTCCATACATTTCCAACCCAGTCAAAATTTCAACTTTAACGCTCAAGTTTAAGAGTTTGACTAATCAAAGTCTCTCGTTCATCTTCCTATCATGAAGCGACTCCTCAGCATCATCCCCATCCTCACTCTTTTTGCCTCTTGCACTAAGAAAGAAGACATTGCCAAAACCGACGGAACAATTGTCACCACGATTGGCATGATCGCAGACGTCGTTCGTGAAATCGCGGGCGACAAACAAGAAGTCATCAATCTCATCGGTGAAGGAGTCGATCCCCACAGTCACCAACCACTGAAATCCGAAGTTGATCGCATTCAGAACGCCGGACTAGTCCTTTACAATGGCCTCATGCTCGAAGGAAAAATGGGCAGTGTCCTTTCAAGTCGCAAAGAGAAAGGAATCCCTGTTTTCGCCCTTGCCGAGGGCTTGGAAAATGTCGAACTCATCGGCGATCAAGCCCACCCCGATCCCCATCTCTGGATGGATGCTTCGATTTGGGCAAAGGTGGCCGACGCGATTGGAGTTCGCCTCTCCGACTTCGATCCCGAGAACAAAGAGCACTACGGCAGCCGCTTGACTGAGTATCAAAAATCTCTAACCGATCTCCATACTTATGCCCTTATGGCCTTCGGCACCATTCCCCCAGACCAGCGCGTCCTCGTCACCGCCCACGATGCCTTCTCCTACCTCGGCCGAGCCTACGGAATCGAAGTCCGAGGCGTTCAGGGGATTTCCACCGAATCAGAAGCCGGAAACAAAGACATCAATGATCTCGTCGCCTATCTCGTTGAGAAAAAGATCCCCGCAATTTTCGTCGAATCCTCAGTCCCCGAAAAATCGGTCCAAGCCGTCATCCAAGGAGCCGCGCAAGAAGGCCATCAGGTGAAAATTGGCGGCACCCTTTTCTCCGATGCCATGGGCGCACCCGGCACCTATGAAGGAACTTACATCGGCATGATGGATCACAACATCACCACCATCACCAACGCCCTTGGAGGCGGCGTCCCCCAAGCTGGCTTCCAAGGCAAACTGAACGATTAAAAAATGCGCCCCGAACACCCACCAGAGTTCCCCCTTGCGGTTCACGACCTCACCGTCGCTTACCATCGCAAACCTGTTCTCTGGGACGTGGATCTGAATATCCCCGAAGGCTCGCTCACCGGAATCGTCGGCCCCAATGGAGCCGGAAAATCCACTCTTCTCAAAGCCTGTCTCGACCTAATTCCCACCACTTCCGGAGAAGCCCTCATCTACGGAAAACCCTACGAAGAACAAAGAGACCTCATCGCCTACGTTCCTCAGCGCGAAAGCGTGGACTGGGACTTCCCCGTCAGCGCACGCGATGTCGTGGCAATGGGAACTTACCGAAAAATCGGCTGGTTCAAGCGCATCGGCGCGAAGCAAAAGAAGCAAGCCCTTGAAGCTCTCGAGCAAGTCGGCATAGGCCACCTTGCCGATCGTCAAATCTCCCAACTCTCCGGCGGACAACAACAACGCGTCTTCCTCGCCCGCGCCCTCGTTCAGGACGCACAAATCTACTTCATGGACGAGCCCTTCGCCGCGGTGGATGCTGCCACCGAGCAAGCCATCATCGAGTTACTCAAAAGTCTCAACGCACGAGGAAAAACAGTCCTTTGCGTCCACCACGATCTCGCCACGGTTTCACGCTACTTTGACCACCTCGTCCTTCTCAATATGAGAGTCGTCGCCAGCGGCCCCACTTCCGAAACCTTCACCCGCGAAAACCTCCAAAAAACCTACGGAGGAAAACTCAACCTTCTCGACGACGTCGCGCAAGCTCTCAAGAACGTCGGTCGCCCCTAGAAAGTTATGGACTTGGAGATCCTTCGCGAAACCCTTCTCCTCGAGCGGCACAACACCCGCCTCGTCGTCCTCGGCGTCACCCTCCTCGGTGGAACCGCCGGCTTAATTGGGAGCTTTCTCCTCCTCCGCAAACAATCCCTTCTGGGCGATGCCCTCTCGCACGCCACCCTCCCTGGCATTGGCATCGCCTTCGCCGTCATGTCCGCGATGGGCCTCAGCGGAAAAAGCCTCCCCGGCCTCCTCATCGGAGCCACCATCACCGGACTCCTCGGGGTGCTCCTTGTCCTCGCCATCCGCCGAACCACTCGACTCAAGGACGACGCCGCCATGGGCATTGTCCTCTCGGTCTTCTTCGGCCTTGGCGTCGCCATTCTCAATATGGTGCAAAAGATCCCCGGCCAAAGCTCCGCCGGGCTCGAATCCTTCATCTACGGTAGCACCGCCTCCATGGTCTGGTCCGACTTCTACCTCATCGTCGGCACCTTGATCGTCACTACCGCCGTCACCATTCTCATTTTAAAGGAACTCACCCTCCTCTGCTTCGATTCCAATTTCGCATCCACCGAGGGATGGCCCACCCTCTGGCTCGACGTCATTCTCATGGGCCTCGTCACCGCTGTCACCGTGGTCGGACTGCAAGCAGTGGGACTCATTCTCATCATCGCCTTCCTCATCACCCCGCCCACCGCTGCGCGATTCTGGACCAATAATCTCAAGCACATGCTCTGGCTCTCCACCATCATCGGAGCGATCTCAGGCTGGCTTGGAGCCTCCATCTCCGCCCTTTACTCCAACCTCCCCGCTGGAGCGATCATTGTGATCAGCGCCGCCATCATCTTCCTCGTGAGCATGATCTTCGGTCGCGCCCGCGGCGTCCTTCCCCGCTACCTCCGCCACCTCAAGCTTCAGAAAAAAGTGGGCCGCCAACACCTCCTCCGCTCGACTTACGAGATCCTCGAAAATACCCAAAGCGAAACGCCCCTCAAAAACGTCCCCATCTCAATGGCCCTCCTTCGCAAGCACCGCTATTGGTCAAAGGGAGAACTCCCCAAACTCATCCGCCAAGCCCGCGCCGAAGACCACATCGAACGCCAACCTTCCGGCGAACTCCGCCTCTCCGAATCCGGATTCGGGGAAGCCTCCCGCATCACGCGGAACCACCGTCTTTGGGAAATGTATCTCATCACCCACGCCGACATCGCGCCCAGCCACGTTGATCGTGATGCCGACATGGTAGAACACCTTTTAGGCGCCGAAATCGTGCAACAACTCGAGGCCGAACTCGAACTCGCGAAATCTGAAATCGAATCCCCTCACGCGATATGAATTGGACCGTCAACGACCTCCACATCATTCTTGTCGGCTCACTCTGCGCGATGGCTTGCGCCTTGCCTGGGACCTTCCTCCTTCTTCGACGCATGAGCATGATGGGAGACGCCATCAGTCACGCGGTCCTTCCGGGTCTAGCGATCGCCTTCCTCGTCTCTGGCACCCGCACTAGTTGGTGGATGTTCTTTGGCGCGGCTGTCGCGGGGATTCTCACTGCTCTGTTTACGCAGTGGATCACTCGCTTCGGGAAAGTGGAACGAGGCGCGGCGATGGGAATCGTCTTCACCACTCTTTTTGCGATCGGCCTGATCCTCATCAAGCAAAGCGCTGACCACGTGGACCTTGATGCGAGTTGCGTCCTTTATGGAGCCTTAGAATACACGCCGCTTAATCTCGTCACTCTTTTTGAAACGGAGACGAGCATCGTACAAATTCCAAAAGCGGCCGTCGTTATTGCCTCCACCCTCCTCTTCAACATCATCGTCATCACGCTCTTCTTTAAAGAGTTTAAGATGGCCTCCTTTGACCCAAGCTTGGCAAAAACCCAAGGCTTCCGTCCTATGCTCATGCACTATCTTCTCATGACGATGGTTGCGGTAACGACGGTGGCTTCCTTTGAGGCCGTCGGCTCGATCATCGTCATTGCGATGCTCATCGTGCCACCGGCAACCGCCTTTCTGCTCACTCGAAGGCTCTCCGTCTTGATTGCAACAAGCATGACAGTTGCTGTCCTCTCGGCGGTCTTGGGGCATCTCTCATCACAAGCTCTACCGTATCTTCTTGGTCTGCCAGAAACGACCAGCTCTGGGATGATGGCAACTGCGGCGGGCTTCCTCTTCCTTCTCGCGTGGCTCTTTGGGCCAGAGGGATTGATTAAGAAGCAGACGGGTGAATTGGAAAAGCCACCGGAATTAGAACTCGAGGATTAAACTCACGAAGCGGTGGCGTCCCGCCGCCCCCTCTCGAAAATCTATCCGAAGCGAAGGCGGCGGGACGCCGCCACTCCTGCTAACCCGGACCCTGAGGGATTGGCTTCCCTTCGGTCAGCCTGTGCCGGAGTCAAGCCTTCGGCTTGGGATTTGAATGAATCAGTTCATTTCATTCACTGATTGAAGGCACTCGAACTGGCTCGCTGAGGCGAGCCAAAGGTTCCTCGTTTCCTCTGGAAATGCCATCGCCCCATCCCAGCGAGCTGGGATGGGGCGATGGCGGACCCTGAGGGATTCGAACCCTCGATACCGTTACCGGTATACTCCCTTAGCAGGGGAGCGCTTTCAACCACTCAGCCAAAGGTCCTGAAGTTCGTTGAACGGCGCGAATATGCACAGCCGAATCCAATTTCGTCAATGGTAAGCGTCCTCTTAAGGTCATTTTTTTTGAACTCAAAAAAAGGCAGCTCGTAATGAGCTGCCTTTGGAAATTTTGATTCTGTCTTAGGAGCTTAGTTCGAGCGAACTTTCTCAAGAATGACTTGGTCACCACGACGAAGGCTGGAACCAAGTTTCACACTCCCGGGATCAATGTCAGCGACGGCACGGTTTGCTTCGAGCTGATGAATGGAAAGCTTACCAACCAACTTACCTCCGCGAACAACGAGGAGCTTGGTGTCAGGAGTAAGGCCAGATTTTTCTCCAGCACCGATGATGACGAAGTCCCAACGGCTATCAACCGCAGTGACAGTTGCCTGAAAGGTGTTTCCCTTGATGTTACTGATGCTCTCAGCAACTTTTCCTTCAACACGAACAAGGTCAGCGCCGTTTCTGGCAACTTCTTCGGTCAGCTTAGTTTTGAAAAGCTCAAGGTCCTCAAGTTCAGAGATCAGCTTCTTCTCGTTCTCTTCCATGGCCTTTACCTTCCCTGCCACTTCATCAAGTTCGATATCAGGAAAGAGATCTTTTACTTTTTGGATTCCAGCATCAACGGTGGCTTCCTCAGCAACAACTTCTTCAAGCTGCGATTGATACTCATCCAAAGTCCGGCGGATTTCCTTCTCCTTAGATGCTGCCGCTTCTAAGCCTGCTTTTTTCTCAGCTTCTTCGTCGAGAGCAAGTGCGCGAGCGTCAGTCGCCTTTCCTTTCTCGTCTTCTTTCTCGGCGATACTCTCGCTAAGCTGCCTGTTCTTTGTGATGAGATCATCTCGATCGCTGAGCTGCTGTGTGTAGTTCTCTTTGGCGGTCCAACCAAAGAAGCCAGCTGCTCCGATCGCAACAACTGAGAGGAGGTAGAAAAGTGATTTCATAGAATGTGATGTTCGTGGATTGTGGTGTGATTGAAAAAATGAGGCTTACTTTTTGTCTGCAGCTGCCTCGACAGGAACAACAGTGTCCCCAACAGAAACTTTCACACCCTTTTTCAGAGTGCTCTGGATGATGTCGGCAGTTGCGGTATTAGTCGAAACCGCCGTGATGTTGAGTTCAGCAATCTTCTCACCGCCGCGCATGACTGCGACCTTAGATCCTCCGATCACTCCTGAATTAACTCCCCCTCCGAGAGTCACGAATCCAAGGGTGCGTGAGATCGCACTGATGCGAGTCTTCATGTTAGGAAGAGAGCGACCTGAGGTCATGTCGCTCAGCTTCTTCTTAATCGCAGCAAGTCGCTCAGCTGATTGGGTCTTCTCTCCGCGGAGACGGGAGTTTTGCGTATTTAAAATCGCAAGCTTATCCTCAAGCTCTTGAGTCGAAATGGTAATCCGCTCAATCTTGGGTCCGAGCTCTTTCAGCTCTCCAAGTTCCTCCAGCTCCTTATTCTTCTCAGCGAGTCGGCCGCTTGTTTCCTCGAGAGTCGCTTTGGCGGCATTTGCCTCTGAGGTCACCTCCTCATTTTTCTTAGTCTGCTCATCCAACTTCATCGCGAATTCGTCGCGGGATTTATTAGCGGCATCTTTCTCACTTTCGAGGCCGGCAATATCCTCCATGAGTCCCTCGAAGGTCTTGGTATTCCGATCACGTTTCGTGCTCTCGTTATCGGTGATAGTGATCTGATTTGTATACTCTTCCTTGTTTTTGTAGGCCACGAAGGCAGAGAAGGCGAGAACGAGTGCTGTGAGGATACCGAAAGTATTAGCCATGTGATTAGTGTCGTGATGTGGTGTTTAAGGAAACCTATCGACTTAGGGGGTGGTCCGGCAATCAGAAAATTCAATGAAAAATGAAAAATCTGTGCTATTTGAAATTCTCTTAGACTGATCGCTTGCATCTGTAGGGCTAGGAGACAAGTTGCGCAGGTGTCGAGCGTCCTCCGAGTTCTTTCATATTTGAAACGCTACCCCCTTTTAGGAGGGTCCCAATTTCTCTGTGCCGCGATTATGGCCGCCTCGGTGATCGTTTTCCCCTTGGTCACCAAACACATCACGGGCGACATCATTCCGAACAAAAGGACCGATGCCTTCCTGCCCTGGGTCCTCCTCGGACTTCTCAGTTTTTTCCTCAAGGATGCCCTGAATTGCGCTCGTATCATCCTAAACAACCACTTCGAGCAAAAGGTCATCTTTGATATCCGCTCGGATCTCTACCAAAAGATCCAACGTCTTCCCCTTCGCTGGTTCGACACTCGCCGCACTGGCGACATCATGACTCGAGTCGTCGAAGACGTGACCGCGATGGAGCGAATCTTAATCGATGGTATCGAACTGGGCCTCATTTCAGTGATCCAGATCCTCGCGGTTGGAATCACGATGTATATTATTAATCCCACCGTCGCGATGTGGGCCACTCTCCCCATCCCATTCCTCGCTCTTGGAGCCTGGATCTATACCCATAATGCTCGCGGTCGCTACAAAGCGCAAAGAGACGCCGCCTCCGATCTCAACGCCCTCCTCCATGACAACATTGCGGGCATTCGCCAAATCAAAGCCTATGCGGCCGAAAAGGATGAGCATGAGCACTTCAACGGACTTTCGGGAGCGATGCGCAAGGCCACCTTGCGAGTCATGAAATGGTGGGCCTTTTATAATCCCAGCATGTCCTTCTTTAATAGCCTCGGCTATGTCCTCGTCCTCGGCATTGGAGGCTATGCTGTGATGCAAGGCGAAATGCAGTTCGATGCCCTTCTCGCCTTCTTTCTCCTCCTCTCTCTCTTCTACGAACCCGTCAGCAAGCTCCATCAACTGAATCAGATGGCTCTCTCTTCACGAGCGGCTGCCGACCGAGTTTTTGAAATCCTCGATGCAGACGACGAGCCCGATGCCGCCAGCGGCGCACCCCTTCCCCGACCCGTCAAAGGTGAGGTGAGCTTCGAAGATGTCAGCTTCGCCTACGACGAAGACCAACCCACTCTTCACAAGGTTTCCCTCAAAGCCGAACCCGGCCAAACCATCGCTCTTGCCGGCTCGACCGGAGCGGGTAAATCCACCATCGTTAATCTTCTCTGTCGTTTCTACGAATACGATTCCGGCTCGGTTTTGATCGACGGAAAAGAACTCAACACCCTTTCCAAAAATTCCCTACGCGATGCCATCGGCTACGTCACGCAAGAAGCCTTCCTCTTCAATGGAACGGTTCGCGAAAACCTCTCACTCGCCGACCGCAAGGCTGGCGATGAAGACATTTGGAAAGCGCTCGAAGCCGCCAAAGCCGCCGACTTCGTTCGCAAGCTTCCTGAGCAACTCGACACCAACGTCGGCGAACGTGGAGTCAAACTTTCCGGCGGCGAAAAACAACGCCTCTCGATCGCTCGCGCCCTTTTAAAAGACCCTCCCATTCTCCTCCTCGACGAAGCCACGGCCTCAGTCGATAACCAAACCGAGCTTCTCATTCAGCAAGCTCTGGATGAGCTCATGAAGAACCGCACCTCCATCGTGATTGCTCATCGTCTCTCCACGATTCAAAACGCTGATCGCATCTATGTTCTCGAAAATGGCTCCGTGATTGAGGAAGGAACTCACGATGAACTCCTCGCAATCGGAGGCCAATTTGCAGAATTAGCAAACACCATCAAATAATCAGCTCTTCCTAAAGGTCTGTATAATTATAAGTGTTTTTTTGAAGTTTGAGGGGGAAAGCACTCCTCCAAATAAGGAATTTTGATCCTCGTTCGACAAAATCCGGCTCTTGGCTACGTTTTTCCCCTAGCACCTCGGTGCTGCCGGATTTTCCTCCTTCGGGAGAATAGCCGGCTTTGTGCGAAGCGGCTTCGGATTGGTCTCCGAAGCCGCTTTTTCGTCATAAGGATGATGAACAATTCATCACTTATCTAAAAACTTTCGCACTTGCTCATTGCGAGACTCCGACTCACAAAGTCCTCGCATGTCTGCCATTACCAAAGTCGCGATTATCGGAGCCAGCGGATACACCGGTCTGGAGCTTCTTCGGCTGATCTTCTGCCATCCGAAAGCGGAAGTCGTCGCCATCACCTCGCGTGCAAACGCGGGCAAAAAAGTGACCGAAATTTTCCCACGTTTCGAAGGACACCCCGGCACTGACATCTGTTTTATCGAACCTGATATGGAGACCGTTCAAGCCTCCGGAGCGGAGCTTGCCTTTCTCGCCCTTCCTCACGGAACAGCCGCCCCTTTCGCAAAAGACCTCCTCGCACGTGGGCTCAAGGTCATCGACCTCAGTGCCGACTTTCGCCTCGATGATCCCGAAGTCTACGCCGACTTTTACGATCACCCGCATCCCGCACCTGAACTTCTCGACGAAGCGGTCTTCGGCCTTCCCGAAGTCTACCAAGAAGAGATCAAGTCGGCCCGCCTTGTGGCCTCACCAGGTTGCTATCCCACCTCCATCATGCTTCCCCTTCTTCCTCTTTTGAAAGAAGGACTCATCGAGCATGACTCGATCACCGTCTCCTCAATGAGCGGAGTGAGCGGAGCCGGAAGAAAGGCCGACCTCTCTCTCATCTTCGCCGAAGTGAACGAAAGCGTCCGCTCTTACGGCCTCCCCCGCCATCGCCACCTCTCCGAGATCGAACAAGAACTCGGCAAGGCCGCTGGCGAAAAGGTCACCATCTCCTTTGTCCCTCATCTCATCCCCGTCACGGCGGGAATTTGCACCACCACCTTTGCCAAGCTCAGCGCTGACTTTTCCAAAGTAAGTGAAGCTTTGGAGACAGCCTATGCAAACTCCCCCTTCGTCCGACTTCGTGGCGCAGGAGTTTCACCCGATACCAAGCACGTCACCGGAACAAACTACCTCGACATCGGCTGGCACCACGATCCCCGCACCGGGCGCCTCATCCTGCAAAGCACCGAAGACAACCTCGGCAAAGGGGCTGCAGGCCAAGCCATCCAAAGCTTCAACCTCATGCTTGGAAATTCGGAAACAGAGGGTTTGCAAAACCTCTAGCATTTACCCAGTCTAACAGGCCCGATGGATCTCCCTTACACACGCATCAAAGGCGGCATTTGCGCGCCCCAGAATTTCCTAGGAAGCGCCCTCTCTTGCGGCATCAAAGATCCCAAGTCCAAACGACTCGATCTCTCTTTGATCTACTCGGACGTGGAATGTCGTTCGGTCGGGATGTTCACCCAGAACCGAGTCAAAGCTGCCCCCGTCCGCATTTCACAAACTCACCTTCGCGCTGAAAAGGTCTGCGCCATTATCACCAATAGCGGTAACGCCAACGCCTGCACCGGACCCAACGGCATGCAAGACGCGCGGAACATGACCAAAGAAACTGCTCGCCTCCTCGACATCAAACAAAGACAGGTCGCGGTCTGCTCGACCGGAGTAATCGGCCTCCCCATGCCGATGATGCGCATCGAGCCTCACTATGAAGCCCTCGTTGAAGGCCTCGATCCCAAGAAAGGAACCGACGTTGCCAAGGCCATCATCACCAGCGACACCCACGAAAAGGAATTCGCGATCTCTCTCGAACTCGGCGGGCAACGCATCCGCATTGGAGGCTGTGCAAAGGGAGCCGGCATGATCAACCCGAACATGGCCACCATGCTCTGCTACATCACGACCGATGCCGACGTGAGCCAGACCTGCCTCGAAGCTGCAACCGAAGAAGCGGTCGAAAACACCTTTAACCGCATCACGATCGATGGGGACACCTCGACCAATGACTCCGTCATCGTCCTCGCAAACGGAGCCGCCAGAAATAAAACCTTAAAGAGCGGCAGCAAAGACTGCACCAATTTCCGCCACGCCCTCCAGTTCGTGATGAACAAGCTGGCCAAAGCGATCGTCCGCGACGGCGAACGAGTCACCAAGTTCGTCACCCTGAAAGTCAAAGGTGCCCGCAGCAATACCGATGCCAAAAAAGTCGCGCAAGCAGTCGCTAACTCCTCACTTGTGAAAGCCTCGTGGAATGGCGAAGACCCAAACTGGGGCCGCATCATTCACGCCGTTGGCTATTCCGGAGCCAGCATTCGCGAAGAATTTCTCAATATTTCCTACGGAGCAAAACTCGCCTGCGAAGGCGGCTTACAAAGCAAGACCAACCCCGAAGTCTTGCGCAACATCGTCAGCAAGCCCGAATTCACCATCACCGTTGACCTCGGCCTCGGAGAAGGCAGCTACCGGATCTATTCCTCGGACCTCTCGCCCGAATACGTCGACTTCAACCGCTCGGAATATGCTTACTGGAAGCAGGCCAAGCGCGATGGACTCGTTTAGGCCAAGTCCAAAGCCCGCGCCAAAGCACCAATCACAGCCTCGCCCTCCTCGATTCCTACCGAGAGTCTCAGCAAGTTGGGCGAAACCCCGCAGGCCTCAGCCCAGTCCAATTCGAAATAGTGCGCCAACATCGTGTAAGGACTCGCGAGCGTAAATTCTGTCCCCAAACTCGGCCCCTTACAAAGCTCCAAGGCATCGTAAACCTTGGGCATCTTACGGGGCTGCTTTAGCGTAAAAGAAATGAGGCCTCCATAGCCGCCTTCATCTCGACGAATGAGGTTATATTCATGAGGGGTATTGTATTTCGGATACCACACGCGTCCCACCGCAGGATGCTCATGTAAATAATCGGCCACCAGCTCCCCGTTCTCATTCGACTTCATCACGCGCTCCCGATAGCTCTTCATGTTCGAAGTCAGCGCGAGACAATCCCCGGCATAAAGTCGTGATCCCCCATCAGTATCTTCCGAGAAAAAGGAACGAAACTCGGTCGCCCACACCGACTCCTCGTTCAAAGTCACCAAACCCGCCATCACATCGCCCACTCCAGACACCCACTTGGTCAAACTCGTCGTCACCAAGTCCGCGTATTTCAAGACCTCCAAGTTCACCGAACTCGCCACCGTATCATCGACCACCAATGGAACTCCTCCCTGACGGCAGGCCTCCGAGACCCTCGGAAGATTGACTGTCCGCAAGAGCGGGTTGCTCGGCACTTCACAGAAAACCGCCGCAAATTCCCCTTCCTGAATCCGTCTCACCGCCGCGTCAAAATCTTCCCCCTCGGCATCGTAAAGAAAAACGACCCCATTTCCGAAGCGCTGCTGCACCTTCAAGGCATCCACATACGGAAACTCCAGTTGTAGCGTCTTCTTACTCGGAAAAAGATTCATCACTGCCCGATAAGCCGAAAAAATCCCAGCCATCCCACTTTCGTAAATAAAGTGGTCATCCAGTTCGGCTCCCGAAAATTCCGAGAGCTGTTGCTTCAAAATCACGGTCGAGCTCCCCTCGGGCTCCGTTTCATTCAAAAGATCCTCAGCCTGGCGACTACTCACAACCTCCCCCGTGTATCGCCAATACTCCATCGCCACCCCAATCGCCGTCTCCGGAACAATCAAAGCCTGCATGCCATCCTCATAACTCGCAATTCGGGTTGCCACTGCAATCTTACGTTCCACATATCGCTGAGCCCCCTGAGCCGCTCGTTTGTGAGGGAAAACAATCGCTCTCTTCCCACTTTCGGCAATCTCTTCCGTCGCCTTCGCAAAAAGCCGCTTCACCAAAGGATGCAGGAAAAAACGCGGATAACCCGCCTCCAATTTTTTCATCACCTTGTCCCGCCCCTCTTCGTATCCGATCACAGACTCCCAAGTCGGCAGAGACACCGCGCAGGCATGGGTACAATCAGGCAAAGGCCGACCCATCGACCGAGAATTCCAAAGAGGCTGTTTGAGCAAGTCCCGCACGGCGCAGTTTCTGACGCCTCGCGGCCCATTTCGCAAGCCCCGCTTTCCTGATAATTGCGTTGACACCTCCTCAGGTCCTTCCTAGCTTGCGCGCCCCTTAAAGCACGTCGGATTCCCCGGCGAGCCCAACGGAACCCAGAAAAACAATGAAAACGTTTTCAGCAAAACCAGCTGACGTCGAGCGTTCATGGCACATCATTGATGCCAAGGACCAGATCGTCGGAAAAGTCGCCGTGGAGGCCGCTCGCCTCCTTCGTGGTAAGCACAAGCCTACCTTCACTCCTCACATTGATACCGGTGACTTCGTCGTCATCATCAATGCGGATCAAGCTCGCTTCACCGGAAGTAAAGAGCGCCACAAGATCTACGCTCGCCACTCAGGCTTCGTCGGTGGTCAAACCATCGAGACTCCTAACAAAGTGCGCCAGCGTCGTCCCGAGCTCATCCTCGAGTGGGCGGTCAAAGGAATGGTCCCTAAAAACAAGCTGGGTTCTGCCCAGATGAAGAAGCTCAAAGTTTATGCCGGTGAAGAGCACCCTCACGAAGCTCAAGAGCCCAAAGCCTACACCCTTTAATTCAACTCATTCTTTTCATTTACCATGAGCGATACATTTACCGCAACCGGACGTCGTAAGAAGGCAATTGCCCGCGTCTGGCTCACCGCTGGAACCGGTGTAATTACCATCAATAACGAGCCCTTCGAAGAAGTTCTCACCACCCTCACCCTGCAAGGCACTCTCCTCGAGCCTCTCCAGATTACTAATCTGAAGAACAAGTTCGACGTCAAAGCCGTATCACGCGGTGGCGGCATGAACGGCCAGGCTGATGCCATCAAGCTCGCGATCTCTCGCGCCTTGATTCAGCACGACCCTGAGCTTCGTCCAGCCTTGAAGGCCGCTGGCCTCCTTCGCCGCGACCCACGTGCTCGTGAGCGTAAGAAGCCCGGTCAGCCAGGTGCTCGCAAACGCTTCCAGTTCTCGAAGCGATAGTCCGCCAACGGACCCAACTTTCAAAACCGCCTCCTTCGGGATGCGGTTTTTTTTCGGAGTGACGCTCTCCAGAGCGTCAACCATCAACCAAGGGCAGGAACGTCGCTCTCCAGAGCGTCGACCTCAAACCAAGGGCAGTCTGGAGACAGCCCCTCCTTAGCCTTTCGCAACCCGCGCCGCCTTGATCGTATTCTTCATCAGCATCGCAATCGTCATCGGTCCAACTCCTCCCGGCACTGGCGTGATCGCGGCCGCTTTCTCGACCACTTCATCATAAGCGACATCACCACAGAGGCGATACCCGCGCTCAACCGAAGAATCCTCAACTCGATTGATCCCCACATCGATCACCGTCGCCCCCTCCTTCACCCAATCACCTTTGATAAACTCAGGAATCCCCACCGCGGCCACGAGAATGTCAGCGCGACGGCAAACTTCCGCCAAATCACGAGTGCGTGAATGCGCCACCGTCACGGTCGCATCACTTCCCCTCCCCATCAAAAGAAGGGCCATCGGCTTGCCCACGATCATACTGCGTCCCACCACCACCGCTTCCGCCCCGCAAGTTTCAACACCCGCCGCTTTGATCAATCTCATGCATCCCGCCGGAGTGCAGGGCACGAATCCTGAAGAATCTTCCAAGGCGAGCTTGGCCACGTTCTCAGGGTGAAAGCCATCGACATCCTTCGCCGGATCAATCGCACGCACGATTTCCTCCTCGTTAATCTGAGGTGGTGGTGGCGACTGAACCAAGATTCCGTGAATCGCCGCATCTTCATTCAAGCGATGCACCGTCTCCAAAACTTCCTCCTGAGTCGCCTCTTTCGAAAGCACGATCTTCTCCGAATGAATGCCGAGTTCCGCACACTTGCGGGCCTTCGAATTCACATAAACTCTACTGGCCGGATCTTCCCCGACCAAAACCACCGCTAAGCCGGGCACGATCCCCTTCACCTTCAATTCTGCAATTTCCTGAACGCATTCGGCGAGGACTTCCTCCGCCACTTTCTTACCGTCAATGAGTGTTGCCATGATTTTCGCTTATTTAAAGTGGATCGTTGATGTCTTTTAAAAGAATTTTTTCCAGCGCCAGACGCTCGTTTTCAAAGGCCGCATCATCAAGCTCTCGCGGAACCCGAATCGGATCTCCGAGAGTGACACGAACTTTACTAAAGGGCTTGGGAATGCGAAAACGATCCCAAGTCTTGAGCGTCCAACTGGAAAGATACTCAATGTGCAAGGGCACAATGGCAAGACCGGTCGTTTGCGCAATCTTCACCACTCCGGGTTGCAGATGATAGCGCGGCCCCCGAGGCCCATCTGGGGTGAATACTAAATCCTTTCCCTCCCTCGCCGCTCGCCGCAAGGCCACAATCGCCGCGGCTCCCCTTCGACTACTGGAGCCATGCACCGCGCCTACCTTAAAAACCTTCACCGCCGCCGCTAAAGCCGCCCCATCTTTGCTCGCACTTGTCAAAACGACCGTCTCTCTCTTAGGAAACATTTTCCGAAAGAGATAAGGCGAGGCCAAAATCCGATTGTGCCAAAGCACGTGAATCAACGGCTCCGAACTCGCATTATACTGAGAAATTTCACCCGAAAATTCACGCCGCAAAGTCATTCCTAAAAGCCGAATCAACCATCCCCCAAAACGTCCGCCCCAGCGGGACTTCCATGAGCTACGAATTTCAGTGCTTTTCGAGGAGGCCACAACTAGACAAGGAATCCCGCTCCAATCAAAGTCTCAGCAAGGTATTGCTGCTTCGAGAGCTGCTCTAGGTAGAAATCATGGCTATCTTCATTCGGTTCGCACCATGAAGAATCATCCACAAGCACCGAGTAATCTGCCATCTCCGCAAAGGTGAGATTCTCCCCTCCTTGTTGGAAATAGGTAACCGCCGCATGAATCGCCGCTCCCAGCGCCGCTCCTTCATGAGTGACCAAGGTGCAACTTGGCACTCCAGTCACATCGGCAATCAATTGACGCCAAAATTGGCTCCCCACCCCACGCCCCGTGACGCGGATATTCTTAAAATCATGGTCCAGCTCAACCATCCGATGATAGCCAAAGGCGATCCCAGAAGCGATGCCCTCAAGCGTAGCACGAGCGACATTCGATTGCGTGAAGTTTAAAGCGGTAATCCCATGAAGCATTCCTTCCCCTTTTTCTGAAGATGTGCCATGTCCTAAAGGCAGGGCCATCAGGCCACCCGAACCAATCGCCGCCTTCGAAGCCGCTTGCTCCATCTCAAGACCAGTCCAACCGTAGTGATTCCGGATCATCTCCATCGATGCCACCGCGCGCTCTTCCGTGAAATGAGACAGCCATTGATCAGTCGCATCACACCAAAGATCCACCTCTCCGCGAGGATCGACTTGAGGCGATCGACTCACTCCCCACACCGTCCCCGATGTTCCAAAATCAAGAACCGCCGTGCTCGGGTCCACCGTGCCAGAACCAAGTGCTCGCATCATCGAGCGACCACTTCCGATTCCCACCAAGAGTTCCTTCTTCAAGCCCCAACTCTGAGCAATCTCACCTCGCAAGGGCCCGAGAAGTTTTTCCGAACCGGCAACCGGTGAAAGCATTTCTCTCAAATTCGGCGAAATGAAATCGACCAAAGGCTGACTCCACTCCCGTTTTGGCACATCAAAAAGTCCCGTTCGCGAGGCATCGCCGGCCTCCGTTTTCTTCACTCCCGTGAGCCAGTAATTGATGAACTCACGTGGCTGCATCACCGAGGTCGTCCTTTGAAAATTGCTCAACTCGCGCTCCTTGACCCAGAGCAATTTGCTCGCGAAAGAATCGACCTCGATTCGATTCCCAATCATTTCGCTCAAACCGGGGGCTCCACCAAAATTTCGATTCAGCGTATGAAGCTGTTTCGTAGCGGAGCTATCTCCTTCGATCTTCGCTGGGCGCACGATTGCATTATTTTCATCAAGTAGAACCAAGCCCTTCGACTGAGCTCCCACTGACATCGCCACCACACGATCTCGGTCGTCACCGAGAGAATTGAGGCATTCTTTGACCGTTTTATCTAATGACGCGATCCAAATAGCAGGATCCTGCTCTTGGCTCCCAATCGGGACACCCTCGACAAGAGTATGAGGCGAGCTGGCCGAAGCCACCACCGTCGCGCTTTCTAAATCCACTACAATGGCTCTAGTTTCTGACTCTGCTGATTCGACTCCGAGGAAATACATGGGGATTTTTCTAGGGAGATCAAAACGTCTCTCGTCCTCCCTGACAAGCTCCATCCCTCTGCCCCTCGTATCATGGGGAAAAAAGAACTCTGGAAAAAATGACCCACCCCTCCTACTTTCCACTCGTAAGCTTATGATCACCGTCACCGAAAAAGCCGCCAGCGAGCTTTCTGCTCTTTTGGCCTCGAAAAATGCCCCAGAAGGAAGCGGCCTCCGCCTTGGCGTTGAACGTGGTGGCTGCGCCGGTTTGGCCTACACCATGAGGATCGGAGTGCCTGAAGAAGGCGACAAGATCATTAACCTCAATGGCACCAGCTTCATCGTCGCGCATGACTCCTTCGACTTCCTCGAAGGCTGCACCGTAGACTTTGCCGATGAGCTCTCAGACCGCGGCTTCAAAATTTTTAACCCAAACGCCTCACGCTCATGTGGTTGCGGAACCTCTTTCGAACCCAGCGAAGAAGGCAAAAAGCCCGCCTACGACCCAGCGCTGGACGGCACCAATTGCAAGTAGCCCCCATTTCAAATGGCCCGCGACTCAGACGAATTCTTCAAAAAACGCCCACCTCTCTTCTGGTGGCTTTTGGCGAACATCCTTGCCATCGCCTTCGCCATCACCGCTTGGATCGTCTGCTTAAATCTCTTTCGCGATCCCACCAATCCCGCCAGCTATGAACTTATGATGAAAGTCGGCCGCATTGATCCTCTGGAATCCTTTGCAGGCAAGACCGTTCCTCCCGCGCAACAAGTCAGCTCCCCTCAAGAGCTCGAAGCCCAGTTTAAGTCCTTCAGTGCATCTGATCTCGAAACTCTCAATCGCGAACTCCGCAGGTCCTACCTGACCAATTACAAAAAACCCAAATTCCTCACCTTCGTAAGAGCAGAACTCCGCATCCTTGAAGTGAGAAAACTCGGCGACGATGATTTTTTAAATTCCGGCGTTGTCGTAAAGGGACAAGCCCTAGTCCGCCCCGATGCCGTCGCCGACCCCATTCCCTACCCGGTTTTTGTCGAAGTCCTCTTTCCCAGCGAAGAAGCCTCACTTGAAAATTTTCAGACCGGAGAAATCCTAAAATTACGAATGCAGAAAAAACAGCGGGACTGCGCCGCTATCCTCAATGTAGGAACGAGTGATTTTGAAGGCCGCAGCGTTTTGTTTCTCACCTTAGTTCCCTTGAATGCCGTGAAATACAAAAGCGAAAACGGAACCCCCTTTCAAATCAAACCTCCTGCGATGGCAAATTTGAAGGCCCCACTTCCGGTCCTTCCCTAACACAAGCAACTGATGAGCTGGAGTTCCTACCAACGCGAATCGCGCTGGAGCGGCTTAGCACGTTTCCTGAAACGTGCTTGGGCCTTCAGCTGGAAAGCTTGCCTCACCCTCTTAGTTCCCATTCTCCTCGCCATCGCTTGGTATGCCTATCAAGCCAACCAGTTTGATCTCGCCGACATCAAACGCATGCCCGCCCGCACCGTTCTGATCGATCGCGAAGGCGTCGAATATGGAACGATCCACGGAGCAAATCGACGATTGGTCGAATACGAGGAAGTTCCCGAATTCCTTAAAACTAGCCTTTTTGCACGAGAAGACGCCCGCTTCATGGAACATGAAGGAGTCGACCTCTTCGGCCTCGCTCGCGCCACTATTCGCAACATCAAGGACTTCGATTTCACCCAAGGAGCATCCACCCTCTCGATGCAACTCGCGCGAAACACCTACGACCTCCGCGAAAAAAAATCACTCAATCGTAAGTTCCTCGAAATCGCCCTCACCTACCGGGTCGAAGCAGAATTTTCCAAGAACGAAATCTTAACCAGCTACCTCAACCGCATTTATTTTGGCTCAGGCTGCAATGGCATCGAGGAAGCCGCCTTAACCTACTTCGGCACCCCCACCGCCGACCTTACAAAATCACAGTGCGCCCTCCTCGTCGGCATCATTCGCGCACCCCACGCCTGCAGCCCTTGGCGAAATCTCGAAGGCGCGCTCCGACAGCGAGACGAAGTCCTCGCACGCCTCGTCACCACCGAAGCTATCTCTCAAAACAAAGCTGACCAAATTAAGGCAAGCCCCCTAAATCTCCGCGACCCTGATGCAGAACGCATTGAAACAAGCCACGGCACCCGCGTCCTCCGACGTCCTCTCGAAGTCGTTCTCAGCAATTCGCAAATCACCACCGGCGGACTCAAGGTCATCACCTCGATCGATTTCTCAGTCCAACAAGCCTTGGAGGAAATGATTCAAAATCTCTATCTCCCTATCGGATGTCAAATGGCCGCGCTTTCAATTGACCCCCGCAATGGCGACGTCCTCGGAGTTGTCGGTTGCCGCGAAAAAAATCCCACCGGCTTTAATCGTGCTCTCGACTCCCGTCGCGACCTCGGGCCCAAAATGATCGATCCCCTCATCGGAACTATCGCCCTCGAACGCGGCCACCTTCCCATCTCAGGAAACCCCGTCGCAACCGGTCGCCAACTTCAAGAACAAGACGCCATCCAACTCTTAAGCCGCTTCGGCTTCGAAGGAAAATTCGGCTTAAGTGACGACCTCTATCGCGGATCTCTGAGCGTCTCCCTTCTCGAACTCGCCACCGCCTACGCCACCATCCTTCAGCAAGGATCTCGGCCCGCTGCCGTCTTTGTGCGCGAACTCCAACACGAAGAAAAAGCCCTCTTCCGCCGCCCTCCGTCCTTCTACCCCGCCTTCTCCAAACACGCCCGCCTTGAAGTCACCCCCCGCCATCTGAGCGGAATGTCTCTTCAAAAAACCGACCTCTGGGCCGCCGCCCTCAGCGAAGAGCAAATCATTGTCGTTTGGATTGGATTCGACCGTCCCAAAAAACTCCAAATCGGCGAAGATGTCAGCGAGACCCTGCGCCGTGATCTTGAGAACATTCTCACGAAGTAGCTCAAATTTTCCCCAGTAATTGGCTCCGGCTGCTATCGACCAAAAAGTCACCCAAAGCTCGGCGACCTAGCACGAGTAAATACCTCTTCGAAACTCGCGAGCTCAATTGAACCAAAAGATGATGCCCTTCATCATTCAAACTCTCAACCGTCACCTCAATAAAGTAACTCTTCGTAAGATCGCCTTCCGAGTTCGTCACCTCTTTCGTCAATACCACCGGCGCTTCGCACTCTAAATCATCGATCCCCTTAAACGACACCCAGCCGTCCCCCTCTCTCTCAAAGAATTCGATCTCCGTCGCATGAAGGAGAGAATCCCTTTTCCCCGTGTCGATCTTCGCACGAAACCAATCAATCCCAAATTGCGGGATCGAGAACCACTCACTCTTTCCGATCAGTGGCTTCACTTGAGTAGAGTCTTCGCCATCTCGCGAACTTCCTTCCCGCCACCGCCCAACATGCGGACCAGCTCATCTAATCGACCCTCCCCCTTCACTTCCGTAAGCGAGGAAAGCGAACGCCCTCCTTCCACTCGCTTCTCCACCAAAAAATGCTGATGCGCCACCGCCGCCACTTGCGGGAAGTGCGTGATCGCCACCACCTGATGACGTTCCCCAAGGCTCGCCATTTTCTCACCCACCGCTCGTGCAATTTCCCCACCGACATTCGCATCAATTTCATCGAATACCATCAATGGCGTCGAATCTTGATCCGCGAGAGCATTCTTCACCGCCAACATCACGCGAGAAATCTCACCACTCGACGCCACTTGTCTCAGCGGCTTGAGCGGCTCCCCGGGATTCGGACCGAAGAGATATTCCACCTCTTCCATTCCCTGCGCGCTCGGCTCGTCTCGGGGCGAAAGTTGCACCTCAAATTCCGCCTGCTTGAAACCCAAATCAATCAGATGACTCCGCACCTCTTCCGCAAGCAAGGGCGCGTGTTTCTTGCGCTTACTCGTAATCTTGCGAGCAGCCGTTCTCAGTTTCTTCATTCTCTCATCCACTTCGCTCTTAAGCCGGCCAAGATATTCCTCACGGTTATCGGATCCTTCCAAACGAACTCGCGCCTCTTCCGCATGATCCAAGGCATCCTGCAAACTCGGCCCATACTTCCGCTTGAGAGTCTCCACTAAATTAAAACGCTCCTCCACTTCTTGAACCTCGGAAGGATCAATTTCCAGTTCATCGAGATACTCGATCACACTACGCTCCAACTCCTGCATTTGCACCGCAACCGACTCCACCTCATCTGCCAAATCACCCGTCGCCGGATCGATCTTTCGCAACTCCGACGTCGCTTTTTGTAAGTCTTCTAAGCCAGGCGAAATCCTCTCGCGAAAATGCCCCACCGCCGCTCCGGCGAGCTCACCCAGACGACTCGCATTACTCGTCCGTCGATAGCGCTCCTCCAGTTCTTCTTCCTCTCCCGCCTTAATCTCTGCCGCATCAATTTCCTCCACCTGAAAACGCAAAAGCTCTTTCTCCTGATCCCCAATCTCACGCTGCGCACGCGCCGTTTCGTATTCCTCCGCGGCCTCACGCCAAGCACTCCACTTCTCCCGATACGCCGCTACTTCCGACCCCACCACACTGTAAGCATCCAGCAAAGCCAGCTGCCGCTCCGGCGAAAGAAGTGATTGATGATCATGCGGACCATGCAGGTCCACCAAATGCTGACCAATCCGCTTCAACACTCCTAAAGTCGCCGCCCCATTATTCACAAACTGCTTGTTCGAACTCGTCCCCACCACCCGGCGGACAATCAATTCGTCATCCTCACATGGATCTAAGCCCACTTCCTCCAAAATCCCATTGATCGCCGAGGCATCAGCTAGGTTAAAAATCGCTTCCACCGTGCATTGGTCTTCACCAGTGCGGATCAGCCCTTTTCCCGCCCGTTCCCCCAGCACCAACTTGAGCGCTCCCACGATCACCGACTTACCAGCCCCCGTCTCTCCCGTCACTCCCACCAAGCCTCCACCAAGGTCCCATTCGAGTCGGTCAACTAGGGCGAGATTTCGGATCTTTAAAAGGGTAAGCATTCGGGTTTTGCGGAGTCAGGGGGATTATGCAAGTCTCGCCCCCCGATGCAACGATGAGTACCACTCGATCTCAATCTAACCTCCTTTTTCTTGGAACGGCCACCTCCGTCGGCGTTCCCGTCATCGGCTGCACTTGCCCCACTTGCACCTCCGATCACCCACACGATCAACGCTCGCGCAGCTCCGTTCTCCTAAATGGCCCTTGGGGCAGCCTCCTTATCGACAGCGGCCCCGACCTCCGCCAACAAGCCCTTCGCGAAAAAATCACCGCCGTTGACGCCGTCCTCTACACCCACGAGCACCTCGACCACGTCGCCGGCTTCGATGAACTCCGCGCCTTTTGCTGGCGTCGCGAAGCCCCCCTCCCACTCTATGGCTCACCCGAAACCCTCACCGCCCTTCAAAGGATGTATCCTTGGGCATTCCCCCTCGAAGACCACCAACCCGGATACATCCGCCCCGAAGCCCGTCCCTTCAAAGGCCCCTTCGATTTCAACGGCCTCCAAATCACTCCCATCGAAGTCCTCCACGGCAAGGTCCGCACCCACGGATTTCGCTTCGACCACCCCAGCATCGGAGCCCTCGCCTACCTCCCCGATGTCAAAACCATCCCCGAACGCTCACTTTCTCTTCTCACCGATCTCGATGTCCTCATCCTCGATGCCCTTCGCCACGAAGAGCACCACACCCACATGACCGTGGGAGAAGCACTCTCCACCATCGACCTTCTAAAACCCACGAGTTCCTACCTCACCCACCTCTCACACGAACTCACTTGGCAAGAAACAAACGACTCCCTCCCCTCGCAAGTTTCTCTCGCATACGACTCATTGCGCCTTACTTTTAAAGAAAAATGACCACTCGCCTCCTTTTCATCATCACGGCCCTTTGCCTACCCCTCTTTGCGGACCAGCAACCTTTGCTCCCTGGCCAAGTCGTCGTCGTCTACAATTCAAGCAGTCCTCAATCAAAAGACCTCGCCGAATTCTACGCCCTCTCACGCGGCATCCCGGCCACCCAAATCGTAGGCCTCGCCACCACCGAAAAAGCCACCATCGACCGGGCCACTTTCGAAAAAAGCATCCGCAAGCCCCTCGCTAAAAAATTCACCGACGAAAAATGGTGGACCCTCGGGAAAGATCAAAACGGCGTCAGTCTCCCCATCGCCGGTCGCATCAAATGCATCGCCCTCATGAAAGGCATGCCCCTCCGCATTAGCCGCGCCCCTCTCCCTGAAGGCGAGACCGAAAAGACCCGCCAATTCAACGTCAATAACGAAGCCGCGCTCGATTCCGAACTCAGCCTCATGGGCGTGAGCGGCTACCCCATCGGCGGCCCCATCCCGAACCCCTACTTCAACAAAGATTACCCCGCCACCCAAAGCCCCGCGAACTTCCTCATCATGGTCGGCCGCATCGATGCCAAGAGCTACGACCAGTGCAAACGGATGATCCTCGACGCCCTCGACACCGAAAAAGACGGCCTCTGGGGACGCACCTACCTCGACTTCTCTCGCAAAGGCGGCGGCTTCGCCATCGGTGACTCCTGGATTGAGGACATCACAAAAGCCAGCCTCGCCGCAGGAATCCCCACCATCACCGATCGGAACAAAGACACCTTCACCACCAACTATCCCATGACCGATTGCGCGGTTTACTTCGGCTGGTATACCTTCCACCGAAACGGTCCCTTCCTAAACGACAACTTCAAATTCCAAAAAGGAGCCATCGCCGTGCACCTCCACTCCATGAGCGCCGAGCAGCTCATCAACCCTGCTAAAAACTGGAGCGCCGCCCTCCTCGATCGCGGAGCCGCCGCTACCCTCGGCAACACCTGGGAGCCCTTCCTGCAACTGAGCCATCACTTCAACATCTTCTACGATCGCCTCAGCAAAGGCTACACCCTCATCGAAGCAGGATACATGTCGATGAACGCCGTTTCTTGGCAAAACATTGTCATCGGCGACCCCCTCTACCGCCCCTTCAAAACCACCGGGGTCAATCGTGAGAGCATGAAAATCGACCGCGAATACAAAATCATCCGCTATGCCAAAAGTAAGTTCCCCGATGAGCAAACGCGCTACCAAGAACTCCTCAAAGCCGCCGAAAAATCAAAGAGCGGAACCATCTATGAAATGACCGGCTTCCATTCGCTTGAAGTCGGAAACCAGGAGGCTGCCGCCAAGGCGTTCACCCGCGCCAAACAACTCTTCTCAGCCCCCGCCGACAAACTTCGCCAAGACCTCAACCTCGTCGAAATCGAACGCCGTCAAAAGAAAACCAGTGCCGCCATCAAACGCCTCAAACGCGCAAAGCTCGAATTCAAAGACCTCCCCGAAGTCAAAGCCGTCGCCGGACTCCTCACCATCCTCGATCCTCCCGCTCCCCCTGCCACTAAGCGCAAGAAGTAGGCGATGACCTATCAAGACCTCCTCCTCTCGACCGCGGGCCAAACCCCTGTTCTCTCCGCGAACACCACTCCTCCGCTTTTCGATGAAATCGAAATCCAATCTCGCTGGTTCGCCGGACATTTCTCCCGCGAACACCTCAGCCAACACGGCCAAAAAGTCACCATCATCTCCCCCGGCGAATGGAATCGCGGCGCCGGGCCCGACTTCCTAAACGCTACCATCGAGATCGACGGCCAAACCCACCACGGCCCCATCGAACTCGATCTCGACTCCCGCAACTGGGACATCCACGGCCACAGCCAGAGTGAACACTTCAACGACGTCATTCTCCACATCGTCCTCAGCGACCAGCCCCCCACCTACTTCACCCGCACTTCCAACAACCGCGAGATCCCCCGCATCATCCTCTCCGAGTCCGAAGTCAATTCCGCCCTCGGTCGCCCTCGCCTCACCCAGGCCCTTGCTCGCCCCGGCCTCTGCCTGCGCCCTCTCGCCGAAATGCCCGAGGCCCATGTCACCGCCCTCCTCAAAGAATCCGCCCTCCACCGCGCCCAGCTTAAAGCCACCCGTTTCGAACAAACCGCCAATCTCCACACCTTCTCACAAGCCCTCTGGGAATCCCTAGCCGATGCCCTCGGCTTCTCCGCCAACCGCCTTCCCATGCGCCTCCTCGCGCAACGTCTCCCCATTCAAAAACTCCTCACTCACACTCCCGAAGACCGCCAAGCCATCATCTTCGGCACCGCCGGCTTCCTCGCCCCCGACCTCCACGAAGCCGCCCCACCCGAATCTCGCGAATGGCTCGAAGACCTCTGGACCCGCTGGTGGAAACACCGCCTCGACTACGAATTCCCCGCCGAACGCAGCCCCGCCTGGTCCACCCGCGCCACCCGCCCCGGCAACCATCCCCAACGCCGCCTCGCCGCCCTCTCCACCGCGGCCGAACAATGGCACTCCCTCAGCTCCCTCGCCCGCCAAGACCCACCCTTCTCCAAATTCTCAAAGTCCCTCTCCAACCTCAGCGACCCATTCTGGGATCACCACCACACCCTCCAATCTAAACGAACAGGAAAGCCCATCAAGCTCCTCGGAAAATCTCGCCTCGAAGAATTCCTCATCAATACCCTCTACCCCCTCCGATCAGACGACTGGCCCTCCTTCGCCGCCGTCCGCGCCGCCGCCCCCAACCAAAAAGTCAAACGCTGCTGCGAACGCCTCTTCGGCTCCCTAGAAAAAGTCAAACCCCACCTAAAATTCGCCTGGCAGCACCAAGCCCTCCTCCAAGTCTACCAAGACTTCTGCCTCGAAGACCTAAGCGACTGCAACGACTGCCCCTTCCCCAACCAACTCACCCAATACAAACCCACCTCATAAGCTTCCCCCTCAACCAAGCCTCAAAATCCAAAGCCCCCTCAACCAAGCCTTAAAAAAACTTAGCGTCTCAGCGTCTTAGCGGTAAAAACCTCCACAACCAATCATCCACAACCATGACCGAAGCCGAAGCCCTCATCGCCCTCAACCAACTCCCCAAAACCGGCCCCGTCAAAATCCGCAGCCTCATCGACCACTTCGGCTCCGCCACCAACGCCCTTAAGCAACCCAACACCACCCTCCAACAAGTCCCCGGCATCGGCCCCGAGATCGCCAAAGTCATCGCCGACTGGGAAAACCTCACCGACCCCTCCTCCGAAATCGCCCTCGCCAAAGAACGCAACATCCAGATCCTCACCCAAGAGGATTCAGACTACCCCGCCGCCCTCCGCGACTCCTTCGCCGCCCCCGTCATCCTCTACGTCTGGGGCCAACTCAAAGAACGCGACATCAACGCCATCGGCATCGTCGGCTCCCGTAAACTCACCCACTACGGCCGCGAAGCCGCTCGCAAGTTCGCCTTCCAACTCGCCGGAGCCGGACTCACCGTCATCTCCGGCCTCGCCCGCGGAATCGACACCGCCGCGCACGAAGGAGCAGTCGCCGCCAAAGGCCGAACCATCGGCGTCCTCGGCTCCGGCCTCATGCAACTCTATCCGCCCGAAAACCTCGCCCTCGCCGAAAAAATCGCCGACGGCCACGGCGCCATCATCTCCGAGTTCCCCCTCCAAACTCCCCCCGACCGCCAAACCTTCCCCCAACGAAATCGCATCGTCGCCCACTGGTCCCGCGCCCTCCTCGTTGTCGAATGCCCCTCCCGCTCCGGCTCCCTCATCACCGCCAACCTAGCAAACGAAGCCGGCCGCCAAATCTACGCCGTCCCCGGCCCCATCGACCGACCCACCTCCGGCGGCTGCCACGACCTCATCCGCGACGGAGCCACCCTCGTCACCGATGGCTCCCAAATCCTCGACGACTTCACCCACCTCAACTTCACCACCCCAAAAGACACCGAACCCCGCCCCCCCGAAACCTACCTCGACCTCTCAGACGAAGAAAACACCGTCCTCAAATCCCTCAACAGCACCGAACAAAGCATCGACGAAATCGTCACCAAAACCCAACTCCCCGCCCACAAAATCTCCGTCATCCTCATGAAACTAGAACTCAGAAACCTAGTCCAACCCCACCCCGGCCAACGCTTCACCCGCCGCCGCTAATATGGAGAGTGGGTGAAATGCCCTTGGGTGCTTTCAGCCCGCTTCACCAGAGCCAAAGCCCCCCCTTAATCATCTTTCTCCTCCTCAGATTTCACGCCATCTCCCCCTTCAGAGCTAAGCTTTGGCATTGATGAAAGCTGGCCTCCTTCTCCCAGAAGAAACGGCTTCCAAACACCTCCTTCGAATTCATGGTAAATCGCCGACGCAGAAGTCACATTCACCCGGTAAGCATATCGAGCGCTAGAATCAGAATCTCGCCAATTTGAAAGCCGCGCCAGACTCTTTAAATTTAAACACTCATCCTGAACCCAAGAGTTATTCTTCAGGAGGCCCACAAATACGATTTCACAATCAGCAGCCTTGATCAGAAGCTCTTGATCCATCAATCGCGAAACCTCCCTCTTATCCAGTGATTCTAAGTGAGCATTAGGAGCAAGTTCTACCTCCAACTTAAGAGCAGGCACTTTCGGCACCCTCTCCCAGTCTTGCAAAATGGAAAACCTATCGTCCAAAAAGCCACCATACCTCCCACGTCCCTCCTCTTTCACTCCAATGCAACTTCCCATTCAAGGAGCGCGGGCATCCTGCCCGTTTCAGGTGAACCAAAATCCTCCAGCATCGATCAATTCCCAACAAATCCACTCCTAACTTGTCAGAACCTCTATCTATGCGCCTTCTGAAAGTCTCCTTCGCTCTTCTTCTCCTCACCCTCTCCTTCATCCTCGGTCTCTACCCCGCCCTCCACACCCTCTGGACCTTAGCCACCGACCCCGGTATCCGCACCGGGGGCCCCACCAAGATCGCCTTCCGCATGCATCGGTCTCTTTCAGATCGGCTCCCAGACTATATCGATGAACGGATCGACTCAAAGATCGCCACCACCCTCTCCATAAGCCAAATCGAAGCCACCGAGTGGCCTCTCTTCGGAGCCTTCTTCTTCCTCCGCGCCACTGAGCAACTCCAAGCCCAATGGGAAGCCGACCCCTCCCTCGCCTCCGCCGCCCCAAAAGAAACAGGCCGCGACGCCATCGAAGCTAGCGCCCGTCTTCTTCTCGACCCAAACCACGCTCATTGGGTTGAAACCTACTGGGGGAAAAAACACCTCGAAGCACCAAACTGCTTTTACAAATTACTCCTCCTCGGAGGCCTCAGTAGCCACCACAATCTCACCGGCAGCGAGGAAAACTTCTCCTTCATGCGCACCATCATGGAAGGCATGGCTGCCGACCTCGACTCCTCCCCCCACGGAATCATCGATGACTACCCGCAGCAATGCTTCCCCGCCGACGTCATCGCCGCTATCGCCATGATCAAAGCCACCGCTACCAGCCTCGGCGAAGACCGATCCGAGTGGGCACGCCAAGCTCTCGCCCGCCTCATGAAGGTCTCAGACAACAAACTCCCACCCTACATGGCATCCGCAATCACCGGTGAGCAAACTTCAAGCACCCGCGGCTGCACAAACAACGGCTTCGCTCTTCCACACATCCACGAAATCAACCCAGAACTTGCTGCCGAACTCTACCAAGAATCGATCAAGCGCTTTTGGGAAGAAGGCTTCTTCGCTCAAGGATGGCGTGAATTTCCAGAAGACCAGGTCGAAGCCCCCTTCTACTTCGACCCCGACTCCGGCCCCGTCCTTTTTAACTTCGGCAGCGCCGCCACCGGCCTCGGTCTCGGCGTCACTCGCACCTACGGCGACAGTAAACGCGCGGGAGCCCTCGGCACCCAATTTCTCGCCACCTCATTCCCCCTCCCCACCGGACGCCTCATCATCCCCTCCCTCGTCGGAAACTGGGACCACGCCCCCCACTTCCCCGAAATCGTTCTCATGGCCCAACTCGCCCAGACTTCCTCAGAATCACGAGAAAAAGGCCCTATTCCCGCCATTGTCTGGATCATTACGATCTCCCAATTCTTTATTGGAGCCATTCTCCTCAGACGTGGCAGCCGAGCTCTCAAAAAGGTGTTCGCTGGATCCCAAAACTAAAAATTCTTCCTTCGGAATCCACCCCCTCCAAAAGAAATTCCTTCCCATCCCCCCCCTTCAAGGCCTAAGTCCGCCTCGTGTCCAAGACTCTTATCATCGCTGAGAAGCCCTCCGTTGCCACGGATCTCTCCAAAGCCCTCGCCAAAACTCTCGGGAAATTCGAGAAGAAGGGAAAGTCCCGTGATGCCCAGTATTTCGAGAACGACAAGGCCATGATCACCTCCGCCGTCGGTCACCTCATCGAGCTCAAAATGCCCACCGGACCCAATGGTAAGAACCTCCCGTGGAAGTTCGATGTCCTTCCCGCCATCCCCTCGGAATTCGCCCTCCAGCCGATCGAGCAGACCGAAGGCCGCCTCAAGCACGTCCTCAAGCTCGCTCGTAAAAAAGACGTCACCGAGATCGTAAACGCCTGTGATGCCGGCCGCGAAGGTGAACTCATCTTCCAATACATCATGGATTACGGGAAGATCGATAAACCCGTAAAGCGCCTCTGGATGCAATCCATGACCACCGGTGCGATCCAAGACGCCTGGACCAGCCTCCGCAAAGGTGAGGAAATGTCCAATCTCTCCGATGCCGCAAAGTGCCGCTCCGAATCCGACTGGCTCGTTGGCCTCAACTCCACTCGCGCCCTGACCTGCTTCCGCTCCCGCCACGGTGGTTTTAATATCACCGCCGCTGGTCGCGTTCAGACTCCCACCCTCGCCATCCTCGCGAAGCGCGAAAAGGAAATCCAAGCTTTCAAATCCACCCCTTACGCCGAAGTCCACGGTAACTTCGGCGTCGCCGCCGGAGAATACGAAGGAAAGTGGGTCGACCTCGCCTTTAAGAAGAGCGAAGACCAGCCCCACGGCCGCGCCGAGCGCATCTGGGATAAAGAGAAGGCCAAACTCATCGCCGAGCGCTGCCAGGGAAAAACCGGCGTCGTCACCGAGCAGAAAAAGCCCACCAAGCAAATCGCTCCTCAACTCTACGACCTCACCACTCTCCAGCGGGAAGCTCCCTTTACCGCGAAGAACACCCTCGGCCTCGCCCAGACTCTCTACGAGCGTCACAAAATGATCACCTATCCGCGAACCGATTCCCGCTACCTCCCCGAGGACTACATGGAGAACGTGAAGCAGATCGTCGCCGACCTCTCTCAATCCACCTCCGACCTCGCCGACTGGGCCAAGGACGCTCTCAAAAACGACCGCCTCAAATTCCAGAAGCGCATCTTTAATAACGCGAAAGTTTCCGATCACTTCGCCATCATCCCCACCGGCCGCGTCGTCAAACTCGATGAACCCGCCGCGAAACTTTACGACATGATCGTGAAGCGCTTCCTCGCCGTCTTCTTCCCCCACGCCGAATTCGAGGTCACCAAGCGCGTCACCACCATCGATCACGGCTCGGAAAAAGACACCTTCCGCACCGATGGTAAAATCCTCGTTGTTCCCGGCTGGCTCTCCGTCTACGGACGCAAGCCCGGCGTCGGCGCTGGCAAGGATGAACTCTGCGTCGTGCAAGAAGGCGAAGACGCCAAGGCCGTTTCCATCGAGATGCTCGAAAAGGAGACCAACCCACCGGCTCGCTTTACTGAATCCACCCTCCTCTCCGCGATGGAAGGCGCCGGAAAACTCGTCGATGACGACGAACTCCGCGAAGCCATGTCCGAGCGTGGCCTTGGCACCCCAGCCACTCGTGCTGCTACGATTGAAGGCCTCCTTCGTCAAAAATACCTCACCCGTGATGGTCGCGAACTCATTGCCACCGGCAAGGGCGTCCGCCTCATCGACCTCCTCGAAGAAATGGAAGTCAAGCCCCTCACCAGCCCCGAAATGACCGGCGACTGGGAGGCCAAGCTTCACCGCATGGAAAAAGGAGAACTCGCCCGTGACACCTTCATGGACGAGATTAAAAAGTTCACCGAAAGCGTCGTCAAAAAAGCACGCGGTCACTACGAAGAAATCATCTCTCGTCCCTTCGATGATCTCAAATGCATCTGCCCTAACTGCGGAGCACCCGAGCTCAAGCAGACCGATGCCACCTACGAATGCCGCGAAGCCGAATGTGGCTTCCGTATCTCTAAGTATATCGCAGGACGCCTCCTCACCACCGAAGAAGCCACCGCTCTCTTCACCACGAAATTCCTCGAACAGCGCGACGGCTTCGTCTCCCGCTTCAACCGTCCCTTCGAAGCCGCGCTGGAACTCGCACAAACCGTTTCCAAAACCGGCAAGAAAGGAAAATGGAAGCTCAACTTCGTCTTCGATTCCGACCTCGAATCCGTCGATGACCTCACCGACGACCAGCTCGTCAAGGAAGTCACCCTCACCAACGGAAAGACCGCGAAGCTCTACGAAACCGAAAAAGCCTTCATGGTCCCTGAGCTCACCAGCAAGGACAGCCCCGACGGCTTCCGCCTCGGCAAGACGATCCTCCAAAAGGAACTCACCGCCGCCGACGTCGAAAAAATGCTCACTGCAGGCAAGACCGACCTCCTCCCCGGCTTCATCTCCAAGAAGACCAAACGCGCCTTCGCCGCCCATCTCACCCTCGACCCCGAGACCGCCAAGATCGGCTTCGAGTTCGCCCCGAGACCTGCCAAAAAAGGAGCAAAGAAGGCTGCGAAGAAAAAGGAATAAGGAGAGCGGACATCCTGTCCGCTTACCCAGAGCCAAAGAAAAGCGGGCTACAAACCCGCTCTCCATATTAGTGATCCTGCGCCGCCGTCTCTTTCCCACCTGGGTAACGAACGTTATCAACTAGCCCAGTGACCTCCTGCGGTGGTGCCGGTGTGAACGATGCCACAATCGCAGAAACCGCGAAATTGATCAGCATCCCCAGGAATCCGATTCCCTCCGGAGAAATTCCAAAGAGATACTGATCCTTCGTCCCTCCCATGAACTGGAAGTAGATAATATAACTCAGCGTAAACCCAATTCCCGCAATCATTCCGGCAATCGCCCCTTCCTTGTTCATACGGCGGGAGAAAATTCCCATCAGCAAAGTCGGGAAGAAAGACGAAGCCGCCAGACCAAAGGCAAAGGCCACCGTCTTTGCAATGAAGGTCGCAGGCGGATTGATGCCAAAGTAAATCGCCACCAACAAGGCTCCTAATGAAGCTAAACGGGCATACTTGATCTCTTCTTTATCAGTCAAATCTGGTTTCACGATCTTCTTCATCAGGTCATGCGAAATCGCGGTCGATAGCACTAAGAGCAGCCCCGCCGCCGTCGAGAGCGCCGCCGCAATACAACCCGCCATCAAGAGCGCGATGACCCACTTAGGGAGTCCCGCCATGTGGGGATTTGCCATCACCATAATGTCAGGCTTGAAAGTCAGTTCGTTCACATCCCCTACCTTCTCCCGCTCTGGTCCGAAGTGCTGAATCTTCCCATCGTCATTCTTATCGGCCCAACTCATGTAGCCCATTTTCTCAAAGTCGCCAAACCAAGCAGGAGCTTCATCACGAGGCGTGTCTTGTAATTTCTCAATGAGATTCACTCGCGCAAATCCCCCAATCGTGGGAGCAGTGAGATAAATCACCGCGATGAATCCGAGCGTCCAACAGGCCGAAGTCCGCACCGCTTTGACATTTTTCACCGTAAAGAAGCGCACAATGACGTGAGGCAAACCCGCCGTACCACACATCAACGCGGCCGTGATGCAGAACATATCGATACGAGAAAGCGATCCATCGGTATAGTTCGCGAAGCCAAGCTCGGTGTTGATGTCATTCAGCTTTTGCAGGAAGGGCACGGACTCCCCATTCGCGGTATAATCACCGATGAAACCAAGCTGAGGAATGACATTCCCCGTGAGCGCCATCGCGATAAAGACCGCTGGGATGGTGTAAGCAAAGGCCATCACACAATACTGCGCAACCTGCGTGTAGGTAATTCCCTTCATCCCACCGAGTCCGGCGTAGAAAAAAACGATCGCCCCTCCGACCCAAACTCCGGTCGAAATCTCGATCTCAAAAAGCGCCGAAAACACCACGCCCACTCCACGCATCTGTCCCATGATATAGGTCAGACAGATGAAAATGGCACAGACCACAGCCACCAAGCGAGCGGTCTTCGAGTAGTAACGATCTCCAATAAAATCAGGCACCGTGGCCTTTCCAAATTTTCGCAAAAAGGGAACCATTAAAACCGTCAGAAGCACAAATCCCCCGGTCCATCCCATCAACAAGCGCGAGCCATCATAGCCACTCGTCGCCAAAAGACCCGCCATCGAGATGAAGGTCGCCGCACTCATCCAGTCGGCCGCGGTCGCCATGCCATTTGCAAAAGGCGACACTCCCCCACCGGCAGTGTAGTATTCTTTGGTCGATCCCGCCCGCTGGCGAATCGCAATCCCGATGTAGAGCGCAAATGAGAGCCCGATAAAGAGATAATTATAGGCATCTTGGCTCATTTCGAGACCTCCTCATCCAGTTCGAGAGTATCTTCAATGCGTCCCATCCAGATGGCGTAAGCAATGAGAATGAAGACAAAGCAGATAATCGACCCCTGCTGAGCCATCCAAAATCCAAAGGGAGCCGAACCGATACTCGGGAAACTCGCATCTAGCCAGTCTCTAAAAAGAATCCCGCACCCGAAGGAGACGATGAACCAAACGGAGAGCAAAACTCCCACACACCTCAATTGTGCCTTCCAATATCGCCCTTTGGCTGCCTTTGATTTTTCCATATGTCGATTTCTTCCCGCTTTCCTAACAATTCGTTCTAGTCCCTGAAAGACAGAAAGCTCCTCCCGCCCTCATTTTTCATTTTGACTGCTCACTTTTCGTGTTTTGCTCCTGCAGCGGCACCTGCCGCTAGATATTCACAATGAGCACACCCATCGAAGTTCGCCACCTTGACCGCCTCCCGAAAGACGGTTGCGTGATCATTCCCGGTCGCCTCGATGCCGCCCAAGCCCGCGAGCTCACCAACGTGCTCTCTGACCGGAAAATCACCTGGCTTGCGGAAGAAATGTCTTCTTTGCAGTCGGAGCTTCAATCCTACCTGCAATCGAGTGGACTGGACGGCGCGGCCTTTTCCAAGCTCGACGAATCTCTCCCCAAAGTTGGTGAAAACTTAGCGCCTAGAATCGAAGGCAATGGCGTCTTGATCTTCGTGCCCGGCGTAGCGACCTGTCGCCCCGGCGCTCCGTGTCGCATTCCCTCCGATATCCTGCGCGCCCTTTGCGAGCTCGGCCTCCCCATCGCACCGCTCGAAGTCACCATCCCTCTCGAAGCAAAGCTCTCGATCGAAAGCTCCCTGAAACTTCCCGAAGCGATCCTCACTTTTGCCCCGCCTCTCAAAAAAGGCCAAGCCACCGTCGCACGATACCGCGAAGCTCTCTTGAATTGCGCGGAAGACGCCTTCTCCAGCCGAGAGTTTTTAAATGGCTCCCTCGCCGTCGCCCTCTTGGAAGGCCTAAAACTCCACGCCGCGAATCACACCCTCTTCGATGGCACCGACGACTCAGAGCTCCCCTTTGAAAAAATGCTCGGCGCCGCCATCGCTCTTTCCAAAGAGATCAAGACCGCCACAAAAAAGGAACGCGTTGGCATCATCCTTCCTCCCGGCAAAGGAGGCATGATCGCCAACCTCGCCGTCCTCTTCGCCAACAAGATCCCGGTCAACCTCAACTTCACCGCCTCCCACCAAGCGGTCCGTTCCTCCATCCGCCAAGCAGACATCGACCGCTTCATCACGGCCGATCCCTTTGTCCGAAAGGTCCCCGACTTCCCTTGGCCACCCAACCGCGACCTCCTCTTTATTGAACGCATTCTTCCGCAAATTAAAAAGAAGATCGTCAAATGGGTCGTCCTCGCCAAATTCCTACCTTCGAAAGTTCTCATCAAACTCCTTGGAATTGGGAAATCGAAAGGTGACGACGAAGCGGTTCTCCTCTTCACCTCTGGCTCCTCAGGCGAGCCTAAAGGCGTCCCTCTCAGTCACCGTAATCTCTTGGCCAACGTCTGCCAATTTGGTCGTCAACTTTGCCTCCCAGAGGACTCCAAACTCCTCGGATGCCTCCCCCTTTTCCACTCTTTCGGGAGCACCGTCACCCTCTGGTTTCCCATTATCGAGGGCCTCGACCTCGTCACCTACCCCACTCCGCTAGAAACCAAGCGCCTCGCCGAGCTCATCGAAAAGCACGAGGTCAACTTGCTCCTCTCCACTCCCACCTTCCTGCGTGGCTACATGAGACGCATCGAGCCCGAGCAGCTCAAGTCCCTCAGCATCGTCGTGACCGGAGCGGAGAAGCTCCCCGATAGTCTCGCGCATTCCTTCGAGGACAAATTCGGCATCCTCCCGATGGAAGGCTATGGCCTCACCGAGACCTCTCCGGCGGCCACTGTCAACCTTCCCCTCGATGATCCCGGCGATGGCTTTCCGCTCATCCCTTCACAACGCTTCACCTCAGTCGGCCCTCCTCTCCCCGGCGTTGCCATCCGTATCACCAATGCGGCTACCGATGAGAAATCCACCCTCGATCAATCAGGCATCATCTGGATGAAAGGAGCGAACATCTTCAAAGGCTACCTCAACAAGCCCGAACTCACCGAAGAGGTCATCGACAGCGACGGATGGTTCAAGTCGGGCGACGTCGGCCGAGTCGATGACGATGGTTTCCTCTACATCGAAGGCCGCATTTCCCGCTTCTCTAAAATCGCCGGTGAAATGGTCCCTCACGAAACTGTCGAAGCCGCAGTGAATAAAGCGATGGGCCTCGATAACGAAACCGAGCGCAAAATCGCCATCGTCGGCATCCCCGATGATAAGAAAGGAGAAGCCATCGCCCTCCTCTCCACCATCGCAGGTCCCGCCTTAGAGCAAGATGCTCTCGATATCCGCTACAAGCTTATGGACGACGGCATTCCCTCTCTCTGGTGCCCGAAAAAAATCATCCCAGTCGAGAGCATTCCCGTGCTCGCCTCAGGCAAGCTCGACATCAAGGGCTGTGAAGACCTCATCCACGAAAACTACTGATCCAAGCCTCATCCGCTTTGATCACTTTATGGCGGAGGCCCTCTACGGACCTCGCGGCTACTACACGAGCAAGCGACCCATCCTTGGAGCACGCGGCGACTTCACCACCACGCCCAAACTCACAAACGCCCTTGCCCAGCGAATCGCGAACTGGATTCAAGAAGCATGGAAAAGACAAGAGCAAGCTCTCCCCGTCATTGAACTTGGCCCCGGCGATGGTACTCTCGCTTTCGATATCCGTAAAAGTCTAGGATTTCTCGTACGTCGAAAACTAGACTACCACTTCGTCGAAATCTCCCCCCACCTCGCCGAGCGCCAACAGGAAAAAAACAAAGGCACCTGGCACGCCACCCTAAAAGAAGCTCTCACCGCCACCAGCGGATCAGCCCTCATCATCTCCAATGAATTCTTCGACGCCTTCCCGGTTCGAATCTTCAATGAGGAACTGAAAGAACTTTTCCTCGATTCAAATTATCGCGAAATTTGGCAATCACCCACCACCCTCCCCGACTCCTCCCTTTTTCAAAACCCGCCCACTCGCTTCGAAGTTGCCGAATCCATCCACCAGTGGTTTCAAAGTGACCTCTCCTTCCTCAAGAAAGGTGAAATCCTCAGCATCGACTACGGCGGCGACGCCCAAGAAGTCTACCGCCGTCGTCCCCTCGGCTCCCTGCGCGGCTACGCCCATCACATGCGTCTCGTCCCACCAGAAGCCTACCAAAACCCCGGAAAGCAGGACCTCACCTTTGATGTTTCCTTTCCCGATCTCATCCGTTGGGGTGAAGAACTCGGCCTCGAAACTATCGACCTCCTGACCCAAGCAAATTTTCTTGGCACTGATGATCACGATGGCGCAGGGGGAGCCTTCAAGGTCCTCCATCAAAGGAAAACGTGATTCCCACTCCTACATAACCAGGGCGATCAAGCTAGGGAATTTTCAACGACCAACTCACCAGCCCCAATCGGGGCAATCTAACGTAGCCCAGTGGCAAAGCGTAGCGTCGCCCTGGGTCTTGGGGTCGAAGAAACGAGGCGCGAGCCTTTGATCTTGAATCGGATATGAG
>CALGJQ010000025.1 GCA_937928545.1 uncultured Verrucomicrobiales bacterium
CCCCACCTCCCAAATCCCTCCCAAATCCCTCCCAAATCCCTCCCGCCGAAAGACAATGGGCCATGTTCTCCCATCTCTCGGCGTTCTCCACCTTCCTCATCCCGTTCGGATCCATCCTCGGACCTCTCGTCATGTATCTCATCAAAAAACACGAATACCCCTTCGGCTCTGACCAAGCCAAAGAAGCCCTCAACTTTAACATCTCCTGCCTCATCTACGGACTCATCGCCCTCCCCCTCTGCTTCCTCTTCATCGGTTTCGTCCTCCTACCAGCCGTCTTCATCTTCTGGTTCATCTTAACCATCATCGCCACCACCAAGGCGAACGACGGCATCGTCTACCGCTACCCGCTCACCATCCGCTTGGTCCACTAGACGCTTGGCCCCACATCTGCTACTTCTCCTAGCATGCGCGTCCTCATCGCCAACGACAAATTTAAAGGCTCTCTCTCGGCAAACGACGCCGCCACCGCCATCGCCGCCGGACTTCCCTCCTCCTGCGAGATCGACATCTGCCCCATTGCTGATGGAGGCGAAGGCTTCACCGCCACCATGCTCGCCGCCCTCGGTGGTCGTTGGGTCGAATGCGACACCGTCGATGCCCTCTTCCGCCCCCTCAAGTCCCGCTACGCCATCACCGACTCCGGCCTCGCCGTCATGGAAATGGCCTCCGCCTCCGGCTTCGAACTCATCCCCGAAGCCGACCGCGACATTCTGAATTCCTCCACCTACGGCACCGGCCTCATGCTCCGCCACGCCGCCGGCCAAAAAGACGTCCAACGCATCCTCATCGGCCTCGGCGGCAGCGCCACCAACGATGGCGGCCTTGGCATGGCCGATGCCCTCGGCGCCCTCCTCCTCGACTCCGAAGAAGAACCCCTCTCCCCCTTCCCCGCCGGACTCTCCAATCTCGCCATCATCGACGCCGATCAACTCCTCTCCCTTCCTCCAGTCGATGTCGCCTGCGATGTCGACAACCCCGTCCTCGGACCTAACGGAGCCACCGCCATCTTCGGCCCTCAAAAAGGAGCCAGTCCCGAAGACCAAAAAATCCTCGAAGACTTCCTCACCCGCTTCATCGATCTCACCGGCGCTCACGAACTCGCCGAAACCCCCGGCGCAGGTGCCGCAGGCGGACTCGGCTTCGGCCTCATGCACTTTCTCAAGGCCGAACTCCACCCCGGCTTCGACCTCGTCTCGGAAGCCCTGCAACTCTCCGACCGCATCGCCGCCGCCGACCTCGTCATTACCGGCGAAGGCTCGCTCGATTCCCAATCCCTCTCCGGAAAAGGCCCCGTCGGCATCGCCCGTCTCGCTCAAAATCTTGGCAAACCCGTCATCGGACTCGCCGGCCACATCTCCGAAGAAGTCCGCGCCTCAAATCTCTTCGAACACTGCGGAGCCCTCACTGACTTCGACCTCCCGCTCGAAACCCTCATGTCTGACGCCGCAGATCTCCTCACAAAAAAGGTCCGCCAACTCAGCGACCTGCTCCCTCTCAAGGAGCGCGGGCGTCCCGCCCGTTTCGAAACCTAGCACCAAGCTTTTACGTGACATCTCCCAAGCTAACCCTTTTCCTAGCCTCCACATGAGCAAAGCAGTTCTCTTATTCTCCGGACAAGGCGCCCAAAAAGTCGGCATGGGGCAAGACCTCATCGAAGCCTACCCCTCAGCCAAAACCCTCTTCGAACAAGCCGACACCGCCCTCGGCCGATCTCTCACCGACATCATGTTCAACGGCCCCGCCGAGGACCTCACCAAAACCGGCAACTGCCAACCCGCCCTCTTCCTCCATGGCCTCGCCCTTCTCCAAATCCTCCAAGAAAAAGTCCCCGCTCTCGAGCCCGTCGCCGCCGCTGGCCTCTCCCTCGGAGAAATGACCGCGCACTGCGCTGCCGGATCCTTCGGCTTCAAAGAAGGACTCAAACTCGTCGCCCGCCGTGGCGAACTCATGGACCAAGCCTGCGAAGCCAACCCCGGCTCCATGGCCGCCATGATCGGAGGAACTGACGAGGACGTCGCCCGCCTCGCCGCCGAATGCGACGTCGATATTGCCAACCTCAATTGCCCCGGCCAGACCGTCCTCTCCGGAAAAGAAGAAGGCATCGACCAAGCCGTTGCCAAAGCCAAAGAATTCGGCCTCCGCATGGGCAAAAAACTCCAAGTCGCCGGAGCCTACCACTCCCGCCTCATGGCTGGAGCTCAGGCAGAACTCGGCGAAGCCCTCGCCGCCACCGACTTCCAAGATCCCAAAATTCCCGTCATCTCCAACTTCCTCGCCGCACCCGCCGAAGGCCCAGACGCCATCCGCGCCTCCTTAAAAGACCAAGTCACCGGCTCCGTTCGTTGGATCGAATCCATCCGCCTCCTCCGTGAGCAAGGCCACGACACCTTCATCGAACTCGGCCCCGGAAAAGTCCTTGCGGGATTTATGGCCCGGATCGACAAAGAAGCCCGCATCATTTCCATCGAAGACGCCGCCTCATTAGAAGCCGCAATCGCCGAACTTTCTTAAGCGGAAAAAAATGTAGAAAACGACAAATTAGTTCTTGTCCATCTCGGCGGGTCGCCATAGCGTCCCGCCGTCTTAACCGACGATGCGGAGCGGTAGCTCAGTTGGTTAGAGCGCCGGCCTGTCACGCCGGAGGTCGCGGGTTCGAGTCCCGTCCGCTCCGCCACTTCTTTCCAAAGAAGAAGCAAATTATAACTCCCATTCACCTGGGAGTTTTTTTGTGCCCCTAAATATGGAGAGCGGGCTTCCAGCCCGTGAAATGCCCTCGGGTGCTTACCCTCAACCCCAGCCCCCAACCAAAGCGGGCAAAATGCCCACTCTCCATATTCCCACCACCAAAATTCCCCATTGCCTCCCCTAAAAACTGCGCCATCCTCCTCCCATGCGATTCGCCATCATTCCCTTACTATTCACCCTCCTCCACGCTCAAGAAACCGAGAAAAAGAAAGACAAAGCCGAAGAGAAAAACAAAGTCTCCAAACAAGCCTCCGTCACCATCGATGGCAAAAAAATCGACTACCGCGTCACCGCCTCCACCCTCACGCTCAAAACCGAAAAGGACAAAGACCGCGCCTCCATCTTCCACGTCGCCTACGAACGCATCGGCCTCGAAGACCGCCACAAACGCCCCGTCATGTTCGCCTTCAACGGCGGCCCCGGCTCCTCCGCCGTTTGGCTCCACCTCGGTGCCCTCGGCCCGAAACTCGTCCCCACCACTCCCGATGGCACCGCCACCCTTACTCCTCCCACCATCGTTCAAGAAAACCCTCACTCCATTCTCGACGTCGTAGACCTCGTCTTCATCGACCCCGTCTCCACCGGATTCTCCCGCGTTAAGGGCGATGGCAAAGCCTCCGAATTCCACGGCGTTGATGGCGACATCCGCTCCGTCGGCGACTTCATCCGCCGCTGGACCACCGAAAACGACCGTTGGGCTTCTCCTAAATACCTCCTCGGCGAATCCTACGGCGGCGTTCGCGCCACCGGCCTCGCCGACCACCTCCAAGACGAACACGGCATGACCCTCAATGGCGTCGTCCTCCTCTCCTCCCTCGTTGACTTCCGCACCCTCCGAACCAACAAGGCCGACGACCTCGCCTACTCCGTCTACCTCCCCGCCATGACTGGCACCTCACACTTCCACAAAAAAATCTCAGGCGACCGCGACACCCTCGTCAAAGAATCCCACGCATACGCCTTCGGCCCCTACGCCCAGGCCCTCCTCAAAGGTGCTGACATCTCAGAAGAAGAAAAAAACACCGTCGCCGCCCAGCTCGCAAAATTCACCGGCCTCCCCGCTTCACTCTTCATCGAGACCAATCTCCGCCTCTCCTCCTCTCGTTATCGAAAAGAACTCCTGCGCGATGAGCGCAAAGTCCTCGGCCGCTTCGATGCCCGCATTGCCTGGCCCGCCACCGATGTCTCCGATGACTACCCCAGCTATGACCCCTCCTACTCGGTCGCACTCGGAGCCTTTTCCACCGCCATGAACGACTACCTCAGCCGTGACCTCGGCTGGACTGGTCACCAACCCTACCGCATCCTCACCCGTGCAGTTCACCCATGGAACTGGGGCGCGAATAACAGCGTCCTCAACATGACCAAGCACCTCGAAAACGCCATGGTCGATAACCCCCAACTTAAGGTCCTCGTCATGTGTGGCTACACCGACCTCGCCACCCCTCCCGCCAACATGCAATACAGCATCTCACACCTCTTCAACATTCCTGATGAACGCCGCAAAGCCATCGAATTCACCTGGTATGAAGCGGGTCACATGTTCTATCTAAACCAACCAGACCTCGAAAAAATGAGGATGGATCTCGTCAACTTCCTCAAATAAGAAGGAGAGAAAAAAAGCCACTCTTTCAAAAAAACAACCTCACTGAGAGGGAAAGAGTGGCAGTCCCACAAGGACTTGAACCTTGAATGACTGAATCAAAATCAGCTGTGTTACCGATTACACCATGGGACTGGCTCTTCGCCTGCGCCTTCGCGCGGACGGCGGAGAGATAAATTCACCCGCGCGTTCTTGCAAGGATGAAATAAGCGGATTCCTCATTTTTCTCACCTAATTTCGATGCAACAGGTTCATCTCGCTGGGAAACTCAAACCTTGTCACGACAGCTCAAAAAACCCACTCTACCTTGGAAATGAAAAAGCAAATCCTAGTTGCACTCACCCTCATTGCATCAGCAATGGTGACCTTCGGTGCACGTATCCCCGGTAAAAGCTTCCCGATCTCGGAGCTTGAAAAGGCGAAAACCACCGCTCAAGAGCGTGGCAAACCACTCATCTTCATCGACACCTGACTATCTGGGTCCTGAGGAAGCACCTTCGTTGTCAGTTCGGCAACTTTTGATGAGTTTAAATCTGTGGGAATCTTTGTCGTCATCGATAATGATTTAAAAGATTACAAAGGCGAAATGCCTCGCGAGCTTCGCAAGGCTGCCAAGGGCAACACCATGCCCATCGTCGTGGTCACAAATTCCGATGGCTCCAAGCCAATCACCGGCTACACCGCCAACGGCAACAATGCCAAATCGGTGAAGCAAATCGCCCGCGACGTAAGAAAGAAGATCCGTGAGAATCCTGGGATCATCGCCGCTGGAGCAACTTCAGCATCTGATGAGAAAAAAGCAGAGGAGACCGAAAAAGAGGCCGATTCTAATTCCGCTTACAATGTCATCGCTGAGTCCCAGAAATGGACCAACTCTGCCGGAAAAGACATCACCGCCGCGGTCCTCGCGGTTGACGTAAGCAATGTCACCTTCCTCATGCCAAACGGAAAACAGGTTGAGTATCCCCTCTCCAAGCTCTCCGCTGAAAGTCAGGCCGCCTTGAGCCAGCTTGTTAAGTAAAGCTTCCTGATTTCTTCAAATTTCAAAAAGCCGCTTGTTCACCAAGCGGCTTTTTTGTGGGACAAAGCCCACCCTTGACCTCCCCTCAAAAAAGCCAGACCTTCTCCGCCGCCCATGGACTACGGAACTCTCATCGAAAAACGCCAAACACGACTCGCCGAGATCGAAAAGCTCATGGAGGACCCCGAGTTCTTCAGTGACCAGAGAACCTCCACGCAATACATGCGCGAACACCGTGGGCTCAAAAAACTCCTCAGTCTCTGGGAAGAATACCAGCAACTCATCACCGACATCGCCGGAAACGAGGAACTCGCCAAAGGCGACGACCCCGAATTCGCCGCGATGGCCGAAGAAGAACTTCCGCCCATGCGCGAGCGCTTTGAGACCCTCGGCCAAGAAGTCCAATACGCCCTCCTCCCCCGCGACGAAACTGAGGACCGCGATGCCCTCCTCGAAATCCGTGCCGGAGCTGGTGGTGACGAAGCCTCCCTCTTCGCTGGCGAACTCCTGAACGCTTACCAACGCTACAGCGACAAACGCGGTTGGAAATGCGAGCACCTCGGCAGCTCCCCCTCCGATGTTGGAGGTTATAAAGAGGTCGTCCTCAAAGTCACCGGAGAAGAAGTCTTCCGCTTTCTCAAATACGAATCCGGCGTTCACCGCGTCCAGCGCGTTCCCGCCACCGAAACCCAAGGCCGCATTCACACCTCCACCTGCACCGTCGCCGTCATGCCAGAGGCTGAGGAAGTGGACTTCCAGCTCCGCCCTGAGGACCTCCACATCCAAGCCACCCGCTCCGGTGGTTCCGGCGGACAGCACGTCAACACCACCGACTCCGCCGTGCAAATCACCTACCTTCCCACTGGCCTTCAAGTGAAATGCCAAGACGGACGCTCACAAACCCAAAACAAAGCCCTCGGCCTCGAAATTCTCCGCGCCAAGCTCTTCGAAATCGCACAACGCGAAGCTCAAGAAAGCTACTCAGCTCAGCGCAAATCCCTCATCGGCTCCGGAGACCGCTCCGAGAAAATCCGCACCTACAACTTCCCCCAATCTCGCGTCACCGATCACCGCATCAACTACACCTCCCACAACATGGAAGGCATCATGAATGGCGAGATCTTCGAATTCACCGACAACCTCCAAAAGGCCGAAATGGAACAGCGCCTCGCCGAAGAGGAATTGGGCTAATCAATGAGATTGCGAGCGAGCGAAAATTCATCTATCCTTAAGGCATGAGCGTAAAAGACATACAGGATCAATTGGCCACCCTCTCACTCGAGGATCGCCGCCAGTTGACTGCATTCCTCGTCTCACTGAGACACCAAGAGCTCGCCGGATACAAAGAAAGCCTCGCTGCAAAAATTGACGACACCAATGAGACCAACTGGATCTCATTAGAAGAGTTTGATCGCCGCGTTTCAGCCTAATGAAAGAGTATCGATTGCTCCTCTCACTCGACGTCGTCGAGTTTATCGAGCGTCTCCCTCGGAAGACTCGTCTTGGCATCAGAGCTGGGATCATGGAAATTTCACAAGACCCTATCGGCATGTCTGACGCCTCCGACTACGACTCGATCGGCAGGCTCGTCCAAATCATGGTCATCGGAGATTACGCTCTCACCTACTGGATCGACGATGCCGACCAACACATCAAAATTCTCGATATCCACTCAGCTGACCGCTAGCGCTCCCAGCACTTTTTAAATGACGACAATCAAAGAGGTCCTCGAAAAAGGAGCCACCTTCCTCGGCCAAAAAGGCATCGAAAGCGCACGCCTGAACATGGAGCTCCTCGTCGCCGATGAACTCGGCCTTGCGCGCATGGACCTCTACCTTCGCTTCGATCAACCCCTTGAAGAAGCCCAACTCGCCGTCCTTCGCGACAAGCTCAAGAAACGCAGCCAGCACGTCCCCCTGCAACACCTCACCGGCGTCGCCCACTTCGGGAACTACCAATTCAAAACCGACGCCCGCGCCCTCATCCCCCGCCCCGAAACCGAGGAATTGGTCTCAATCGTCGAGGCCCAATCTTTCACCAAGCCCGCCCGCATTCTCGACCTCGCTTGCGGCTCCGGCGTCCTCGGCCTCACCCTCGCCAAAGACCTTGGCCCCGATTGCCAAGAGCTCACCCTCAGCGACCTTTCACCCGACGCCCTCACGCTCGCTCAAGAAAACGCCGACTCCCTCGAAGTCGAAGCTTCCCTCCTCCAAAGCGACCTCTTCACCTCCATCGAAGGCACCTTCGACCTCATCGTCGCCAACCTTCCTTACATCGCCGAAAGCGAACGCCCCAATCTAGAACCCGAAGTCCTTCACGACCCCGAGATGGCCCTCTTCAGCGGCCCTGATGGACTCGATCTCCTCCGCCTCTTCTGCGCCCAATGCTCGGATTACCTCAATCCCGAGGGCCTCGTCGCTCTCGAAGTCGGCTACGACCAGGGCGAGATCGTGGCAGATCTCCTTCGCTCTGCCGGCCTTACTCAAGTCAGCGTCGCTCCCGACCTCAACGAAATCCCCAGATTTCCACTTGCACGCAAGAGCTAAAAAGCCCACTCCCTTTCCTCACACTTCCCTTCATGGACAAACTCCTCGTACACGGCGGCACATCCCTTTCCGGATCCATCAATATCTCTGGCTCCAAAAACGCCTCCCTTCCCATTCTCGCTGCTTCTCTCCTAACCGAGAAGCAAGTCATCATCGAGCGCGTCCCCGACGTATCCGATACCAACTACATGCTCCAGATCCTCAGCGCCCTCGGCTGTGAAGTAGAGCGCTACTCCGGCACCGTAAAAATCACCGCCGCCAACATTCACCCCGAGGCCCCTTACGAAATCGTCCGCAAAATGCGCGCCTCCATCTGCGTCATGGGCCCTCTCGTCGCCCGCCTCGGCCGCGCCAACGTCTCGATCCCCGGTGGCTGCGTCATCGGCGACCGCCCCATCGACCTTCACCTCAAAGGCCTCCAAGGACTCGGCGCTGACGTCGATACCGAAGGCGGTAACATGTGCATCACCGCTAAAAACGGACTCAAAGGAAAAGAAATCGACCTTCGCGGAAAACACGGTCCCACCGTCCTCGGCACCGACAACCTCATGATGGCCGCCGTTCTTTCCGAAGGCACCACCATCATCGAATCCGCCGCTTGCGAGCCCGAAGTCGTCGATCTCGCCGACTTCCTCAACTCCATGGGCGCCAAGATCGAAGGAGCCGGCACCCGCCGCATCACCATTCAAGGCGTCACCTCCCTCGGCGGCACCCACCACACCGTCATCCCTGACCGCATCGAGGCCGGCACCTTCATGGTCGCCGGAGCGATGGCCAGCGAAAGCGGCATCACCCTCAACCGCGTCCGCCAAGACCAACTCACCGGAGCGACCGACAAGCTCATCGAAGCCGGCCACCTCGTTAAATTCAACGACGATGGCACCAGCGTCACCATCAACCCCGGCGACGCCCCACTAGGCTGCTCCATCACCACCGCCCCGCACCCCGGTTTCCCGACCGACATGCAGGCTCAATTCACCGCCATGTTTGCCACCACCCCCGGCATTTCGGTAATTGAAGACACCATTTTCCCGCAGCGCTTCATGCACTGCGCCGAGCTCACCCGCATGGGAGCTGATATCAAGGTCGATGACGGTCGTGCCATCGTCCAAGGCGTCGAGCAACTCAGCGCCGCCCCCGTCATGGCCTCCGATCTCCGCGCCTCCGCCGCCCTCGTCCTAGCCGGACTCAAGGCCAAAGGCACCACCGAGATCAACCGCCTCTACCACATCGACCGCGGCTACGAGATGATCGACGAAAAGCTCCTCCAACTCGGAGCCAGAGTCCAACGCATGCGCGGCAGCGTGTAAGGAGGGACGGTCTCCAGACCGTCCTTCACATCCACCCCCCTACCGCAGCTCCAAGCGCCCCTTGGTCTCGCTCACCACATCAATCGCGTCACCACCTCTGACCGTCTCGATTGCAAAAAGATACCAGCCCCAGTCCGCGTCGTAATAAAAAGTGCGCGTTTGCACCGTCCGCCGACGCCCACCATTCTCAATCACTGGAGCGATAAACGTCACACAAATCCCTCCTTTGACCGTGGTCGAGCTATCAACTTTCCGGTCCACCACCTGCATCGGCCCAATCGTTATTTCCTGCTCTCGGATCTGATTCGCCTCCGCAATGAGCTTACTCGCCAACTCGCGTTCTAAAATTTCGCCGCCCTTCGCTTGGCTATTTAGCAAAAAGAGATATCCTGCAAGGGCCAGAAATGCGCGAGCGAAAGAGGTCATAATCCTTCTAGGACGGGAGAATTCTCGAAATATTCGAATTTTCCCGCCTCAAAGCTCAATGCAAGTTCCACTTGGCAAATCCCCCTACCCAGCCTTAACCTCCCGCCCCCTCCCAAGGGCACACTTCCTGCTCCCTCTCAAAACGATTTTCCGACCATGAAATTTTACGATCCACGCCACACTCCCGACTCCTCTGGAACCCTCCACGAATGGAGCAATGAAACCGCAAACTGTGGCATGGGCGCGATCGCAAATCTCAATGGCGAGAAATCATACGACATCATCGACAAAGCTCTCACTTCCGTCTGCAACATGACCCACCGTGGCGCGGTCGATGCCGATATGAAGACCGGCGACGGCTCCGGAGTCCTTTGCCAAATCCCGCGCCCCATCTTCGCCAAAGCCGCCGCCACTTTCGGCTACAAGGGCGAAGCCGATGACCTCGGCGTGGGCGTCTTCTTCCTTCCCGAAGGAATTTCCGCCAATGTGAAGTCCTTCACCGAGTCCGTTCTCACCCGCCGCAAGATCCCCTTCATCGGATGGCGCGAGGTCCCCCTCAATCCTGACGAGCTCGGCGAACTCGCTCGCCTCACGCAACCCGAAATCTCTCACCTTCTCGTCAGTCGTCCCGCCGACGTTGATGCCGACCACTTCGAGCGCCTCCTCTTCCTCGTCCGCCGCGAAGTCGAGCGCGAGTTCACCAAAGAAGCCGCTTTCTACATCCCCACTCTTTCTAGCCGCCTCATCAGCTACAAAGGCCTAGCGATGCCCGCAACCTTGCGCGCCTTCTACAGCGACCTACAGGACTCCGACTTCCAAACTGGCATCTCCCTTTACCACCAGCGTTTCTCCACCAATACCTTCCCCGCTTGGCCTCTCGGACAACCCTTCCGCATGATGTGCCACAACGGGGAAATTAACACGGTCCGTGGAAACCGGAACTGGATGGCCTCGCGTGAGGAATTCTTTGAATCCGAAGTCTGGGGAGACGATGTCGAATTCCTCAAGAACCTCATGCTCGATGGTGAGTCCGATTCCTCCTCCCTCGACCACGCGCTCGAACTCCTCGTCCTCTCCGGACGCCGCATCGAGCACGCCATGTGCATGCTCGTCCCGCCCGCCTTCCGCCACGATCAAGAAATCTCGGAAGAAGTCCGCGCCTTTTATAACTACATCCGCTCCTTCTCTGAGCCTTGGGACGGCCCCGCCGGTCTCTGCTTCACCGATGGCCGCAAGCTCTGCGCCGGTCTCGACCGCAACGGCCTCCGCCCCTCCCGCTACACCCTCACCGAAGACGGACTTCTCTACATTGGTTCTGAGTCAGGCGCCGTTGTCCTGCCCGATTCTAAAATCATCCGCCGTGGCCGCCTCGGACCCGGTCAAATGCTCTCCGCCAACACCGAAACTGGCGAGGTCCTCCTCGATAAGGAGATCAAAGAACAACTCGCCGCTCAAAAGCCCTACGCCAAGTGGATTGACGAAAACCGCGTTGAGCTCAAGTCCTTCACCTCCAACGATGCCATCGTCCCCACCGAGGACTTCGACCCCGTCGCCCTTTCTCGCCAACAAGTCACTCACGGCGTCACCGCCGAGGATCTCGACATGGTCTTCCCGCCCATGATCAAAGGCGCACAGGAGGCCGTCTTCTCGATGGGAGACGACATCCCGCTCGCCCCTCTCTCGCGTTACCCACGGCTTCTTTTCACTTACTTCAAGCAGCTCTTTGCCCAAGTCACCAACCCGCCCATCGACCCGATCCGTGAGTGGGCCGTCATGACTCTCGGGGCCGGACTCGGACCGGAGCAAAACCTCCTCACCGAGACTCCCGAGCACGCGCGCATTCTCCAACTCGGCTCAGCCATCCTCTTCGAGCAGGAATTGGAGACCATCATCAACCGTAAAGAACACGGTTTCTCCACCCGCGTGATCGATACCACCTGGCCCGCTTCCGAAGGCGAAGCTGGACTCAAGAAAGCGCTCGATCGCGTCTGCGCCGAATCAGAAGAAGCCGTCAACGATAAGGTCGAAATCCTCGTCCTCTCCGACCGCGCCACCTCGGCCGACCGCGTCCCCATTCCCTCTCTTCTCGCAACCGGATCCGTTCACCATCACCTGAACCGCTGCCGCAAGCGCCTCCGCACTTCGCTCGTCATCGACACCGGCGAAGCCCGCGACACGCACCAAATCGCCTGTCTCTTCGGCTTCGGTGCCACCGCCGTTTGCCCATACCTTGGCTACTCCACCGTCCGCCAAGTCGTGGCCACCGATACCAAGAAGAAGCTCGGCGACGACATCACTCCCGAAGTGGCGATGACGAACTACCGCAAGGCTCTCGAAAAAGGCCTTCTCAAGATCATGTCCAAGATGGGCATCTCCGTTCTCAACTCCTATCAAGGCGCGCAAATTTTCGAAGCCCTCGGAGTCGGCAAAGACGTCGTTAACTACGCCTTCACCGGCGTGCATTCCCGCATCGGCGGAGTAGGCTTCAGCGAGATCGCGGAAGAGTCCCTCGTCCGTCACCGCGCCGCCTTCCAGAGCGAAACGGAAGACGAGAAGCCTCTCAATCTCGGCGACCCCGGCTACAACCGCTATCGGAAGTCAGGAGAAGCCCACGCTCTCACCACCGACGTCATCAAAAACTTCCACACCTTCGTCCGCGACGGCAAAAAGGAAGACTACGATGACTACGTGAAGGTCACCCTCGCGAATGATCCCATCACGATCAAGGACATCCTTGAATTCAAAGTCCCCGCTTCCCCCGTCGCGCTCGATGAAGTCGAGTCCGCCGAGGAAATCGTGAAACGCTTCACCACCGCCGCGATGTCGATGGGTGCGCTTTCTCCCGAAGCTCACGAAACTCTCGCCATCGCAATGAACCGCATCGGCGGCAAGTCGGACTCCGGTGAGGGTGGCGAGGACCCGCGCCGCTTCCAACCTTATCCAAACGGCGACCACGCCCGCTCCTACATCAAGCAGATCGCCAGCGGTCGATTCGGAGTTTCCGCGCACTACCTCGTCAATGCCGACGAACTCGAAATCAAAATGGCGCAAGGAGCCAAGCCCGGCGAAGGTGGCCAGCTCCCAGGCCATAAGGTGAATGCCCTCATCGCTCGTCTGCGGAACACGCAGCCCGGCGTTCAACTCATTTCACCACCTCCGCACCACGATATTTACTCCATTGAGGATCTCGCTCAGCTCATTCATGACCTCAAGGAAGTGAACCCGCGTGCCAAGGTTACCGTGAAGCTCGTTTCCGAATCCGGAGTCGGCACCGTCGCCGCTGGTTGCGCCAAGGCGAGCGCTGACAACATCCTCATCTCGGGTCACGATGGTGGAACTGCCGCTTCTCCGCTCTCAAGTACGAAGCACGCCGGACTTCCATGGGAACTTGGCATCTCTGAGGCCCATCAAGTCCTCATGATGAACAAGCTCCGCAACAACGTCACCCTCCGCACCGATGGTGGCCTCCGCACCGGACGCGATGTCATCATCGCCGCGATTCTCGGCGCCGAGCAGATGAACTTTGGAACGATCGCCATGATCGCGATGGGTTGCGTTTACGTCCGTAAGTGCCACCTCAACAACTGCCCTGTCGGAGTGGCCACCACTGATCCCAAGTGGCGCGCTAAGTTTAAAGGAACGCCCGATCACGTCGTGAACTTCATGATGGGCGTGGCTGAAGAAGCCCGCGAAATCATGGCGACCCTTGGAGTCCGCAGCCTCAATGAACTCGTTGGTCGCCCCGCCCAGTTCCTGGAGCAGCGCGAAGTCCCCGATCATCCCAAAGCCAACACCCTCGACCTCTCCGCCGTCCTCGCCGACAAGGCAGATGCCGAGGCCGTGCGCACCTGCACCTCTGATCGGAATGATGGAATTCATAAGCCCGCTCTCGATCTCGAAATCCTCAAAGACCTCGCCGCTCACACCGGCGCTTCCGAGACTGGCAATCCCACCGCAGGCCTCATGGATCGCGGTCCCTTCGTCAAAGAATACTCCGTCGTCAACACAGACCGCAACATTGGCACCCGCACCGCTGGCCGCGTCGCTGAGGTCTTCGAAAACCACGGCCTCCCCGCCAAGATGATCGACCTCACCTTCCACGGCTCCGCTGGTCAATCCTTCGGCACCTTCCTCTGCGGTGGCATCAAACTCACCCTCATCGGAGAAGGAAACGACTACGTTGGCAAAGGGATGAGCAATGGCGAAATCATCGTTCGTCCTCCCGATGACATCTGCGAAAAATTCGTCGCCTCTAAGAACTCCATCGTCGGCAACACCTGCCTCTACGGAGCGACCGGCGGAAAGCTCTTCGTCAATGGTCGCGCAGGCGAGCGCTTCTGCGTGCGAAACTCTGGTTCCACCTCCGTCTGCGAAGGCGTTGGCGATCACGGTTGCGAATACATGACCAATGGCCTCACCGTCATCCTCGGCCTCACCGGAAAGAACTTCGGTGCCGGAATGTCAGGCGGAACCGCCTACATCTACGACATCGATGGAAAGTTCCAAAGCCGCCTCAATCCCGAGATGGTCGTAGCCCGCCCCGTCAAACGCGAGCAAGACATCGCCGAGATGAAAGACCTCATCGAGCAACACGCTGAGAAAACTGACTCGCCAAGAGCCAAAGAACTCCTCGCCGACTGGGAGGGCAGCCTACCAAAACTCATCCGCGTCATTGCGAAAGAGAAATACGACCTAGAGCAAGCCGAACAACAACACGAAGACGCCGATGGCGTGATGGCCAACTAAGGAGCTTGGGCTTTAGCCCGAGTACCCTCAAGCCAGTCTCCAACCCCCAAAGGAGCGACATATCTCAGCTCAGGGCATCGCCCTGAGTTTTTCATGCCCACGACTCAAGGGCCAAGTAGACAGCCCCTCTCCTCAAAAAAAACTCCCCCGCAGGCCACCGACAAACCCCGAGACCCACTAAAGAGCACTACGGACAAATCAAAGACACCTCAGGAAAATACATCCGGTATCTCTTTGTATCGCGAGTCAAGATCTTCAAGCCATCTGCCTCTGCATGAGCCCCAATAAAAAAGTCCGGAAGCGGAGCCGTCTTAACTCCTCCCCGTGATCGATATTCCTTGAAGGCTCTGGCTGCTGGAGCAGCTGCCGCAAAGGGCAAAGGCTTTCTCAAAAACGGACTCTTTCGCAGAAAACCCCTCACCTCATCCGCTTCCCTAAATGCCGGTATGAGCTCGGTATAAATCACGACATTGATGAAGAGCTCCGAGTCCCCTTGCTCCCGAATCATTTGAGCAGACCAATCGAACCATTTTTCGTCTCGATTGATCACATCAAGAATCACATTCGTATCAACCAAGATCATCTTTTAGTTTTCACCTCTCGTGATCTCCAAAATTTTGTCGGTCGAAAGGCCAGAAGTCCCACAGCCAGCCACTTCTTCAAGCCACGAATCAATCTGGCTTTGTTCCTCTTTTTTTTTGCTGATGACGACTTCATCCCCTCGAATCACGAAATCAATCTCAGTCCCACAAGTAATTCCGCTACGCTCGCGAATTCCCTGCGGAATGGTCACCTGACCTTTTGATGTCACTTTCACTAAAATGTTCTTACTCCAAAAAGTAAGAATCATCAATGATGAAATCCTCTGCACTAGTAACTGTTCCCAAGAAACGGCGGCAATCCTACAAATTAGCACGAGATTCGCACTAGCTAAGCGGACAATTCAGACGCCGACGGCGAGGTCGTAAGCTAAGAGGTTCTACAACTCCTTAATCTCAATCTTCCGGTAGCTCACCTCAAAGGGAGGGCCGCTGTGTGCTTGCAATGCAATGTATCCCGTCAGCGGAATATCGTCGTCCTTCTCGGTATAGTCACAAGTGAGCACTCCATTGAGCCAAATCCGGACCCGTTTCCCTTCACAGCGGATCTTATAATCATTCCAACCCTCCTTACTCGCCTTTCCCGCTTCTTCGGAGACCCAATTCCCAATCACCTTGCGACGGCGTGACTCGTCATAGAGCTTCCCCCACCAACTCGGCCCAACATCCGCCTGATAACCGATCATTTCATGGTGATCCTTGATCCGTTCACTGCGGATTTGAATCCCCGCATTGGGCTTCTTCCCGACCACTTTCACCTGCAGCGTCAGCTCAAAATCCCCGTAGCGCTTTGCCGAGGAAATAAAGGTATTGTGAGGAACCTTTTCCTTGAGAGAACCTCCGATAATCACCCCCTCTTCAACCCGCCAAAACTTCTCTTCTCCCTTCTGAACGCTCCAGCCCTTCAGGGTTTTGCCGTCAAAAAGCACCTCCCCGAAAGTCGGGATCACAGCGAGCAAAAAGATGAAAAAGCTCTTCACCACAACACTTTCGCCAAATTAGCTCCTGAGGTCGATCTCTAAGAGACCTCTTTTTCGCAAATTTTCGTTAGTAATCAAAGGTTTCGCGAGTATTCATGAAGACATGAAGCGATTTGCACTCAACTCTTTCATCGGATTGGTCTCTGTCTCCACCGCCTTCGCCCAGCAAGGCGACCGAAAAGACCACAACGCCATGGGCAAGATTGTCCCTGAGGAATTAATCCCACCTGCCCCCGTTCTGAGTGTCGATGAAGCCCTCAAGACTTTCACCATCGAAAAAGGCTTCGTCATCGAAGCCGTCGCAGCCGAGCCTCTCATCGAAAAACCCGTCGCCCTCACCTTCGACGCCTCCGGCCGCATGTGGGTCTGCGAAATGCGTGGCTACATGCCCAACATCGACGGCACTGAAGAAGACAAGCCCACCGGCCGCATTGCCATTCTTGAAGACACCAATGGCGACGGAAAGGCAGACAAACGCACCACTTTCCTTGATCAACTCGTTCTCCCCCGCTCTATCGCGGTGGTCCCCGGCGGCATCCTCTATGGTGACCAAGATAAGCTCTACTTCGTCGCAAGTGATGGCGACAAGCCGACCGCCGAGCCTGTCGTCGTCGATTCCCAATACGCCCCCGGCGGGAACGTGGAGCACAAGACGAATGGCATGATGACCAACATCGACAACTGGATGTATAATGCCAAGTCGAACGCCCGCTTTAAATTCATCGCTGGTGAAAACAAGGTCGTCAAAGAAAGCACTCACACCCGCGGACAGTGGGGACTCAGCCACGACAACTTTGGCCGCATCTTCCACAACTCAAACAGCACCCTTCTCATCGGGGATCGCGTTCTTCCAAATCTTCTTCTCGGGAACAAAACCGTCAAAATGAAGACCAGCATCTCGGGAAGAGCTGGCAACAACCGCGTTCATCCCGGCCGCGTTACCCCAGGCCTCAACCGCGCCTACATCTCTTCTCTGAATGGATACAAAGACAACACCATCGACCCCAAGACCTTCAAACTCATCAATGCCACCGGCGCTTGCGGCCCCGTGATCTACCGGGGAAACAATTTTCCCACCTCATACGACGGTCGCGCCTTCGTCTGTGAGTCCGCCGCACAATTGGTCAAGATGATCGACGTCGAAGCCAAGGACGGAAAGCTCACCGGATCTCACCCCATCGAGAATCGTGAGTTCCTCAGCTCGACCGACGAGCGCTTCCGCCCCGTCAATCTCTACAACGCGCCTGATGGCTCGCTCTACCTTCTCGACATGTATCACGGCATCATCCAGCACCGCACTTACATGACGAGCTACCTCCGCGAGCAAACGCTCAGCCGTGGACTCGAAGGCCCCGGCTTTGGCCACGGTCGCATCTACCGCATCCGCGCGGCCGACAAGCCCATCGCGAAAGTCCAGGATCTCGCCAAAGCAGAGACCGCAACCCTCATCGAAAACCTCCGCAGCCCCATCGGGCAGGTTCGTGACCTCTCGCAAGCCGAGCTCATCGCCCGCAAGGTCGATCCCGCACCTTTGACTGCCGACCTCATGAGCGGCAGTAATGACAAGCTCGCGGCCACCCACCTCATCTGGACCCTCGAAGGCCTTGGCGCTCTCACTGCTGATCACCTTAGCAAGGTTTTGGCTTCCACAAAGGACGACGAACTCATCTCCTCCGCGCTCTACGCCGCTCTTTCTCTCCCAGATTCGGAACTGCAAAAGCTGACCTCCACCGTCACTCAAATTTCGGCCAAGCCCATGACGCTCCCCTACCAAGCGCGCGTTCTTGCCTCCACTCACAGCAGCGAAGCGCAAGAGGCTCTCGTCTCCCTCTTGAAGAAAAATCCTAAAGTCGATTTCCTCAAAGAAGCTGCCATCTCCGGTCTTTCCGAAAATGCCGCCCTCTTCGCCAAGGTCAATGACGGCCGCTATAGCGAAAAGAACTTCGACAAGTGGATCGCGGAATCAAAAAAAGGTCCCCAAAAGCAAATCGATCCCGCCACCTTACTCAAAGGCGAGCACCTCATCTCCTTCAATCGTGGTAAAGAACTCTACAGCACCAGAGCAGCCTGCATCGGTTGCCACGGAGCCGATGGCGCGGGCCTCGAAAACCTTGGCCCGCAACTCGACAACTCGGACTGGGTCACCGGAAGCCAAACCCGCCTTGTCAAAATCCTCCTTCATGGCCTCACCGGCCCCATTAAAATCAACGGCAAGGAATTCAAGCCCCTCGCCTTCATGCCCGGACTCGGACAGAACCCCAGCATCAAGGACCAAGACATCGCAGACATCAGCACCTTCATCCGCGCCAACTGGAACAACCGCGCCCCTCAAGTCACCGAAGCCACCGTCGCCAAGATTCGCAAAGAAACCAAAGACCGCTCGTCCGGCCAGATGTACACGCAGGCCGACTTCCCTGTGAGCTTGGAGAAGAAGAAAAAGTAGATCGCGAGCCTGTCTCGTTGATCACAATAAACACGGAGTGGCGGCGTCCCGCCGCCTTCGCTTCGCATGATTCGGTGGCGAGACTCCACCGCTCCGTGGGCCTAATCGGCCAGACAAGCAACGTAGTTCTCCTTGATTTAAAAACAAAGTCGCTAAAGGTTCCTCGATAGAGTTCTTGGAGATAACCTCCTCGAAGCCTACTAATACCTCTCTGCCGAGAAATGAAGAGCCTGATCCAATGCCTCATGATTGCAGCCGCTCTGGTATCGTGCGATGAAGCGCTGGTAGGCTCCGAGAAGGTGCTTTACGCCCGCAGCCAATCCTTCGAAAGTAATTCAATTGAGACGCGGCTTCGCGAACTTCTCAACTCACGCACAGACGGAGCGATGAGCTACCTCAAGATGGCTCTTGTCGGCGAAGCCTTTGGTAACCACCCCGACCAGTTTCAGCTGATCGCCGGCGACCTCAACACGCGAGAAGAACAGGAATCCTTCCGATGGTTACGAGACTACGGCGCTGGAGTGTTTGAGTATTACCCCAACCTAAAGCCGAAAGGATTCGACAAGGTTTACAGCGCAGCAATGTGGCTCCAACCAACCAAGGCAGAACAACTCAACGCTGACCAACCCGCTACCGATCAGGAATTGAATTCGGAGAGTGATTCTAAACTCCAACCAGAATCGAAGGAGCACCCCCAGTCGCGGGCCTCGGACACCCCCTAAAAAATGAACCCAAACTGGCTCGGTGTCATCTCCGCAATTCTGGCTTTCACCGCTTTCTTCGTGGTTTACCGCGTTGCTAAGAACGCCCCAATCAAGAAGCGGCTTCTTTTTGCTCTCTTGGCATCGGTGGCCGCAATTCCTGGAGCAAGTTTTGCGGCGTATTACGCTCACATTTTTCCGGAACCGAGTTGGTATTACCAATTCCGCAGTATTGCAGGGACGGAACTTCTCATTGTCTTGATCGGCCTTGCCGGAGGATTGGTTGCCACCCTTTTACCACGGATCATTCTCGTTCTCCCGCTGCTTGGCGTGGCGGCATTCTCGATTGCACCGATGATTAAGCCCTTCATTGGGCCAATTCCGGCGGGCACCTTTCAGGACGAATGGGATGGTGAAGTTTGCCTTCAGAGCACCCCATCGACCTGCGGAGCTGCTTCTACCGCGACCATACTGAAAGGACTGGGAATCGAGGTGAGCGAGGCCGAGCTCGCAAAAGAAGCTCACTCATACGCGGACGGCACGGAGGCTTGGTATTTGGCAAGAGCCGCGCGATCCCGCGGATGTGAGGTCAACTTCGCTTTCACGAAGGGATTCACCCCTGAGGATGGCCTTCCGGCCGTCGTCGGCGTCAGGCTCGGTTCGATTGGTCACTTTATCGCAATCCTCGGACAAGAAGGTGAGCGTTTCATTGTCGGCGATCCGATGCTTGGTCGAGAATTGCTCTCGCGTGAACAGTTGGAAAGACGCTACGAGTTCACCGGGTTCCACATGCAAATCAGAAATTGAGACTACGCTCCTCAACTTCTGTGTCTTCGGCGTATTCTGTGGTAAAATCTCGCTTAAGCCCGCGCACTTGTCGTCCGCACCAAAAGCACAGCTTTCGGCTACGGTTCTCGCGGTGTATCCCCCACCCCTTAGCTACTTTCGCGCCTTTTCGGTTCCCCCTCCTCAACCAACTCCGACCTCTCGAATGAAAGGAAGCGTCGCAAAACTTGCCCATCACTTAAGTTTGTTTTGGATTTTCAAGATTCGTTGGGATAAGCTGCATTGATCGAAGCTGGTAAATCTCTCGCGGTGAGGGTCGTAAGTTCCTGAACCTTCCCAACGAAAATGAAGACACTCTTAATCCTCACACTATTGATGGCAACCAGTGTTGCTAAAAAGCCGACACAGAAGGAGTTAGCGGATGCCCTCAAATTAAACCCAACGAATTCATGGGCTCTCTACAATCTCGGGTTATTGAACTACCTTAAGGATGATTACAAAGAAGCAATCAAGCATTGGAAGACCCTTAAGAAACTTGAACCGCTGGATTGGGATATCAGAATGAAGCTAATTCAAGCTTACTGGGGTGCCGGCCAGACGAAGGCCGCGAATTTGGAAATCACCGAACTGAGAGCTGCGCGAGATACAGGCAAGCACAAGGATTTAACCGAGAAAGGCTTCTTCATTTGCGATCAATTCCAGACAGGAAAGGTTCGAGTATTTGCCCTCGAATACTATGAGTTAAAGGGTGAGCGCCCACTTGCGTGGAAGTTTATTCTTAAGTCCGGAGATGACACCTTGGATCAGCATTTTTCGATAGGCTGTTACCCGTCCGCAACCGAATTTGCGAGAGCCGAAGGAGCGATTGGCCCAAAAGACCGGCGATACCATTTGGACGGCTACAGGAAAGGAGGGGCACACAAGACCTACGGTTTCTACACGAATAGACCAGACTACGGAAAAATCAGAGACGAAGTTCGGCGGATTATCAGTGGCGATCAGAAGTCAATTTCGTCGATGACCCCACAGAAGGAAGAAGGCGAAAAAGACGACGCTGACCAAGCCACTACCGCACCGGAGTCAAAGCCGAAGGCCGATGCGACACCTAAACCAAAATTGGAGGAGCGCTCCCAGTAGAGGGCAGACCTTGGACGTTCGACAAAAAACGACCAACCCATACAATCATCATGAAAGCTTTTTCGATTATCCCCTTTGTGTTCGCCATTGTTTCACAGCTAGCATTTGGAGGCGACTTAGGCAGCGAATGGCGAGATCTGATGACGAAGGCGGCCAAGGAGAGTCGAGTCTCGATCCCTAGCAGTCATACTGGGAGCTTTGGTGGAGTGTTCACAACGACATACGAACTGACTCTCGATCAAGCAAAGAAAGGTGATGCTGCGCTGATTCTCTACAACGCATGCGCAAAGTCCTTTCACACTTGGGCAAAGAAGGAGGGAGCGTCACACAGTTCAACGAACGATTCTCGAGGAGAGGTATCACTACGTATTAAAGCAACGAACGGTGACTACTTTTCAGCCCTCTATCAGCCAGCATCTGAGAGTGGCGGCCAAGGCTCGCTCACCATTGTCGTGGTCGATGCCGATGAGTTCGCCAAAGAACCTCCCCCAAAAGCCAAGGAAAAACAAAGCGGAGCTGCCCAAGCCGCGACCGCTTCAAAGACGAAGTCAGGAGGCCAACAGAAACCTAAACCAGAACTGAAAAAGCTCCCCCAGTAGGAGGTAGCAAATTTCAAACCCCACTCCTGAAAATGAAACTCGTTTTATCCATCTTGCCATTGTTGATGACTCTCACCGCCTTTTGCGACGACCGCGTTCGGCATGTCAAATTATTGTCCCCCGTGGAGGAGGCTTCGGACTACGAATGGCGCCCAGTCAAACTGACTGAAGCCGAGTCGAAACTGCTTAAGCAGCGATCAAGTCCACCACGCTCGGCCTTAGACTTTTACCTCCTCCTATCACGCTCCTATTTCGAAAATGTTGATGACTCCTTGGAGCGGAGAATCGCCTTTATCGACAGAGAAACTCTGACTCCCACTTACCTCCATGCCGAATTCACCATTCCAGTAGTCGATGCCGGGGCATTCTCGATCTCGATCCGCATCTTTGAAAAAGGCGAAGAACCCTTGATCGCGATCTGTCACCGCAGTGGTCGGGAGTCACTTTACGAGATTGAAAACGAGAGGAAGGCGAAGCCAGGCGAGTTGATCCGAATCACGGTCGGACGACCCGAATTCTGGCGCTATCGTAAGGAGAAGTGGATTCCCGAAAAGGCCACGATTCTACCGAGCATCACCAAGGAATTCGTGCTCGATCGATACCGGAAAAAATACAAGGGACACCTGAACTACCCGACGCAAAAAAAGTATATCTGGCTCAATTATGATCTTCCTCCAAGCGGTGAACTCATCCAGGTGACTGGGAAAGAAAACTTCATGAGTCCGGACAAGAAATATGTCTGGGCTGAGTTCACCTTTGACGGAGATCGTTTCGCTCCAACTCCCAACAGCGAAGAAAGCGCAGGCAAACCCGCTCCCGCCGTGGATTCGAAATCTGAATGAAAGAGATTCCCAATCATCCTGTCTACGATGGCTTGAGCCGCCCTCACGGACCTGAAACCCTAAAAGGTTTCGGTACCCTTGGAAATTCCTCCCCTAGCGCTCGAATCTCAAATTGTGGTAGGTTGCGGCATGACTAAATCATTTACAGCCTTGTTTACCCGCGAGGGTTCAGGCTTTGTTGGGCTGTGTCCTGAGGTCGATGTGGCCTCTCAAGGAGATTCTGTCGAGGAGGCGAAGAAAAATCTCGTAGAGGCAGTTGAACTCTTTTTCGAATGCGCCTCTCCGAATGAGATTTCTCAAAGGATGTCAAGCGAGTCATTCATTTCATCACTGGAGGTGGAAGTTGCCTAGTCTTCCGGTCCTATCTGGAAAAGCGGTTTAGCAGTTGAGGATTTTACAGCAGAGTTGCGACCATAGGGCTTAGTGGCCTGCCCTTTGGCATGATTTACCGTGATTTCTATGAATCTCTCTGCAACCTTTCGTCTACGCTCTGAAAAGACGGAGTAGCGGCGTCCCGCTGCCTTTGCTTCGCATGATCGCTCTTGAAAACTCGGTGGCGAGACGCCACCGCTCCGTGCTTAATCCACCCGAAGAAAAGTCCGGCTGAGTTCGAAGACGTCTGCCGGGCACCCCAGTGCGGCCTTGAGTTTCACGTCGCGATCCCAGGAATTTTTGGTCCGAACGATCTCCCATATTTGCTTCAGGGTGAGGCGCAGAGGAAATTGAAGTGCAGTAACAAGCGGCGTGTTGGTGAGCGGGTAATCGGTGCCATACATGACGCGGCCTTTGAGTCGTTCATCATTGAGGACTTGCGGGAAATACTTGGCGCGGTTGAATTGAGTCAGAGTCGAGAGGTCGGCGAAGAGATTGGGATACGAAGGCATCAGCTTTAGAAGGCGCTCGATATTCTCCTCCCCATCCCGCTCGCCGGAGCTGGCGACATGGGCCGCGATGATACGGACGCCACAATCGAGAGCGAATTTGAGCAACTTGGGATCGCCAAGGGCGTTATCGGTTTTTGAAAAGGAATCCTCATCTCCTACGTGTGTGAGGAGCGGGAGATCGAGCTCTACAAGCTTGAGGTAGTAGTCGCGGTAGCGTTCATCGGAGGGATCGATGCCTTGGATATTGGGCAGCCATTTCACGAAGACCGCGCCATTGGCCTTGGACCACTCTAATTCCGCGAGCGCATCCTCTCGGTTCGGGTGGACGCTGGCACCGAAGTGGAGGGCTTTGTGCTTCTTCACCTCTTCTCCGACAAAGCGATTAGGGACGAAGACCTCGAGCGCTTCTTCATCGAGCTTTCCCTGAGCATCGTAGGGCGCATCCATCGCGAGGATGACGGCATCATCGACATGCTCTGACCCTCGAATGGAGTCGGCGATGATCTGCATGACGCGGCCGTCGCCTTTTTCCTTCAGCTCGGCTTCAGTGGTTCCGAAGATCTTGAGGTAGAGTTTGAACTTCCAGCTTTCGCGTAAGGTCCGAGAAACCCGCGCACCACTTTCCCCCGCTCCGAAGCCTGCGGTGTGGCAGTGCATGTCTAGGATCCCCCGTGGGATCTCGTTTGTGACCGGAGCCATCGGCCCCTTGAAGAAGACGAGGCGAAGAATCAACAAGACGATGGTTAGTCCAAGGAGCCAAAGCATGCCCTACTCTCTATGAATCTGAGAAGATTCCAAGAAGGTAAGGAACTCTCCAAGCGAAGGCGGCGAGACTCCACTACTCCATGGCACAAAAAAGCCGGACGCTCTCGAAAGAGCAATCCGGCTTCCCAGTAACAACACTGATGAATTTAGAGTTGTCCAGCGGACCAGAGCTTTGAGAATTTCTCGCAGTGAATCAGGACCGATTGATACCTCGAAAGGTTGGTTCCTTTAGGAAGTGCGATCTTGTGGCTACCACGATGACTTGGAAGGAGAGAGAGCTTCAAGGAACCTTGGGTGGCATTACTTCCTTTGGCCTTCGATGCCGAAAGAGGAGAAAGGAAGAGGGTGAGGTTCGGGCCAGACTTCGTTTTGAGGTTATTGATGACGAGAAATTTCTGTTCCCCTTCTGATTCAATCTTCCAACTTCCTGCGGCTGAGTAGGATTTCTTCTGCCAGCTGCCCGAGTTGAGTTCTTCAGCCTGAGCGATTCCGAGTCCCGCAATCGCGAAGAAAGTGAGAACGAAGAAGGCGGTGAATTGACGAGTTGTTTTTGATAATGCTTTCATAATTACGAACATGAGAAGCACGGGAAGACCTCCTTATTCCAAAAGTTGCAAATTTATTTATTCCCGAAAATTTCTCCAAAAAAAGCCGGGCAAGTTTCCCTGCCCAGCTTGTTTAGATTTTTAAATTCTAGGATTTAGAATTTCCGCGAAGCGGCGACTTACATCATGCCGCCCATGCCGCCGTGGTCGTGACCGTGGTCACCGCCGCCAGCTGGCTCAGGCTCAGGAAGATCAGTAATGAGAGCCTCAGTGGTGAGCATCAATCCTGCGATCGAAGCGGCGTTCTGGAGTGCAGAACGGGTCACTTTGGTAGGATCAACAACACCAGCTTCGATGAGGTCAACATACTCGCCAGTGGCGACGTTGTATCCATCGTTGCCTTTGGCGTTCTTCACTTTCTCGACGATGAGAGCACCTTCGAGGCCTGCGTTTGCGGCAAGCTGACGGAGGGGAGCCTCGATCGCGGAGATGATGATGCCTGCTCCGGTTGCTTCGTCCCCGGAGAGACCAAGTTCGCCGGTAAGAGCAGTGGCACGGATGAGAGCGGTTCCACCTCCTGGCACGATGCCTTCTTCGACAGCGGCGCGGGTGGCGTGAAGGGCGTCTTCAACGCGGGCCTTCTTCTCTTTCATCTCGGACTCAGTGGCAGCACCGACGTTGATGACAGCAACGCCGCCAGCAAGCTTAGCAAGACGCTCTTGGAGCTTCTCGCGATCGTAGTCAGAAGTGGTGTCTTCGATCTGCTTACGGATCTGGTTCACACGGCCGGAGATGGCTTCGGAGCCACCGCCACCTTCAACGATGACAGTCTCTTCTTTCGAGATCACGATGCTCTTAGCCTCACCGAGGTCTTCGAGTTCGATGTTCTCGAGCTTGATGCCGAGGTCTTCCGTGATGCAACGACCACCGGTAAGAACTGCGATATCTTCGAGCATGGCCTTGCGACGATCACCAAAGCCAGGAGCTTTCACAGCGGCGATGTTGAGAGTTCCACGGAGCTTGTTCACGACGAGAGCAGCGAGTGCTTCTCCTTCGACGTCTTCAGCAATGATGAGGAGAGGCTTGCCAGTTTTGGCAATCTTCTCGAGCACTGGGAGGAGGTCCTTGAGGTTAGAGATCTTCTTCTCGTTGATGAGGACGTATGCGCCTTCAAGTTTGCAATCCATGGTGTCTGGATCGGTGACGAAGTAAGGAGAGAGGTAACCTTTGTCGAACTGCATTCCCTCAACAACGTCGAGAGTGGTTTCGATGCCTTTGGCTTCTTCAACCGTGATGGTTCCGTCTTTGCCGACTTTGTCCATGGCCTCAGCGATGATGCTGCCGATTTCTTGGTCCCAGTTCGCGGAGACAGTGGCAACCTGTGCGATTTCCTTAGACTCGGAGACCTCTTTAGAGATCTCAGCGAGCTTGGCCACGATTGCTTTCGAAGCTTCGAGGATACCACGCTGAAGGCTGATTGGGTTTGCACCAGCGGTGACGTTGCGGAGACCTTCTTTGTAGATGGCTTCGGCGAGGACCGTAGCGGTAGTCGTTCCGTCACCTGCGATGTCGGAGGTCTTGGAAGAAACTTCCTTAATCAATTGAGCACCCATGTTTTCGTAAGGGCACTCGAGCTCGATTTCCTTAGCGACCGAGACACCGTCTTTGGTCACGGTTGGAGAACCGAATTTTTTGTCGAGAATGACGTTACGACCTGACGGTCCTAGAGTTGCTTTGACTGCGCGTGCGAGCTTTGTGACACCTCGGAGGAGGGCTTGACGTGCTGCTTCGTCGAATTGGAGTTGTTTAGCCATAGTATTAGTTACTGGGTTATTTAGTTATTGAGTTAAAAGAGGATTAGTCAGTGATGACACCGAGGATGTCAGACTGAGAGAGGATGAGTTGCTCTTCGCCACCGACGCTCACGTCTGTGCCGCCGTATTTGGAGATGAGGACCTTGTCGCCGACTTTGACATCGAAGACGATGTCTTTGCCGTTTTCGTCAGAGCCGCCAGTGCCGAGTGCGGTGACTTCAGCTTCCTGTGGCTTTTCCTGAGCGGAGTCAGGGAGGACGATGCCTCCGGCGGAGACTGCTTCTGCTTCGAGCCGCTTCACGAGAACGCGGTTTCCGAGTGGTTTGATACTAGACATGTTGTTTTAGTTTGTTTGTTTTTTGGTTTTGTTTTCCCACCGAGAGGCGGGAGAAAGGGGTTTCTAATTAGGAGTCTTCCTCCTGATATTTTTCGTCGATTTTTTTGGTAATCTCGTCGAGTTCGAAACGAGCCTGAGCAGGCGTCTTTCCGTTCACAACGCGAAGGCATTGATCGAAGAGGGTTAAAGTCCCCCGCTCCGATCGGTCCACCTCTTGCTTGTCCGCCAACTGGTGATGTTGGATTCGCTCAAGGAGGGCTAATGCTACGGCTTCTTTCGAGTCGGGCTTTCCGATGATTTTCGTTTCTGACATTTTATTGGGGGGGGATGGATTATTTGTCTGAAGTTTCCGCATCAGCATCGACAACCTCAGCGTCGACAACTTTGCCTTTGGCCTGACGTGGCTCGCCATCGTCACCATCTGCGGGCTCAACGTCCGGTGCTCCACCCATGTCGGGCATTTGAGCGCCGGCAGCTTGCGCAGCCTGGGCGAGTTCGCCGAGAGATTTCTCAAGATCTTCGGTGGTGGACTTGATGAGATCGAGATCGTCAGCCTTCAAAGCGCCTTTGACGGCATCCAGCTTGCCTGTGAGCATTTCCTTAAGATCGGCAGGAGCTTCCTCAGGGAGTTCACCGATTTGCTTCTCCACCTGATAGACCATGGACTCGGCCTTGTTCTTGGTGTCGACGGCTTCAGCGCGCTTCTTATCTTCATCTGCGTGAGCTTCAGCTTCGCGCTTCGCTTTCTCGATCTCTTCTTCAGAAAGACCACTTGAACCTTCGATGGAGATCTTCTGCTCTTTGCCGGAGTTCTTGTCCTTCGCAGAAACATGGAGAATTCCGTTCGCGTCGATGTCGAAGGTCACCTCGATCTGAGGCATCCCACGAGGAGCGGCGTCGATCCCAGAGAGCTGGAAGTTGCCGAGCAATTTGTTGTCAGCGAAGAGCGGGCGCTCGCCCTGACAGATACGAATATCAACAGCAGGCTGATTGTCAGCAGCGGTCGAGAAGACCTGAGATTTCTTAACCGGCACGGTGGTGTTGCGCTCGATCATGGCAGTGGCGCGGCTGCCTTCAGTCTCGATGGAGAGAGTGAGAGGAGTCACGTCGAGAAGGAGAACATCCTTCACGTCACCTTGGAGAACTCCACCTTGGATGGCAGCACCGATTGCGACCACTTCGTCAGGGTTCACCCCTTGGTGAGGAGTCTTGCTGGCGAGTTCTTTGGCAGTCTCAACGACACGAGGCATGCGGGTCATACCACCGACGAGAACCAGTTCATCAAGTTCACCAGCACTCACGCCGGCTTCCTTAAGACAGTCGGTGACGGGCTTCTTGGTGCGCTCGAAAAGGTGATCGGTGAGCTGCTCCAACTTGTTGCGGGAAAGCTCAACCTGGATGTGCTTTGGCCCGGTGGCGTCAGCCGTGATGAAGGGAAGGTTAAGGTCGTAGTTCTGAGAAGAGGAAAGCGCGATCTTGGCTTTCTCGGCTTCTTCCTTGATCCGCTGGAGGGCATCGGGCTGGCCAGAGAGGTCAATCCCTTCGCTGTTTTTGAATTCGGCTACGATGTGATCGATGAGCGCGTTGTCCCAATCGTCACCACCAAGCTGGGTGTCACCATCGGTCGCGAGAACTTCGAAGACGCCATCGGAGATCTCCAAAACAGAGATATCAAAGGTTCCACCACCGAGGTCATAAATCGCGACCTGTTGGTCGGTCTTGGAATCGAGACCGTATGCAAGTGAAGCGGCGGTCGGCTCGTTGATGATACGGCGGACTTTGAGCCCCGCGATTTCACCCGCCGCTTTGGTCGCGTTACGCTGTGAGTCGTTGAAGTAAGCAGGAACCGTGATGACGGCTTCCGTGATCGTTTCACCCAATTTAGCCTCGGCATCAGCCTTGAGCTTACCGAGAACGATAGCGGCGATTTCTTGCGGAGAGAAAACCTTCTTTTCGCCTTCAACTTCGACCTCGATGTGAGCGTCGCCGTTATCGGCTTTTACGATGGTGTAAGGGACGCGCCTGTCGGCGTCAGTGAGTTCATCGAACTTACGACCGATGAGCCGCTTTGCCGAGAAGACGGTGTTTTTAGCATTCGTAACAGCCTGACGTTTCGCAGCCTGACCGACGAGACGCTCGCCATTTTTTGCAAAGGCGACCACCGAAGGAGTGGTGCGTGCGCCTTCTGAGTTTTCGAGGACGGTTGCTTCTCCCCCCTCCATGACAGACATGCAGGAGTTCGTGGTTCCGAGATCAATTCCGAGGATTTTAGCCATGATTCTATTTCTTTTTGTTCAGTAGAGTTTAAAAAGTCTGGGAGTTCGCCCAGACCGGTTTTGCAAACTCTCTGGCAGGTGCTGTGCCAGCATGGGAATCCTTGCAGCTGCAAGGGTCTTGCCGCGTCAGATTGGAGCGTGCGCGCCAAATTGACGCGCATTGCCAATTTTTGAGCGTCAGAGTGACGCGGTCAATGGCTCTATTTCAAAGCGGGATACTCGCCAAAGACGAGTTCGTCGCCATGGACTTTGGCCTCGGATTTGAGCACCTCAAAAAGCTTCTGAGCGACTTCTTTACTCTCTCCCTTTTCGAGCAGGTCGTGTTTCTCAAAGGGATCTTTCTCAAGGTTATAAAGCCGAGCGATGCTCCCGCCGGGATAGAGAATGAGCTTATAACCGTCCTTGGTCATGGCACGCTGAGCGTCCTCGAGGTAGGCATTGTAAATATGAGGACGGCCAGCTGACTCACCTTTCAAAACCGGAATGAAGCTTTGGTATTGGATGTGTTCAGGAACCTCGGCACCTACGGCTTCGAGCGAAGTGGGAACGGTATCTTGGATATAGATCGGGCTGGAGATCTTTTCACCCGCTTCGACACCAGGGCCGACGACGACGTAAGGAACACGGATGCTGTGATCATACATGTTCTGCTTTCCGAGAAGTCCGTGACGCCCACATCCAAGACCATGATCAGCGGTGAAGACAATGTAGGTATTTTCACGCTGACCATTTTTCTCGAGAGCTTCGAGCACGCGACCAATCTGAGCATCCATGTGGGTGATGAGAGCAAAGTATTCCCGACGAGCGACCTTAACCGCGTATTCAGTGCGAGGCATCGGCGCGAGTTTTTCATCACGGAGAGAATGCGGAGACTTCATCACCTCGCGATGCGGGTAGGCGTCGAGGTAGTTCTCGGGAGTCCTAATTTTTTCGACCGGATACTTATCGAGAAACTCTTGAGGCGACTGCCTTGGATCATGAGGAGCATTGAAGGCTAAATAGAAGAAAAAGGGCTTCGTATCCTCCTTAGCCATATTGAGGAATTTGACTGCGGTATCAGCTTCAACTTCAGACCAATGCTTCCCACCCTTCCAGAAACCATTGTTTGATTGATCAGTGGGATCCCAAGGATCAGGCTCTCCTTTGACAGGACGATTATAACCTTTCTCAACGTCATTTGGCATGCCGGGACGAACATCTCCCACATGATCGAAGAGATCTTGGGCCTTCGCTTTGACATGCCACTTCCCTGTCATGTAAGTCGTGTATCCAGCATCACTCATGAGCTGTGGCCAGAGGCGGCGTTCCTCCATCTTCTTCTCTTCTTGTTGGGCAAACCAAAGATTACGCCCCGTCATCATCATATTCCGGCTCGCAACACAAATCGCTCCATTCCACCCACCTGAATTATAGGCGTGAGTAAATTGAGTGCCGGAAGCAAAGAGCTTATCAAGATGAGGTGTTTTGACCTCAGTTATGCCGAGGGATCCAATCGCCTCATAAGCCATATCGTCCGCAAAAATGAAGAGGATGTTCGGTTTTTCTGCAGCGGAAACAAAAGAAACAAGACCTAGGAGAGGAGCAATAATGCGCATGGAAGTTCTTTTACGCAGAATTAAGTGAAATTTTGACACTTAACATTCACTTTTTTCACTGCTAGATAAATCCCTGCGGTCGCCGCACTTCCATGAGTCGAACTTCGTCCCCCACGATCAGCCATCGGCTTGAATACTGCCTTTACCGAATTTTAGAATGGGCCTTGGGCCTGATGTCGCTCGAAACAATCTTTAAGTTAGGCGAGTTCATCGGGAGAATCGCTCATCGCTTCATGAAGGAGCGAAGACAGCAAGTGATTCGAAATATCACCTATGCTTTCGGGGACGAAAAGACCGCAGAAGAAATCCAGGATCTGAGCGCCGAAGTTTTTGAACGCAGTGGAGCCAATCTTCTCTGCTCATTACGGATCCCATTTCTCAACGATGACGAAATTGCAAAGCACCTTAGCTTCGAGGGACTGGATGACATTCTCTCTGAAAGTAAAAAAGGGGGCCTTGTTCTCGTTTCGCCCCATATGGGAAATTGGGAGTTACTTGCACAAGCGGTCTTTCTCACCGGTGGAACAATCGAAGTCGGGACCCACTACCGCCCTCTTAATAACGCGCTCATCAACGCGGTTGTGGAACGACGCCGCAAAAGAAGAGGACTTCAACTTTTCCCCAAGCAAACCTCGACCCATCGCCTCATCAGCTTCGTCAGAGATGGAGGAGCGATGGGCATTCTCGCCGATCAACGGGTCGGAAGCAGAGGTGCGGCGGGGACATTTTTTGGACGGCCCACCACCCTCTCTCCCCTTCCCCATCTCATCGCAAAACGGGCCAAGAGAAAGCTCATCAGATTGATCTGCGAAACGACAGGAACATGCCAATGGAAAGTCAGCTTCACCCCAATTCCCGAAGTTTCCGCCCAAGCCTGCGCCGACAGCCTCGAAGAAGCTTGGCGTCGCTCACCAGCTGATGTCTTTTGGTTTGAGGACCGCTGGAGAATCCAAGGAAAAGAGCCACTCGAGTTTCTCGGAAAATACCCCGAAAAAAATGGTGTCACCCGCCCCCTTCGACTTGTGAACTTAATCGAAGGACTCCCGCCTCTGCCCTATCCCAATAATTTAATCACCCAAGAAAATGCCCAAATCGACTTCTCACTCGATGACGAATCACTTGCACAAGCTCTTGAAAAATTAACCCTAATTCGATCGGTTTCACCCGACGTATTTGTCTGTCATCCTCGCGATAAAGCGAGGCTCAAGAAGCTCTCGCGTAAAACACAAATCCTGTCACCCTCGATTGATAGATAACCTCTTTTTTCTCACCTCATTTTTATGAAAATTTGCTGTATCGGAGCAGGCTACGTTGGCGGCCCTACTATGTCGATCATCGCTCACAAATGTCCCGACATTCAAGTGACCGTAGTCGACATCAATCCCGAGCGCATCGCCGCTTGGAACAGTGACACCCTTCCCATCTACGAAAAAGGACTTGATCAAGTGGTCTCAGGAGCTCGGAACAAAAACCTCTTTTTCACCACCGAAGTCGAAAAAGGAATCGCCGAAGCGGACATCATTTTCATGTCTGTCAACACTCCCACAAAAACCTACGGAACGGGAGCCGGGAAAGCAGCCGACCTTAAATACATCGAACTCTGCGCCCGAAAAATCGCCGAAATCTCAACAACAGATAAGATCGTCGTAGAAAAATCAACCTTACCCGTTCGCACTGCCGAAACCATCCGCACCATCCTCGATAATTGCCCGTCCGCTGTGAATTTCGAAGTTCTTTCGAACCCTGAATTCCTCGCCGAAGGCACTGCGATCGAAGATCTCCTTAATCCCGACCGAGTCCTCATTGGAGGAGCTGAAACGCCTGAAGGCCAAAACGCCATCCAGACCCTCGCTGAGATCTACCTTCGTTGGGTCCCGCGCGAAAAAATCCTCACCACTAACGTATGGTCATCAGAACTTTCCAAGCTCACCGCCAACGCCTTTCTTGCTCAGCGGATCTCCTCCATCAATGCCATTTCAGCAATCTGTGAAGCCACCGAGGCTAACGTTGACGAAGTCGCTGCTGCCATCGGGACCGATTCCCGTATTGGCCCCAAATTCCTAAAATCTTCCGTCGGCTTTGGCGGATCTTGCTTCCAGAAAGACGTCCTGAACCTCGTCTACCTCTGCGAACACTATGGTCTCACTGAAGTTGCTGAATACTGGGAGCAGGTCATCAAAATGAATGACTACCAACGACGACGCTTTGTCCAGCGAATCGTCACCACTCTATTCAACACCGTGGCTGGCAAAAAAATCGCCATCCTTGGCTTCGCTTTCAAAAAGGACACCAATGACACTCGTGAATCTTCCGCGATCTATATCTGCCGTGACCTCCTCGAAGAACAAGCGGAGATTCACATTTACGACCCCAAAGTTTCCAAAGCTAAAATCTGCAGCGATCTCGGAGTCAAAGAAGACCACCCTTTAGTCCACATCTCCCCCTCCGCGGAAGAAGCCTGCCAAGATGCACACGCCTTCGCCGTCCTCACCGAGTGGGACGAATTCAAGGAACTCGACTTCCAAAGTATCTACGAAAAAATGCTCAAGCCCGCCTTCGTCTTCGATGGTCGTAATCTCCTCAATTTGGAACAACTTAAGGAAATTGGCTTCATCGCTCAAGGTGTCGGCAGTGTTTAGAATACTTCCCAGCCTTCATCCCGGGCAGCCAAAATAGAAACCTATGATCATCCAACTCAAAGAGAGCGATTTCATTGGAGAAGGAACTGCCAGAGTCACCTATCGACACCCTGATGATCATTCAAAGTGCATCAAGCTTGTCGTAAAATCTAAACTTGAGCAAAAAAAGCGTAGAAGAGGCATTTTCTCAACCTTCAGGTCAACCTCTTGCTTCGCCCCTACCAAAGCCGAACATCGGATCTTCAAAAAACTCATATTCAAAACGGGTTTTGAAGCTTTTCAGCATATTCCCATGTTCTATGGCTCCGTAAACACAGACCAAGGATCTGGTGATGTCTTTGATTTTATCGGAGAAATCAATTTGGAAGAGCATCTAAAGACCAAAAAATTTGACCCCTGTTTAGAATCGAAACTCCTAGAACTCCGCGACTTCTTATTGAGACTAGGGATTCATTTTTCTGACTGGCGTGCTTCGAACTTAGTCTTGAAATGGAACGAGGAAGGAACGGACTACCGAATTTACGCAATCGATGGCTTTGAACATACTGAACTCCTCCCCATCACCAGGATCCCCTATTTTTCGAGGAGAAAAATAAGACGACGATTCGACAAATTCATCAAAAGGCTCCGCAAACTCTCGTCGAATGAAAGCTAATCGCATCTCCGACTCAATGGAGACAATCTGTAAAGCAACGATCTCAGGCGTCCAAGGACTCGCCGTCGATTCCTTACCTGATGAACTAGTACGCGAAATTAAATGGGATATGCCGGGCACAATCTTGAAACCCGGCTCACGCTCTACCGTCACTCAAGTTGATCTTCGAGGAAAGTCACTGGTCATCAAACAATATAAGTCCCTCTCCCTCCGCCGCCGTCTCCGCTATGCCCTCACCCGCTCTCGTGCCCGCCAAAGCTGGGAAACAGGCCACGCAATGGCCGATCTCGGCATCCCCATCGTTCGCCCCTTGGCCTTTTGCGAAGAAACCCGCTTTGGCATCCCTCGCAGAGCACTGCTGATTTCTCCATTCCAAAAAGGAACTTCGCTCGATCAATACGATCATCCCGAAGAAGTCTCCTCAAATTTACGTGCCGTTTTTAAAAAAATGGCTGAAAACAAAATCACCCACGGTGACCTAAAAGCCAGTAACATCATTATTGATGAGGATGGCCAAGCTCACTTCATCGACAACGATGCGGCCCACCTTCACCGCTCACCTAAACGCTACCAAAAAGCCCGCAAAAAAGACGAGAAACAGTTTTTTCTCAACTGGCAATCCGATCCGAGACGTCAAGAAGCCTTTCGAGACATCTTTCGCTAGCCCCCTTCTACTGCGCTTCCTCGCATCTGCCCTCGACGAGTCCCCGTCTTCTCATCTAAAGTTCGGGCATGCACATTTTGGTCACCGGAGGAGCTGGATTCATCGGGTCACATTTGGTCGAAGCTCTCCTCATCAATGGCCATAAAATCACGGTTTTTGATGATTTCAATCACTACTATGACCCCGAGATCAAACGGCAAAACATCGCAAGTTTTCAGGATAAAGTCACCATCATCGAAGGAGACATTCGTGACGCCATTCTCGTAGAGCGCACCTTCGCTAAAGGGAACTTTGACACCGTCATCCACCTTGCTGCTCGCGCCGGAGTACGACCTTCGATCCAATCGCCTAAGCTCTACTTCACCACCAATATCGATGGAACCTTCAATTTATTGGATGCCTGTCGCCACCACGACGTCAAAGACTTCATCTTCGCCTCCTCCTCGTCAGTTTACGGCGTCAACGAAAAGGTCCCCTTTGCCGAAACTGACGCCCTCGCCCGGACCATCTCACCCTATGCTGCGACGAAACTCGCTGGAGAACAAATCTGCTCAAACTATGCCCACCTCTTTGGCATCCGCTGCATGTGCCTCCGCTTCTTCACCGTCTATGGACCCCGCCAACGCCCTGATTTAGCCATTTCAAAATTCACCGAGCGCATTCTCGCTGGAGAAACCATTCAACAATATGGAGATGGCACCACCGCACGTGACTACACCTACGTCGAGGACATCGTAAGCGGTATCATCTCCGCGATGAACTACCGCGACTCCAGCTTCGAGATTTTCAACCTCGGCGGCTCCGCCACCACCACCCTCTCCGAACTCATTGAACTCATCGAAGAAGCTTGTGGAAAAAAAGCCCTCATCGAAGTCATCGGAGAACAACCTGGCGACGTCCCGCGCACCTTTGCCGATGTCACCAAGGCCCATTCCCTCCTCGATTACTCGCCGCACACTCCCATCGCGGACGGCGTGAAAAAATACGTCACCTGGTTTCGTGAAACCCAGCTGAGCTCTTGATGAAATTCGCCATCATTCGCAGTGAATGTTCCTTCACCAAAGGAGGAGCCGAACGCTATGCCGCCAACCTTTGTCGGCAACTCTGCGAAATGGGACACCAAGTCTGGGTCCTCGCTGAAATTTTCGATCCCAAGATTCACCCTGCCCTCATCCACGTCCCCATTAAAGTCAATCGAGCCACCTCAGCCACCCGCAATCACTCCTTCAATGAGAACGCGCAGCAGGCCGCAAGAAAACTAGAAGTCGATCACATCATCGCCCTCTCCCGCAGCTATCCATCCGATGCCTTCCGCGTCTCAGACCCGCTCCATTGTTACTGGATGGGCCTCCGCTACCCCGGTAAAATCCGTAACTTCATCGAGCACCTCAACCCCCGCCATCGTGCCATCCTTAAGCTAGAAAGGGCCATCATCGATCCGCAAAACACGCGAATTATCATCACCAACTCAGAACTCTCAAAGACTCTCATTGGAGAATATTACAATTACCCTCCAGACCGCATCCACGTCATCTACAACGGAGTCGACCACACCCAGTTCATACCCGATCCCCACTACAAAGAAGGTAAGGAATTAAAATTCCTCTTCGTCGGTCAGGACTTCAAACGCAAAGGCCTCGCTCCCGTCATCCGAGCCTTCGCAATCGCCCGCAAAGCCGGATACTCCTGCCGCCTCCGGGTCGTCGGAAGCGACGAACCAGCCCCCTATCGGGACCTCGCCAAACAACTTGGAGTTTCCGAGTATATCGACTTCGATGGACCCACCCGCGAGATCCAAAAAGCCTACCAAAGTGCAGACCTCTTCGTCTTCCCCTCTTTATACGATCCCTTTGCAAATGTCGTGCTTGAATCACTTGCCTGCGGACTCCCCGCACTCACCACTAGCACCAATGGCTCATCCGAAATTATCACAGAAGGCGAAAACGGCTACATCGTCGCAGGAGCGACTCAGCATCTCGCCAATGACCTAGCGAAGCAGATGATCACCTTTTCCCTACTCACGCCCGAACAACGGATCCAGATGCGTCACGTATCTCGGATCACCGCTGAAAATTACTCCACCACTCGGAATGCCGAAACCTTCGTTTCGAAATTGACCCAATCATGAATGAAAAATGCCTTAGGGACTTAAAATCCCTTCATCATGGGCCACATTAATCCCCGTTCATAAGAGGCTAAGCTCCCACACAAATCGCAAGCAGCAACAACAATACAACTAACCCGACGAATGCCTCGCTTCACGCAACACCCGGATCTCACCGAAGAACTCGCCAACGAGTTCCGCCAGAACCATCTAGAGCTGTTTGAAAAGGCCCAACTCATCGCCACTAACAACGACCAAATTGTCAAAGCCTTCACCTTCAACGACGAGGACTTCGTCATTAAACGATACCCAGAAAAGGGCCTTCGCGCGAACCTTCGCAGCCTCCTCGGAATCTCTCGCGCCATGAATTCGTTCAAAAAGTCCGCCCTCCTCTTCTCACTAGGAATAAAAACCCCCGCCCACCTTTTCGTCGCCCGCCACCTAGGCCTACTGCATGGCTTCAGCTATCTCATTATGGAAAAGAGCAAAGGCACCTCTCTATGGGCCATGATCTTCGATCAACCAGAATCCCCCATCTCAGAAACAGTGATCAAAAACCTGGCCTTAGTAACACGGGACATCCATTCCGCCGGACTCAGTCACGGAGACTTACACGCGGGAAACATCTTCATCATGAACAACGAATCCATCGAAATCATCGATCTGGACAACCTCCGCCCTAGCTACAAAAAACAAGAAAAGGATCAATCACGACTACTCCAATCATTCGACTCTCGGCCCGATCTTCACGAAGCTTTAACCCGCGCCCTAAAAAACACACCATGAAAATTCTAGCGTTAAGTGTTGGTGAACCAACCGTTGCTAGCACCCAATTCCGCCTTGGCCAATTTGTTGAATCACTCAGCAAACAGGGTATCACACTTACCATCACCCCCGCTAGCCAACCTGAAAAATGGCCTGACCTCAGCTCCTTTGATATCGTCATTATTCAAAAAAAACTCCTTCGACTCTCCCTCGTTAAAAAAGTCCGCCGAGAAGCCAAGCGACTCATTTTCGATACTGACGATGCAATCTGGGAACCCCACGGTAGAAAACACTTCATCCTCACCCGCCTCCGAACTCAAGCTCGACTTAAAGCCGTACTGAGCTCTGCCGATCTCTGCACGGTACCCAATGAACACCTCCGTAAACACCTTATCTCACGAACCAAAAACGTCTCACTCATCCCCATGGCTCTTGACAGTCAGGATTGGAAACCTCCGATCACACGTCCGCCTGGACCTCTCCGTATCGGTTGGACTGGAGCGCCTCCGAATCTTACTTACCTTACCGCTCTGGAACGCACTCTTGCTAAAATCCAGAAAGACCACCCCGAGACCGAGCTCATAATCTACTGCGGTCAAGAGCCCACCTGGAATCTCCCAATTAAATCAGTCCACCACCGCTATATTCCCGGCACGGAACACGATGTCGTCCAGCATTTCGACATCGGACTCCTCCCTCTTCCTTCCGATAACTTCGCCGCCGGCAAATCCCCCATTAAAGGGATTCAATACGCAGCCTGCGGCATCCCCTGCATCGCATCACCCATCGGAGCAACTTGCGAAATCGTAAAAAACGGCATCACCGGACTCACTGCCACGAGTCCCGAGGACTGGGAAGCAGCACTCAGAACGCTCATCTCCAATTCTGAACTCCGCTTTACGATGGGGGAAAAAGCCCGCTCTCATTTCTTAGAAAAAAACAGCAAAGAAAAAGTAGAAAAAAAACTGATCACCTGTTGGCAAAAAATCATCACGGAAATCCCCTCCTAAAAGATTTTCACGAAAGAATATTTTTAATCTTCAGGAAAATCTCAAACGGCAACAACTTAAGCAACTTAGTCCCAAAACCCCCACTAAGTTTGGTGAAACGAGTCATCCGATCTTTAAAAGCATACGTCCACCACTGTTCTCTGGTCAGAGCCTTTTCATAGGATAATTTAAGGGCCATCTTAAGTGTCTCAAACTGCGGTTGTGTCACCAGATCTTTTCTTAATGCCAACTCAAGATCATCAAGCCCCAATCGGTAGAGCCCCACTTGATACCCAGCCTTCCTCATCGCCCTTTCTTCGTGGGCACGAAGTTCGTCAACAGTCCTAAATCGCCCCTTCTCCCTCGTCCACACATTCCCTCCGTGGACGCGATACTTCACTAACTTAGAGCTGATTGAAAGAACCTCTCCCATAATCAGCGCACGGAGTGACAAGGCTGCATCTTCATTCATTACATCATCAGCCAACGGCCCAAATACCTCCAAAATCTCGCGCGACCAAGCTGCCGAGCACCCCAGAAGACTGAAGCCCGTATTCTGAAGATAGGCATCTAAAGAGGCCATTTTTACTCCCTCTCCCTTATCGATCCCACCAGCCCCGCAAAAGCTTTCTCGTTGTCCGCTTTCTACGCCATTGGCATCGATCATCGTAACCGCTGAACCGATCCCGGCAGGGCGTCCGCCCTCCGTCCAAGCCTTCACCAAAACCTCGACTCGATCCTGCGAAGAAACATCATCCCCGGCCGCTAAGACAATTAACTCGCCCTTCGCTGTTTCCATCATACGAGAAACATGCTTTCCAATTCCCTGATTCTCGGGATTGCGATTCGTCCTGACTGAATGTGGCCCAGAGTAATTCTCCACCAGTCCCTCAATCACCTCAAAGGTCCTATCAACTGAGCAATCGTCGGAAATGATGATCTCAAGTGGCTGGTAAGTCTGCCCTAAGATGCTCTCAACCGCTTCCCTGATATACTCCTCCTGATTGAAAGCGAAAAGGATGACCGTCACGAGTGGCTTGGCATCTTGTCTCATTGATTTGTCACGAAAGGCTGCTTACCCATTCATCCTAAGTCAAGAACGCCTGCGGAAATCCTCAAAGACGAATCCAAGAGGCGATAAAATCAGGCTTAAACTCTCCTATTAATGGTATCCACAACTCTCTCGATTTCACAAATCTTGTGCACAGGACTCATCGGCAAACTTAAAATCTCGCGATGAATCTTCTCCGTAATCGGCGTCTCGAAGGATGCGAGCTCGGGATACGCTTCCTGCTGGTTCGGCGGAATCGGGTAGTGAATCGAAGTGTGGATACCCTTCTCCATCAGATACTCCATCCACTTGGCTCTATCCGGAACACGAATCACGAATAAATGCCAAGACGAGTTAAACCCCTCACTACTCATCGGCAAGGTCACCTCCGGATGAGTCACGCCAGACAAATAGAGATCTGCGAGCTTCTTCCGCTTCGCATTGTCCGATCTTAAGAAAGGAAGCTTCACTCTCAAAATAGCAGCCTGTAATTCATCGATACGATGATTCCCCCCCTTCAACTCGTTCCGATACTTCTCCTGCGAACCATAATTCCGCAGCGTCTTGATGACATCAGCTAGTTCATCAGAATTTGTCGTAACAGCTCCCCCCTCACCAATTGCTCCTAGATTTTTCCCAGGATAGAAACTATGGGCCGCGGCATCAGAAAGGTTACCAGCCGCTTTTCCAAAGTAGCTGGCACCGAGGGCCTGTGCACAATCCTCCATGACGAGTAAATCATTCTCTTGCGCGATGAGATTGATGGAATCCATATCGGCAGACCTCCCATACAAATGCACCGCCATAATCACGCGAGTGCGAGCGGTGATCGAGCGCTGGATCAGTGAGGGATCAATATTGTAAGAGTGTAAATCCGGCTCTACTAAAACAGGCTTAAGGCGGGCTTCGGAAATTGCCAAAATCGAAGCGATATAAGTATTGGCCGGAACCAGAACTTCATCTCCTTCTTTCACCAGCCCAAGCTCGATCCATCCTCTCAGGATCAAAATCAAAGCATCGAGTCCACTGCTCACCCCGACTGCCCGTTTCGTCGAACAAAACTGGCTGAGTTCATTCTCAAAAGCAGTCACCTCAGGCCCCAGAACGTAAGCCCCAGACTTCAGCACCCTCTCCACCGCAGCCTGAATTTCAGGAAAGTAAGGCTCATTGACTTTTGCGAAATTTAGAAACTCGATCTTATCCATCTTCTCTTTGGCTTAGCCAATTTTTAAAGTCATCGTAGTCGTCTAAGTAGTCACCTTTGTCGTAAACGTGAGAAGCGAGAACACAAAGAACGGCATTCTTTGAGTAGTTAAATTGCTCACCCCAGATGCCTGGAGGAAGATGCAATCCCTGACTCGAACGATCTAGCTCCACGGTCTTCCGTGACTCGCCATTGTCGATAGTGACCGAAACACTTCCTCCACTACAGATCAAATACTGGTGACACTCCTTATGGGCATGGCAGCCTCGCATTTCAGACTCAGGCACATCGTGAACGAAGAAGACGCGCTTAATCTCAAAGGGGACCTGCTTCCCAACCTCGACAACCGACAAGCCACCCCGTGAATCCATGAAATCTGGAATTTCATAGAATGCGACCTTGCCTACTCCCACGAAGCAGCAGTCTGGCTCCACCGCTGGAATCTGTCGAATGATCGAGGCCGGATTTCCCGCTACGACGACCCCAGCTGGGACATTTTTTGTCACGACCGCGCCCGCTCCAACCATCGCCCCTTCGCCGATCGTAACCCCGGGGAGGATCGTCGCATTCGCACCAATCGAGGCCCCTTTCTGCACGACGATCTTATCAAATCTCTCAGGATAGGCCTTCGAACGAGGATACCGATCATTCGTGAAGGTGACATTAGGCCCGATAAAAACGTCATCCTCGATCGTGATTCCGTCCCAAAGCTGCACCCCCGCTTTGATCGTGACTCGATCCCCCACCACCACATCGTTCTCGATGAAACAATGAGAGCAGATATTACAATCGGCTCCGATAGAGGCATTTTCTAAAACGACACAATACTGCCAAATATTGGTCCCAGAGCCAATGTTTACACTCTTCACCTGAGCACTTGGATCGATCTTCATAACTGCTTCAAATACTCCCCGTAACTACTGCTTGAAAATTGGTCGGATAATTTCAAAAGCTGGTCGCGGTCGATAAACTTCGAGTAGTAGGCGACCTCCTCAATACAGCCGATCTTGGTGCCTTGTCGCTCCTCGATGACTCGCACAAAAGTGGAGGCTTCGTTAAGAGAAGCAAAGGTCCCCGTATCCAACCAAGCGATCCCTCGGTTCAGCACACCCACATAGAGATTTCCTTGGCTCAGATACTCCTGATTAACGCTCGTGATTTCATACTCCCCCCGCGCGGAGCGCTTCACCGACTTCGCAATTTCCACCACCGAGTTATCGTAAAAATAAAGACCGGGCACCGCATAGTTCGACTTCGGCTTCTCTGGCTTTTCCTCAATCGAAAGGGCTTTTGAATTTTCATCAAAATCCACAACCCCATAGCGCTCAGGGTCGTTCACAGGAGCGGCGAAGACCACCGCCCCCGTAGGATTTGTGTATTGGCGAATCAGAGAGCCAAAGCCCGATCCATAGAAAATATTATCACCCAAAATCAAGGCCACGCTGTCGTCCCCGATAAACTCCTCCCCAATCAGGAAGGCTTGCGCGAGTCCCTCCGGCTTTTCCTGCACAGCATATTCGAAGCGGCATCCTAGTTGAGACCCATCCTTCAGCAGCTCTTGAAAACGTGGAAGATCACGCGGGGTTGAAATGATCAAAATTTCACTAATTCCAGCCAGCATCAAAACCGAAAGCGGATAATAAATCATCGGCTTATCGTAAACTGGGATCAATTGTTTCGAGCTCACCAAAGTGAGTGGATGCAGCCTGGTTCCGGAACCTCCGGCGAGGATAATACCTTTCATATTTCGATTTGTTACTTTGCGGTTCCTAGCCTCTGAAGCTGATCATTTCCTTTCAGAATATCCTGCCACCAAGCCTCGTGATCGAGATACCACTCGATGGTTTTTCGCAAACCACTCTCATTAGTCTCGCTCGGCTTCCAGCCCAGTTCGTTCTTAATTTTAGAAGCGTCGATTGCGTAGCGCATGTCATGCCCGGGGCGATCGGTCACAAACTCGATTTGCTCCTCATACTTTACCTCGTCCTGACGAGGACGAAGGCCATCCAAAACCCGGCAGATCGAACGCACCAGATCGATATTCCGCTGCTCATTGTCACCTCCGATCACGTAGGTTTCACCAACTCGACCTTTTTCGAAAACGGTAGAAATCGCAACGGCATGATCACGCACATAGAGCCAATCTCGGATATTTTCACCCTTCCCGTAAACAGGAATAGCCTCTCCCGCCAAAGCTTTCAGAAAAACCACCGGAATCAACTTCTCAGGGAATTGGTGAGGCCCGTAGTTATTCGAGCAATTGGTCACTAGAACCGGCAAGCCGTAGGTGTCCCCCCAGGCACGCACGAGGTGATCAGATGCTGCCTTACTCGCACTATACGGCGAATGTGGATCATAGGCGGTCTCCTCGGAAAACTTTCCATCGTCCGGCCCCAGCGAACCGTAGACCTCATCGGTCGAGACGTGAAGAAAGCGGAACCTCTCACGCCTTTCATCGTCTAACTCTCGGAAGTATTCTAGGGCCACCTGAAGAAGAGTGTAGGTTCCCACGATATTCGTTTGAATGAAATCACCCGGGCCATCGATCGAGCGATCCACATGAGACTCTGCCGCAAGGTGTAAAACGCCATCTGGCTGAAAGCCCTCAAAGGCCGCCTTCAAAAAGGCAGCATCGCAAATCGACCCCCTCAAGAACTGATAACCCGCATGTCCCGTCACCGAGTCAAGCGATGCAAGATTGCCCGCATAGGTCAAGGCATCCAGATTGAGCACTTCATGCCCCTGCTCCCCTATCAAAAATTTGACGAGATTGCTCCCAATAAAGCCAGCCCCACCGGTCACAATAAATTTCATATTCTAGCGAGGGACCTTGTCGCGCACTGCCACACTTTCCCTGTCCTATCCCTACAATCCACCTTAGTTTTCGCCAAGATCAAATACGGCTGAATTTCTCGGTTCAAGTCCGTCTCGAGTTCATGATAGCTTGCCCTAGCAAAGACATCGGCCCTCCTGCCCGCAAACCAATCACCATGCCCCTCCACCTCAACATCGTCGCTCGCACCAACGGAGTTGGCCTCGACCGTGATGTCGATCTCGTCCGTGAAGTCGCAGAGGCCGCCGGCCACCAAGTCACCGTCAGTCACTGCCGGGGAACCTCTCCGCTCTTCGCCATCCTTCCTCAAAAAACCCGCTTCGACGCTAATATCTTCATGGAGCGCGTCTTCACCCGCTGGATCGGAGCTGCGCAGACCAACATCCTCATTCCTAATCAGGAACGCTTCCCAGAACGCCATCTCGGGCGCTTGCAAAAAATCGACCACATCTTTTGCAAAACCGAGCACGGCCTCGAGACCTTTCAAAAGCACCACTCCTCCTGCCACCTCACCCGCTTCACTTCGAAAGATCTCCTCGATGAGACCGTGACTCGCAAGCGACATTCTTTTTTTCACCTCGCCGGCCGCAGCACCTTAAAAGGAACCAAAACCGTCCTCTCGGTATGGAAAAAGCACCCTGAATGGCCCAAGCTCACCCTTCTCCAGCATGCGGACAATGCTCCCTCCGAGGTCCCCAACAATGTCCGCCTCATCACAGACTATCTCTCAGACGAGGAAATCGTGCGTCTCGCCAATGAGCATCAATTCCACCTCTGCCCTTCCGAGTCAGAAGGCTGGGGCCACTACCTCGTCGAAGCGATGAGCTGCCGCGCTATCGTCATCACCACTGACGCCCCTCCCATGAATGAATTGGTCACCACTTCACATGGCCTCCTCAGCAAATGGAAGGACTCCGAAAAACGACACCTCGGCACCAACTTCTTTGTCGACCTCCATTTCTTGGAAGAACAAATCGAGCAAGCCCTCGGCCTAGATGAGAGCCAAATCGAGCAGCTAGGAAAGCGCGCCCGCGATTGGATGCTCACCAACGACTCCACCTTCCGCGAAACGCTCAACGAGCACCTCACAAGGCTCATCAAGCCTCGGCCCGCTCGGAAATAATCTCGCCCTGATCCAATTCGATCACGCGACTCGCGATCTTCGTTGTGGAAAGTCGATGCGCGATCAAAAGAGTGGTCCGGCCTTTTACAAGATCAGCCAACTCCTCCTGAATGATTGCTTCACTCTCGTTGTCGAGCGCACTTGTCGCCTCATCGAGAAGAAGAATGGGGGCATCCTTTAAAAAGGCCCGCGCAATGGCAATCCGCTGACGCTGCCCCCCCGAAAGACTCGTCCCCCTCTCGGAAACATCAGTCTCGTAGCCCTTCTCTTGCTCGAGAATAAAATCATGCGCATTGGCTCGTCTTGCAGCATCCTCAACCTCGGCATGAGACGCCCCAGGCTTTCCGATTAGAATATTTTCTTCAATTGTCCCCCTAAAAAGAACCGCCGTTTGCGAGACAATCGCCACCTTCTCGCGCAATTCACTTTTCTTCCAATCACGAACATCAATCCCACTCACCAAAACCGTCCCTGCCGTCGCGTCATAAAATCTCGGGATCAAATTAAAGAGACTCGATTTCCCTCCCCCACTCGGACCGATCAATGCCACACATTCCCCTGGCTGAATCGTCAAATTGATTCCTTTCAAAACCTCATCATCACCGTAACTAAAGCCGACCTCGTCCAACTGAATGAGGCTCCTGAACTCGGCCGGTCTCTTTGGAGAATCTGTTTCAGTTAGGTCATCCACCGCAAAAGTAATTTCTTCCAAGCGATCCAAGGAAACCTCCGCCTGCTTCAAATGACTTTGGATCGCCCCCAATTTTTTAACCGGCTCATAGCAAAGATAGAGAGCCATCGCGATCGCCATAAAACTCGAAAGCTTCATCCCCTGCTGCGCCCCCAGATAAATCGCGACCGTTAGCCCTACTACCGAGACAAATTCCACAACCGGAGAAATCAGCTGGCGATACTTCACCACCTTCATCGAGTAGCGAATAATCACCTTCACCCGCTCTCGAAACTTCTGCACCACCGATTCCTGCATGTTGTAGGCTCGGATTTCCATTGGGGCTTGAATCGATTCCGAGACTTGCCCACTCAAATCCCCCGCACTGGCCTGCAACACTTTCGCCTTCGAACCCAATTTCTTAGCAATTGCCCGCAGTGGAAAGACACAAATTGGAATCGAAAACACCGCAAACAAGACCAAAGAAGTCCCCTGATTCGACATCGCTTCGGAAAGCAAAAACGCCAAAGCAAACATGAGAGTCGCCGGTTGTTTTATCAAATCGACGGCCACTTTGCCGACAGTTCCTCTGACCACCTCAGCGTCCCCAACAAGACGAGCGAGAAGGTCCCCCGCCTGATGCTTGTGGAAAAATGACACCGGCAATGATTGCAGCTTCGTGAACACCTCATCGCGAATCTTCTCCAAAAAACGAAAGCCACAAAAACTAATGAGGTAGGTATTGGTGAAACCAGCTACTGCACGAATCAGGAACATCAGTGGTAGCCACGCGCAAGCCACAAGCAAGAGCCACTCTCCCGAAAAGCTCTCAAACCAATTCTGTAAGGACTCCACAAAAAAACTGGACTTAGTCTCCTCATCGCCAGCCTGATCATCTTCAAAAATAAGAGGAAAAACGACCTTCGCAGCGAGTGGCAAACCCGCACCGGTAGCCGCCGCATAAAACAAGCCAGCGATGACACTCCCAATGAAGTGCCATTTCACGGGCTTAAAATATTTCAGATAAGGCAAAAATCGCTTCATCAGTGCTGAGAAGACTAAACGAGCAGCGAGAGATCACCAGACTTACTTGGATTGACCCTCAGCGCCCCTTCGGGCAGAGTTCCTCTGTGGATTTGATTGAAAAAGCCCGCTCCGTGCTCACTATCGAGGCCTCGCAACTCCAGCGACTCGCCGAACGAATAGACGGCAACTTCACCCAAGCGGTCGAAGCCTTAGAAAGGACCCTTTTGGATTCTCGAAAAATCGTTATCATCGGCGTCGGCAAATCCGAAAATATCGGCAAAAAATTCGTTGCCACTCTTAACAGCACAGGTGCCACCGCCGTGAATCTTAGCTGCCTCAATGCTCTCCACGGTGACCTCGGAGTTCTTTCCACCGGCGATCTCGTTGTTGCCCTCAGTTATTCGGGCGAGACCCCCGAAATGATCAATCTACTTCCTCATATTAAAAAGCGGGCCACCCAAATCATTGCTATCACCGGAGCCACCGCTTCGACTCTCGCGAAACATAGCGACCTCGTTCTCGACACCCACGTCGAGGAAGAAGCCTGCCCCCTCCAACTCGCGCCCACTTCCAGTTCTACCAACATGCTCGGCCTCTGCGACGCTCTCGCGATGGTTCTCTTAGAAAAACGCGGATTCCGAGCCGAGGACTTCGCCGAGCTCCACCCTGGTGGAAGCTTAGGAAAATATCTCCTCACCCGTGTCGGAGACATCATGAGAACTGGCTCCGCCTTAGCGAAGGTGTCAGAAACAGCCAGTGTTCAGACCGCGGTCTTAAGCATGCTGGAAGCCCGCGCAGGTGCCGTCGTCATCGTTAAAGAGGACCAATCACTCGCTGGAATCTTCACCCATGGCGACTTTGTCCGTGGCTACCAAACCGATCGCGAAATTGGAGACGCTCTGATCGTTGACCACATGACTCAAAACCCAATCACGGTCCAAGAAAACGACCTCGCTGTTGAAGTGATTAAAATCCTCCGCGACCATCGCATTGACGATTTGATTGCCTTGAATGAGGAAGGTCAAACCGTGGGCTTGATCGATGTCCAAGACCTTTCACGCCGAGGACTAGCCTAAAACTGAAGACCCCGTCGCTCTCTCGAAGACAAAGTCATCGGGAGCGTCTCATGAAGAAGCGCGGCGAAAAGAATCAAGAGGGCTCCATTCATCTCTAAAAGCTCTTCGATCATGTTCGAATGCATACGTTCGAAAACCGCTCCCACGATAAGAAGCAAGCCTCCAGCCAAGGCCATCAGGATGACCTTCGATTTTAACAAATTCTTAAACCGGAGACCGGATCGGCCTTCTTCTGAAAAAAACATGGAAACAAGCAGAAGCAAAAACAGGAGGGAAAACAGAATATCGCGACCCGTTCCCGTCGACAAGGTGATCAACAAATAAGGAATGTTGAAATCCTCACAATCCAGCTCTCGGATGAAAAACAAAAGGCTCGTGAGAGCAAAAAACAAAGTCAACTTCCGTTCCAGCCCCTGCCGGTGAAAGCTTCGGAAAAAAGTGAGGACACTTGCAAATAGGTAACAAAAGGCTGAGGTGCATTCTACAAACTCGCCCTCGTCGTAGATGACATGATTACCGCAGGAAAAAACTTCGTGCAAAATGAGGATGTTAAGCGTGACTAACACCGCCGCCATCATCGAATATATCCCAGCCCCTGCGGTCACAGGGGAACTTTAACCTTCATCGGCAGCCCCCACAAGCCCGAAGCCCCAAATGTCTTTCGTGAGCCTTATTACTTTGCCGAAAGATCGACACGCACGAGTTCCTTATCGTTCCGCATAAAAATCGCCTTATCAGAAAAGGCTGGCCCACTCCACACCACCGGACGACCGAAAGCCTCATTCGTAGGTTCGAGAACATGCTGACGCCCAAGCTCTTTGTAACCGTCTTTCGAAAGCTGAGCGAGAATCAGATCCCCCGCCTCGTTCACCAACCAGAAATTCCCGCTCGGTTCATGTCGCGTCAGATAAACCGTTCCGTGTCTTCCGCCCTTTCGGTGTTCCTCTGCGAGCGTTGGCTCTTTCGTCTCCCAGTAGCGCTCCCCATCTTCGACCGAAGCTGCGATGAGATTACTCGAATCAATATCGGACCCATAAATCACCCCATCCACCACCAAGGGAGTGCTATTGCAACAATACATCGCGGTCTTTGGTTTTCCTCGCCACAAAAACTTGGCCGCTGGCTTACTTTCGTCCAATTCGATCATCGCACCGACTCGTCCGATCCCACTCGCAAAAAGCTTATTGCCCGAAAGCTGGGGCGTCATCACCGCCATCCCATAGTTTGGCTTCAGCGGTAAACTCCAGTAGGTCTCCCCTGTTTTAGGATTCAACGAGTTCATCGACTCGGCGTGCCAAATCAAGAGTTGCTCCACCCCTCCGATCTTCACAAGAGAAGGAGGACAGTATCCCTGCGAACGAGCGTCCAGAGCCTTCCACTTCACCGCTCCTGTTTTAGCATCAAAGGCAACAGCCACACTTCCTTTCCCACCCACCACACAATAAACCGTATCTCCTACGACCAAGGGATGAGCTGAAAAGCCCCAAATCGGCAAACCCGCTCCAAAGTCTTTCTGAAAATCTTTTTCCCACTTCTTCTCCCCCGTCTTCGCATCAAGAACCACAAGATGTCCCATTCCGCCCAAGAAGTAGACCTGTCCATCCACCACCGTCGGAGTGGCACGAGGGCCCCCAGGGTAGGAAAGGTTGTAAGGTCGGTCCGTTTCGAATTTCCAAATCTCCTCCCCCGTCTTGGCATCGAGACAGAGGAGTCGTTCCTTCCCTTCCCACGGCACCGCTTTTCCAGGGTTGTTGACTAATTCCCCCTTGGTCCGCTCATAATCTGACAGATAAACACGATCCCCCACCACCGCTGGTCCCGAATACCCCCAACCCACCGGAACTCTCCAAACGACTGGTGCTCCTTCCTTTGGGAGATCATTTCGGATGCCATCTTCTCTCCAAACTCCGTCCGCTTTCTCACCCATCCAACGTGGCCAATCATCTGCAGAAGCAGTCAAAACACCGGCAGCAAGAAGAGAGAAAAGAACTTTCATCTCTCGAAAGTGCCGCCGCACCAAAAAATGTCAAACCACGACTAATTCAGCTTCTTTTGAAACTCCACTTCCCCATCCGTTAGATCTTCCAAGCGAGTTTTAATAATCCGTTCTGCTTCTTCCAAAATATCGCTATTCTGGATCGCATCGATTCTCGCCTGTTGATGAAGCATATTCGTGGCATGCTCACGGTCCTTTTCATTCAGACGATTCAAAGTTCCGCTACTCGAAAAGAAGGTGTCGTAGTTCAAAAGGGTCACCCCTAGAAGCCGAGGCTCAGGCCATTCCCCTACCGCTTGATTACCCTTCAGCTCGAAGCCATCAAATTCACTCAGGTCGTAACCTGCCTTCACTTCGAAATCCCCCTTCAGAATAAAGATCTTCTTGGAACGCAGCCAAGTGCTTTCAAATTTCACCACCGTCTGGGTCCGGCGCTTCACCACGACCAACTCGCGAGTTTCTGAGCTATCAAGCGTAAGCGTATAACCATCGACTTTCACCTCACTGTTCGTCACCGAGCCCAAAGCCTCTTCTAACTTCTTCAAGGGACTCCCGATCTTCGAGACCGGTTTCGCGATAAAAAAGTGGAAAGCCGCCATCCCTGCGATCCCCAAAAGAACCAAAACTGTGAAGTATTTGAAGTAGCGGTCAATCGCGCCCCTGCTTCCTCGATCGTGTTTATCTCTCATAAATAGTGTTCGTTGCCTAAGCGAGGCAATCCTTTGCTCTTGCCTTAAACCTTGCGGAGTGTTGACTAGCTCGCAAGTAAAACAAACCGTGACTGCATTCGAAATCTATCAGAAAATCGACCCTTCCCTCATCAGCGACATGTTTCTCTGGATCCGGGAAAATGATCGCCCTCTCTATAAATCAGTGATCGCTACTCTCACTGCCAACCGTCGCTTGCGACCCGTTTTTGTGGAAAAAAAGCCGGTCCCAGAGCAGATCGCCTGGCTTCATAAGGCCCTCAAACTAAAAACCAGCGACACGGTTGGAGAGCACCTCTTTCAAGTCTACTTCATGAAAGGCCACCAAGATCTCCTCATCGCTTTCTGCGATGGTATGGGCATCAAACACGATGGTGAAGGTTCCGTAGACGGCGCCCTTCCTGAAACTCTCGACGACGAAAAACTCAAGACCACCATCGATACCCTCGTCGGATCTCACGACCCAAAAATTGTCACGCTCTATCTTCAGGTTTTCAACCTGCAAACCGCCACCGGTTGGAACAATCTTAGCGGACTGCTAGAATCTGACGATCGTCTCAAGCTCGCCTAAGAGTTCAACTGGCTTTTGACAGTCTCGATCCCAAAGCTCACTTCCTCCTCCGAAATCACAAAAGGAGGAGTGAACGAGAGCACCTTTCCTTCTGGCCCATCAGCCAGAAAAAGGAGTCCTTTTGACAAGAGATCCACCAGCAAGGGCCCGGCGTTCTTTCGCAGTTCCACTCCCCACATCATTCCCCGTCCTCTTACCTCAACGATCTCTTTGTGATCTAACTTCTTAAGAGATTTCTCCAGAACCCGACTCGCTCGCTCAACCATCGAAATCGTCTCTGGCCTCGCCAAAATTTCGAGCGATTTCAGGGCCATCGCACAGCCCACGGGATGCCCTAAGAAAGTACTCGTATGCAAAGCTTCCCCCTCACTCTCAGGCCACTGATCCATCACCTCGGCCTTTCCTACGCAGGCCGAAATAGGAAAACCTCCACTCATAGCCTTCCCCACGCAAACCAGATCAGGAACCACCTCATCCCACTCGCACGCAAACCACTTCCCTGTCCGATGAAAGCCCGTATAAATTTCATCAAAAATCAAAAGAGCTCCGTGATCATCGCACCACTGCCGCAGAGCCTCTAGAAAGCCAGCCGGAGGCAACACCTTCCCGCCCCGCCCCTGAATCGGCTCCACCAAGACCGCCCCGATTGAATCATCGTCCGGCAGATCAAAAGACCCAAAAGGAACCCGCGTCGTCACCTCGGCCAGTTGATCTCCAAAAGGCCCTCTAAATTTTTCCAAATCAGTTCCCAGCAAACTCCCATAACCCAAGCCATGGTATCCTCTCGAAAACGCCATCACCCCTGCCTTTCCGCTCGCCAGTCGCGCCGTCTTCAATGCCGTCTCGACTGCCTCAAAGCCCGAATTCGATAAAACAACCTTCCCCCGCCCCTTCCCCCAACGCTCAAAGGTCAGTTCCGAAAGCTTGGCACAAAGCTCTCCCTTCAAAGCCGTCGGATGCACATCTCCCATCCCGTGCAAAAGTTTACCAGCTTGCTCGTTCATCGCCTCCACAATTTCCGGATTCCGATGCCCCAATCCCGCAACCCCAAAGGCACTCGTGAAATCCAAAAAGCGATTCCCATCCGCATCCCAAACGTTCGTTCCTTCAGCCCTCTCCCAAAACACCGGCCAAGACTCGTCCTGATAAGTCACATTGTGACTCTCATACTCACGCAAGCGAGTTCCCAACTCTCGTGAACGAGGCCCAGGAATCGTAGTCTTTAGGTCAGGAATCATAAGCTAGCTCCTCATCATCAAAATTGCTCCCAAGCCAGAAAGCAGAACCAAACAAAGTGCCACTCCTCCCACCACCGCATCCCTCTTCAAGATCACTGGACGATGTGGAGAAGACGACTTCGGAAACACCAAAAAAGCATAAACCGCCCCAGTCACCAAACCTCCAAAATGGGCTGCATTATCAATAAACTGAAACCCCACAAATCCGATCACCACAAGTGATCCTAAAATCCCGAGCAATCGTCGCCTCGCCGGCCGCGGAACTAAAGGACGATGCAGGGTTTCAAAGACCAACAGAAATCCCAACAAGCCGCAAACCACTCCTGAAACGCCCACCGAAATCTGATCCGGCATCCAAGAAATGGTTGCCCATCCCGCCCCAATCATGCTGAGAAAAAAGACCGTCGCGAGATGAGTCCACCTTGCCAATATTTCAACCCGCCGAGCCAAATACCACAGCGCGCTCGCGTTAAGAAGAAAGTGGATCAGATTTCCATGCATGAAGGCCGCTGTAAAAACCCGCCATGATTCTCCCCCGGTATACCTCGCCTTATCCAAACCAGCCTCGCTAATCCCAAAACCTGGGGTCAAAAATTGCGTTATCGCAACCAAGCCTAACAAACCAAGTAAGACCATCGTAATGAATGTCCGCTGAGATCCCATCCAGAGATCAAAGCGCGACTCAGGAATCTCCTCGGCCAAATTTTCTCGATCAAAATCGCGAAGCGACTTCTTACCTTTATAGCTCTCCCACCACGGCCTCGCCGTAAAATAGAGGAAGCCAAACGCGATCATCACGAGAAAATGAAAGCTCTCGAATCCAAATGGCCTCCCGCCTCTCCATGCCGAATAAAGCGCGTAAAGAAGAAGAATTCCAGTAATCGGCAAGGTCTTCTTCGCCTCCTCATCATCATCTTGAGCAAAAATGGCGCGACGCTTTTTTAAGACCCCAAACATCTCCGGAACTTCTTCCGGAGCCACAAGCCGCTCATGCTCAGGAGTCCAAATCCAAGCGAGACGCCCTTTCCCACTTTCCAAGTACGACTTCAACTCATCAAAAGACTCGAAGGGCAATTCCTTTCCCTTGTCGTCAACAGACCCGTAAGGAGAACTTTGGGGTTTCAGCGAAAATGCTTCCTCCCTCGCCCAAGCTGGCAGACCTGGGTCACTCATCGCCTAATCGAGGCTAGAGGCTTATTGATTCAGTGGAGCCTCTCCCTCCACTGGAGCAGCTTCGCCACCTTCGGGAGCTTCCTTTTCGACGGCCTCTTCAGGAGCTACCGCGGTGTCAGTAAGATCCGCAATGTCCGGATTCGCAGGAGCTTCCGTAGGAGCCTTTGCGGTCGATCCTCCATCAGAGGCGAAGTTCTTACCCTCGATTGAATTGCGCTTTCCCATCAAAATCGCCAAAACGAGCGAAAACACGAAAAAGAGAGTGCCGAGATAAACGGTTCCTTTTTGAAGAACATCAGTCGTCCGAGCTCCCCAAGCAGCATCCGTCATTCCTGAACCAAAAGCGGCACCAAGACCTTCTTGTTTAGGACGTTGCATGAGGATCACAAGAATCAGCAAGACGCTCACAACGATGTGAGCGATGACCACGAGAGTGATTGAAATATCGAGCATGGGAAGGGCGGGACTCTAGTGCTTCGGAGCAACTTGTAAAGAGGGAGTTTTTGACAATTGCGAAACTTAACTATAAACATCTCTTAACTTCCTTCCGATCCTGTAAGCCTCGCAATGTCCTCCTCTTCAGAGACCCGCCAACTTCCCGCAAAGCTTTTCCAAAAAGGTGTTCATGACTGCCCTTTGTGCGCTGCGAAAATATCTAGCGCTGCCGCCTCTTGCCCACGTTGTGAATGCCACCTTGAAGAAATTGACCAATCCCTTGGAACCGAAGGACCGAAGCTTGAAAAAATTATGGATTTTGCCGGAATCCTAAATGGAGAAGATGAGGCCATTCGAAAAAGCATTTCGACCATCGAGGAAAAATTCCCTCAGCTTAAACTCATGTTTTGCAGCCTAAAGTGCCCAGAAGAAGTTAAACTCACGACCTTGGGATGGTGGACTCTCAATCGTGGGACCCACTCTTCAATACCAGGTTGGTCCGGACTCCTTCTCATCGACCCTAGCTCTTGCCAAGCCACTTTCCAAGCGGGCTATGAACTCGAGATTTTCGTGAATCGCCAAAAACTAGAAGCCCTACTTTCCGAATGCGGTGAGTGGTTTACCGTCGGCGATTGGTCGGGGGGTATTGAGAACTTCTTCCAAGAATTACACCCGATTCTCAAAAGCTCTCATCACGACGCCATCACCACTCATAAACTTGCCCTCAAATCCCTCGGAAAAGCATGAGAATTTCATCCTTTTACCTAGCACTTGTTCTCGGAGTTCAATCCATCTTGCTTCTCCAAGCGAGAGAACGCCCACTCTCGTTTGTCTCAGACCCATCGAGTTCGCTTCCCCGAGAAACGCGCAACTCCTTAGAATCATTCCTGACAACACGGAGCAATCGTCTTCAAACAGAAGTTTTTGTCCTCCTAGAACCGCTGCCCGCTCCTTCGCTCGAAGAAGCAAAGCCCATCTTTGAAGAGTTCGGTAATTCTTGGTCGGAAGACAACTGGGCCATCATCTCATTCAGGCCAGGACAAATTGGAGCCCCTTTAATCATCACAGGCGGCCCATTCCTCCGAGAAATCGTTCTTGAAACATGGCAGAACGAACTCACCACCCTCCAAGAGCTCTCTCTTCAATCTTGGCAAACCTCCCCCGACATCGACTTCCTCGCACGCCAAGTGGCAGATTCTCTTGCCTTCGTCTCGCGATTCAAAAGCGCCACCGTCCAGTCTTTGGTCCAAGATCGGAATGAAGAAATCCTAAAAAAGCATCATAGCGACAAGACTCAAAAGGCTTACCTCATTGCCATCTCCACGGCCTTATTACTCGCCCTCGCTGCCCTTGCCTTCCTTCTACGAAAAGCCTACCTCGCAAGGAAAAAACTGCACTTTCCCGAGACAAAGTGGAACTCTCGACTTGGAGCACCCCACTCGGGCGGCTCCGCCCTAATCCACCGCTTCCCCCCACCCCAAGCATGAAAACATCCCTCATTCTTCTTCTCCTATTCCTAGCGTCCTGCTCGGAGAAAACCGACAACGAGACCGAAAATCAAGCAGCTCAAGAACAAGCATGGGACTCCAGTTTCTTCGCCCCGAAACTTGGAGAAAAATTGCTCTACCGAGAAACCATTGAATCGGTCTCCATGCAGCAAACCAAGCCTGTTTCGCCGGAGAACATCAATAAGGTCGAAATCGACCGTGTCCAAGTCTACAACGGGCCTGAGATGCTCGAAGGAAAAAAATTCCACCGATACTCAATCTACAATGACGGGAAATTTCAAGAAGGCTTTCTTTTTCACTGGACCGGCGAACTCCTCCTTGTTGCCGGATCTTTTGCCGAAGATCAGAAACCCGTCTTTGCTCAACCCCCGATTCCCATCGCCCACATCGAAATGACCACAGGGTCCTATTGGCACTGGCCTGAATATGAAGTCTTTGGAAATGGATCCCGCGTCATCGGGTTCGAACCAGTCAAAGTCCCAGCCGGAACCATCGATGCCTATAAGGTAAGCATCAAAAAGACCTCCATCGGGAAAGTCACCCTACGCGAATACTGGTTCGCTCCAAAGATTGGCATCATTAAAGAGAAGAACCACATCTATTATGGAGGCATACTCCGAGCCATTAACACTATCGAATTCGTCGGCCGAGCCGACTCCGACGATGAGGCTAAGTCGTCTTAATGATCTCGTTCTCGGTATTCAAAACATGACGAAGAGGAATGATCCGCTCATCGGAAATACCAAAGGCCATGATCGTCACACACTCTCCCTTCTTAATCAAATGGGCCGCCCCGCCATTCATAATAATATGCCCCGTTCCCGGATCACCAGCTTGCACATAAGTCTCCAGACGTCCGCCTGCTGTCATTGAAGTCACCAGAACCCGCTCCCCTTCCCACAATCCCGCTGCCTCCATCAAATCTAAAGGAATTTCAATACTCCCCTCGTAGTCGATATCCGCTTGCTTAATAATCGCCCGATGAAGTTTCGACTTTAGTTGAATTCGCTGCATGCAGGAACGAAAGGTGGAATTCTCGCCTCGGTCAAGCGACGAAAAACCAAGAGATTGAAAAAGATCCCCTTCCCCCTATCCTCTCCTCAAGAAATGAAAATCCTCCTAATCCTAATTCTCGGTCTCACGCCACCTCATGCGCTCTCTAAAGAAAAAGAACCCGTCATTCCTGCAAATGCGGTCAAGACAGCTCTGCAATGGATGCTCAATGCTGACCCTGAAAAGCGCGCCGCAGCCTACCGCACATTCCAGTTATTCGGTGACGAAGGCGGCGAAATCTACCGACGTACCCTCGAAAAAGCACGCGAACTTCACGGCCAAAAACTGAGCGAAATCCTCGAGAACGAACGCTCAAATCCCTTCGCCGAACTCCCCGAACTCGCCAAAGAACTCGCAAGCGAACGCAGCCGAATCTACGCCCTCATCAAAACCGATTATAAAAAGGCACCCGACAAAATCCGAATGCTCAATGCCGAAGTAGAATCGCTGGCAAAGCTCAATGAGAAGATTCGTAAAATTTCAGCCAAGGACGCTAAGAACCTCGAAAGCTCCGTCAAAATCATCGCGACCGCCCTTTCCGAAGTCATGCACGAGATCAGCGTCATCGATGAAGACGGCTCGAAAAAAGAAGACTTCGACTTCGAAACCTCCCTAAAAGCAGTCTACGAAGGCGAAGTCTACCTCAACATCCAGAACTCAGTTGCCGCAGCAAAGAGAGAACTCGCAGCCTTAGCTTCCGCAAAAACAGAAAATGACGCCGCCACTTGGTCGAATGCTTCGCAGCGAGAGTTCACTCATCACCTCAACGAGTTCCGCTCTCTCTTCGCCCTCACTCCACTCCGCTTAGAAGAAAAACTCTCTGACGCTTCCGTCGGTCACTCCAAAGACATGGCTTCCCTCGGATTCTTCGCCCACGAATCTCCCGTCGAAAACAAAAAGACCCCCGGTGACCGCGCTCGCCTCGCCGGCTTTAAGCACCGCTGGTCTGGCGAAAATATTTTCATGGGCTCCTCCTCACCCATCGCCGCCTACAATGCTTGGTTTGGTTCCGACGGACACCGCTTCATCATGTTCGCGAAAGGCCCCAACCTCATCGGCATCGGACCCGTCGGCAAACATTGGACCATGATGACTGGCTCCAAATAGAATTACCAAATCCAACCTCCCTACCACACGTGAGCATCGAGCAACGGCTAAATTATCACTTCAAAAGCAAAACGCTTTTAAAGGAAGCCCTCTCGCACCCCAGTCTCTCGTCAGAAATTCGCCCCGCCCCGCCCGATAACCAAAGGCTCGAATACCTCGGCGACGCCGTCCTGGAACTCACCATCAGCACCCACCTTTACCATCGCTTCCCCGACCTCAAGGAAGGCCTCCTCACTAAGCTACGAGCCTCCGTTGTTTCAAAACCCGCCCTCGCATCCGCCGCTCGCGAAATCAAACTCGGCGACGCCCTCTTCCTTAGCAACGGCGAAGAAGGAAGCGGAGGACGCGAACGCGACTCAAACCTCGCCGACGCCTTCGAATCCATCGTCGGCGCCATCTACCTCGACTCTGGACTCGAAGCCGCCGGAACCGTCATCCTCCACCTCTTATCATCTCAAATCGACGCCCTTGACCCCAGTAATGCTCAAGGGAATTCAAAAGGAGAACTCCAAGAGATCCTCCAAAAAATCACCCCCGAATCGCCGCACTACAAAGTCCTCAGCGAAGAAGGCCCACCCCACAATCGCACCTACACCTGCGTCGTCACTTGGAAAAACCAAGAACTCGGCCAAGGCACTGGAGTCAGCAAAAAAGCGGCAGAATCTGAAGCCGCACAAGCCGCTCTAGAAGCAAGACTCTGGGAAAGCTAGCGCGACCTAAAGCAAGCGAATTTCGTTCGCCTGCAAGATTCTCTCCATCCCCGCCGAACTCCTCAGCAGAAGCTCTCCCCGAGGCGAAACCCCCTCCACTCTGCCGGTTTTCAAATCCCCCCCAACATCTAAGCGAACGTCCTTTCCCGTCAAAACACAGCGGGTCGACCAACTCTCCAAAAGGTCCTCAAAGCCCCCACCAATTTGATCCAAGCGCAGATCAAGCCGCTGCAAACACGACACCAAAACCTCCTCGCGCGAAACCCTCTCACCACACTCCAGCATCAACGAAGTCGCCGGATGCGCGAGGCTCTCCGGAAAATCCCTCACGTTAATATTCAGCCCCACTCCCACCACCACAAAATCCGCTCCCGCTTCCACCAAGATCCCACAAATTTTCTTTCCTCCGACCCAAACATCATTCGGCCACTTCACTCCGGCCGACACCCCGAACCCATCCAAAGCCTCCGCCACCGCCAAGCCTGCCGCCAGCGCACAACGTGACCAAAGCGCCATCGCTTCTTGCGGCCTCAAGATCATCGTAAACGCCAAACCCTCCCCCGGCGGACAAGCCCAAGCCTGGCCCCGACGACCACGCCCTGCCGTCTGCCTTTCGGTTAAAATCACGCGACGGTTCGCAACTCCTTTCAAAGCCAACTTCCGTGCCTCGTCATTTGTCGAAGCACACTCCTCCAGAAAAATCACCCGCTCCGCCCACTCCGGCGAGAGCTCTTTCAGGATGCCCCCATCCCACTCGTCTTCAGGACTCATCCACAAACTCTAAGGAGATGTCCAAAGCCACTGCCGAATGGGTAATCGCTCCCACCGAAATAAAGTGAACGCCCGTTTTTGAAATATCCGCCACTGTCGTCAAATTCACCCCACCGCTTGCTTCTAACAAAGGCCCCTCATCCCCTCTCATCGCCACTGCTTTGCGCAAGGTGTCATTGTCCATGTTATCGAGCAAAATGTAATCCACTCCCTCCAACTTTAAAAAAGCCTCCACCTGATCCAACCGATCCGCCTCCAGCTCCACTTCCACCTTCGGCTGCTCAGCACGCAATTGATTGATCGCCTCTTGCAGCGCCTCAATTCCGCCCTCCGCCACCAGATGATTGTCCTTCACCATCGCACGATCATAAAGCCCCATGCGATGATTCGTTCCCCCGCCAGCCTTCACCGCCCCTTTTTCCAAAGACCTCCATCCCGGCGTCGTCTTCCTCGTGTCTAAAATCTGCGCTCCCGTCCCCTCAGTCAGTTTCACAAACTGCTGCGTCTTGGTCGCGATTCCCGAAAGCCGCTGCATGAAGTTCAAAGCCACCCGCTCCGCCGTCAGCAGCGAGCGCGCCTTTCCCTTCACCTCCATGACATAAGTCCGATCTTTCACATGCGTCCCGCTCTCATGAAGAACCTTCACCGAGGTCTTTTCATCCACTCGCTTAAAAACCTCTTCCGCAATCTCCACTCCGGCCACCACCCCATCCGCCTTCACCACGATCTTTCCAAAAGACTCGCGATCCTCCGGCACAAAGTAATTCGAAGTCACATCGCCAGGGCCTATATCTTCGGCCAATGCCAAATCAATCAAAGTAGAAGTCGTCTCGTCCACGGGAAAAAGATAAAGCCCCAGCGCTCACGAGGCGAGGAGCTTTTCTAAACTCGAAGAACATCCCAAGATCCACTTTCCCGACTGGCATCCTCTCATAATCAGGGCAGAATACTCCCCTCGTCCATGTCCTTCATCATCCTTTCAAAGCGCAGCTCTCTCCTCGTCGTGCTCCTTTCGCTCGCCTTCATAGGCTGCAGCCCCATCGATGAAGTTCAGCCCATTTCCACTTCAAAAATCGACGCCCCCTACGCCTTCAAATCCGCCACTTCCGGACAAAACGCCAAAATCTCCACCGGCTGGCTCCGTGAATTTCGCGACACTCGCATGAGCAAGCTCGTCAACGAAGCCCTCAAGCATAACCAAAGCCTCAAAGCCGCCGCATACCGCCTTCGCTCCGCAAAAGAAGGCACCATCATCGGCCGCGCTGCTCGCCTCCCCAGCATCACCGCCTCTACCAGCTACCGCGAAACCGATGGCAAAAACACCGTCTCCAGCGAAAACTACTCCATCTCCTTCAATGCCTCATGGGAGGCCGACCTCTGGGGCCGCCTTCGCAATCTCGACCTTTCCACCCAAGCCAACTTCGCCGCCTCTGTCGCCGACTTCCGCTCCGCCCGACTCTCCATCGCCGCCAACACCGCCCAATCATGGTGTAACCTCATCACCGCCGAGCAACAACTCGCCCTCGCTCAAAAAACCGTCGCCTCCTACAAGCAAGCCCTTCCCGTTGTCGAGCGTCGCTACAAGGCGAACACCCTCCGAGCCGTCGATGTCCAATTCGCCCGCAACAACGTCGCCTCCGCCGAGCGCTCCCTCCGCGTCCGGCAACTCGACCGCGATAACGCCGCTCGCAACCTCGAAATTTTCCTCGGCCGATACCCCTCTGCTTCCGTCACCTCTTCTCTCGATCTCCCCTACCTCTCTGACGAAATCCCCGTCGGACTTCCCTCCCAACTCATCGAACGACGCCCCGATCTCGTCGCAGCCCGCGCCCAGCTTTTCGCCTCCGCCCAAGACGCTAAGGCCGCCCGCAAAAACCTCCTCCCCTCCCTCCGCCTCACCGGCGGTGCCTCGAATGGAGCCGACACCTTCCGCCGCGTCCTGGATCCAAATTACCTCGTCTACTCCATCGCGGCATCCCTTGCCCAGACCATCTATCAAGGCGGAGCTCTCAACGCTCGCTCCCGTGCCGCCTATCACCAAAACCGCGCCGAGATCGAAGACTACGCCCGCGTCGCCCTCCTCGCCTTCCGTGAAGTCGAGGCCGCCCTCGCCGCCGACCGCTCTCTCAGCGAGCAACAAGTCTTCCTCGAAAAAGAAGTAAAACAAACCAAGCTCGCCGAAAAACGGGCCCTCTCTGACATCACCCTCGGCATCGATGGCGCCTCCTTCCTCGAATACCTTGAAGCCCAACGACGCTCCGAAAACGCCGGCATTTCACTCATCCGTCTCAAAAACTCCCGCCTCCAAAACCGCATCGACCTCCACCTCGCCCTCGGCGGTGATTATTCCACAATTACGGAGCTTGGACTTTAGTCCGAGTCCCAGAACGACAAGCCTCCTCAACTTCACCCTTGACCATCCCTCTCGTTAATGCAAATTGATTGCGTTAATGAAACCGACACTATTCTACTCCTTCGCTCTCGCAAGCAGCCTCACCGCTGCCGAAATTGATATCTACCCCACTCTCCACTTCAACGGAGTCGTTGGTGACACCACCGCCGACTCCTTCGAAGAAGTCGGCGGACACGCTCATGATCCCAACGATGAGATCGCACTTCAAGGCTTGGACATCGGCCTGAATGCCCGCGTTGACGAATGGTTCTCCGCCTTCGCCAACATCACCGTCTTCACCGACTCGGATCACAAACTCGATTGGGAGTGGGAAGAAGCCTTCGCCAAATTCAACACCCCCGGCGGCTTCGAGATTCGCGGCGGACTTTTCCTCAACCGCTTCGGCCTCCAAAACAACATCCACCTTCACAACTGGAACTTTGCCAACGCCAACCTCTCCACCTCACAATTCCTCGGAGACGAAGGACTCGCCACCGAAGGTTTCGAGATCAACTGGCAACGCGACTTTGACCAATCCTTCATCATCCTCACCGCGAGTTACGGCAAAGCCCGTGAACACGCGCATGAAGACGAACATGGCGAGGAAGAAGAAGACCATCATGAAGATGAAGATGACCACGATGAGGAAGAAGAGGATCACGACAAGGATGAAGACGAACACGGCCACGAAAGCGCCGAAGACGCTCTCTTTAACCATGAACTCATCACCGCTCGCGCCCTTTTCGGATATAACCAAACCGACTTCCACCAGCACCGCCTCGGTCTAAACGGAGCTTGGGGTGACAACGGCTACGGCCGCAACACCCGCCTCCATTCCGTCGACTACACCTACACCTGGAGAGAAAACGGTCTCGACGCTGGCGGTCGCGCCTTCTCCATCGGCGCCGAGTACTTTCATCGTGATGTTCAATGGGCCCACCCTGACGACAGCAACTTTCAGGGCTCCACTTCCCAAAACGGCTACATGGCATTCGTCAACTACCGCTTCACCGAAAACTGGATCGCTGACCTTCGCTACGAGCACCTTCAAGGCGTCTCCGGCGGACCCGAAGATCATGAAGGCGAAATCGAATACGCTTTTGCCTCTGGCGAGCGCGACCGTCTGTCCCTCGCCCTCACTCGCGAGTTTCTCTATAAAGACACCCGCTCCATGGTCCGCTTGCAGTATTCCCACGACGAAACTGAAGAAGGAGGTGATGACTCCATCTGGCTCCAATTCGGCTTCAATTTCGGCCGCGACGAAGTCAGGTAGCATTATTCCACGCTGCCCATTCCGCAAATCAAGCGAGTTCGTTGAGAGACACGACTCGCTTTTTGCGTATTTGGGGCCATAATCCTCCAGCTTTATGGCAAAACTTCTTCGCTACATCCTTCCCTTCATCGTCCTCGGTGTGGGCTATTTGGGATATAAAAATCTAGCGACCGAAGAAAAAAAAGAACGCCCTCGCCGACCTACTCCGCCCATGATCGAAACTGAGGCCAGCACCTTGGAACGTCTCGATTACCAGGTCACTCTTCAATCAGAAGGCCTAGTCCAACCTCATAACCAAACCGCCCTCACCCCTCGGGTCAGCGGCCGCGTCATTCACATCTCGCCGAAGTTTGAGAGCGGCTCATTCTTTGAGAAAAATGACACCCTCATCGAAATCGATCCTACCGATTTCCTCGCCGCAAAAATCTCCGCAGAAGCCCGACTCGCCCGATCCGAAGCCGCTCTCGCTCAAGAAGAAGCCCGCGCCGAACAAGCCCTCCTCGATTGGAAAGATCTCGGCTACACCAGCCCGCCCACCGAACTTGTCCTCCGTAAGCCTCAACTCAAAGAAGCGAACGCCAATGTCAAAGCGTCACAAGCAGACCTTGCCGAAGCCATCCGAAATCTCGAACGCACCAAGGTCCTCGCCCCCTACTCTGGCCGCGTCAAAGAACGCCTCGTGGGACTTGGACAATCCGTCAACTCCGGCACCACCCTCGGCAATGTTTTTTCCACCGACTTCGCTGAAATTCGCCTCTCCCTTTCCGCGCGGGAACTCACCCACGTCAAGCTCCCCAACAACCCTGAAGACGCCCCCGTCCCCGTTACTTTGCATGATGCTCTGACCGAAGATTCCCAGCAATCCTGGCAAGGATCGATCGTCCGCACGGAAGGAACCTTGGATGAAAAATCTCGTAAACTCTTCATCATCGCCCGCGTCGATGACCCCTTCGGCCTAAAGTCAAAGGTCCAATCTCCCCTCCGCATCGGACAACCCGTCCGCGCTGTTTTGCAAGGCGGTATCATTCCTCAAGTTTTCGTCATTCCCCGAGAGAATCTCCTCCGACCAAATCAAGTCCTCCTCGTCAACCCCGAGGATTCCACCCTCAAGCGGCAGGACATCACCCCAATTTGGAGCGACCTTGAAAATCTCATCGTTGCCGATGACCTCATCGAAGGCTGGCTTCTCGTCACCAGCAGACTTTCCACTTCGGCCAACGGAGCCAAGGTCAAAGTCATCGAGCCCGAGCCCGATGAACCCAAAGCCGCCTCCAAGGATAAAGCAAAACCGAGAGCCTGATTTCTTCCTCTCCCTTGCTTCCCCCTTGCCTCTTTCTAGGGTTCCGTCATTCTTTCTGCCATGCCAGTTGCAGCCTCCGACCAAAAGCTCATCGACCAGTGGAAAAATGAGCCCGCTCCCTTACTGCCCCTGCTCCATGCCTTCCACGATCGCGATGGCTACCTCTCGGACGATGCCCTCCGCGCCGTTGCCGATGGCCTAAAAACTCCCCTTGCCGATCTCTACGGCACCGTCACTTTTTACCACCACTTTTCTCGCACCCCCGGCGGGCTCGAAGCCCCCCGCGTTTGCACCGGAAATATCTGCTGCCTCCGTGGTGGAAATGAAATTCTCGAAACATTAAAATCCCAAGGCCAAGCCGCCACCGAGATGCCCTGCTCCGGTCGTTGCGATGCCCCCATCCCCGTCCTCACCGGACACACCACCCTCGCTGGCGAAACTGCCGCCGACCTCAAAGCAACCCCCTCACCACTCCCACCCGTCAACCCCGGCGGAATCGAAGAAGCCCTCTTCTCAAACATCCGCAAAGAAGGTCACAATACTCTCAGCGGCTACCAAGCCAACGGTGGCTTCTCCGCTCTCAAGTCCGTCCTCGCAGGTGAGCCGCAAGACATCATCGACACCATCACCGCCTCCAAACTCGCTGGCCGTGGCGGCGCGGGCTTCCCCACCGGACTCAAGTGGCAAGCGGTCGCCGACTGCGACCGCCACCCCAAATCCATCGTCTGCAATGCCGACGAAGGTGAGCCCGGCTGCTTTAAAGACCGCGCCCTCATGGACTATGATCCCTATGCCCTCATCGAAGGCATGATCATCGCCGCCTTCGCCACTGGCGCACCTCGCGGATTCATCTACCTTCGCTACGAATACCCCGAGACCAATGCCCTCCTCGAACAATGCCTCGCCGAAGCGCGCGAAGCCGGACTTCTCGGAAACAACATCCTCGACTCCGGTTTCGAATTCCACCTCTACGTCCGCCGCGGTGCCGGAGCCTACATCTGCGGAGAAGAAGGCTCCCTCCTCAACTCCCTCGAAGGAAAACACCCCTTCCCCCGCAACAAGCCCCCCTTCCCCGTCACTCACGGCTTCGAGGATAAGCCCACCGCTGTCAACAACGTCGAAACCCTCTGCGCCGTCCCACACATCATCACCAAAGGCCCCGAGTGGTATCACTCCCTCGGCCTCGGTAAAAACATCGGCACCAAACTCATCTCTCTCTCCGGCGACATCGCTCGCCCCGGAAACTACGAGGTCCCCTTTGGACTCCCGCTCAAAACTCTCCTCTACGACTGGGCCGGCGGCCCGTTCTCCGGACGCAGCATCCAAGCCGTCACGATGGCTGGCCTCTCTGGCGGATTCCTCGGTCACCAAGTCCTTGACGAACTCACCCTCGATGACCCCTGCATCCGCTCGCACGGATCCTTCCTAGGAGCTGGTGGCATCATGGTCTTCGACGACTCCCGCGACATGGTCAAAGCCGCGCACGATGCCATGGCCTTCTTCGCTCACGAATCCTGCGGCAAATGCTTCCCCTGCCGCATCGGCACTCAACGCCTCACCGAACGACTGAACGGTGACGCTAAAAATCTCTCCACCGAAGCCTGGACCGAGGAAGTGAACGACATCAACGAAGCGATGAAGGCCACCTCCGCCTGCGGACTCGGCATGGCCGCCCCCCACGTCACCGAATCTCTCCTCAAATACTTCCCCGACCAAGTTGCCGCCGCCACTCAAAGCTAACGGATCTCACTTCGAGTCTGGGCTTTACGCCGAGCCTTCGGATAAGTCAGTCTTCGACGGATTGTTCTTTCGCCTGAGTCGCCTTCTCCTCTCTTTCTCGTAACTTCTCTTGATATTCTCTTACCTTTTGTAGGTAAAGGTCACCTTCCGCTTTATCTCTAGCGTCTTGCTCGGCTTTAACCGTTGCCCAATCTTCAGGAGAATACAAATACCCCTTAAGCATCCGAGGCTCATCAACAACGATTTCGTTATCCGACGTCTTCCAAACATGTTTGTTTCCTAAAGCCCATACCAGAGGCTGAGCATCGCTCCTTCGTACGGCAAACCCTCTTTGGGGACTGTTTTCGTGAGAACCCCAAATGAGATACAAATCTTCTCCTTCATAAACACTATGCGTGCGGTGGTAGACTTGTGGAGACGATAGGATCTCCCGAAACAGCTCATTCGCCGCCTCTGGAGTCTTCTGTCGATTCTTGGGAAACAGACTAAAAGGAGGATTGAAGAGTGGAATACTGGTCCGATGAACTTCTGCAAGCAGACCCTTTGGTAAGTCTCTTATCTCGACTCTACGAGCTTGCTGCCTTTTCATCCTCTCGGAAGAAAGAATTACCATCGGCTCAGGAACTTTTTGACGAACAATCGATTTCATCTTTCGTGTCGAGGGCGCAATGTCCTCAACTTTCTGCTCAACCTCATTGTCGGTAATATTTTCGTAACCTAATAAGAAAAAGCCGATGGCGATCATTCCAATCAACACTATAAAACCAGCCATCCATTGAGTGATCTTTGACATCTAATCGCGGGTTATCGTTGATTTAATTTCAGACTGTCCTTCACTGTTGTTGGAGCGAAACACCTTTGCTGCATCATCAGACTTCAAGCCAAAGAGTTCAAACGTGCGATTCTCATATATCTTAAAAACATCCTGATTGGGAACAGGCACCACTGGCGAACTGCCATACGACGGGTCAAACAAGGTTCCGTTAACAAATACAATGGAATGGTTTTCAAATTTTTTAGGAGGGTCAGATTCTTTGGGCACACCTCCTCCCGCAACAGCAGACAGGTAAACTGACGTCACTTTGCCATTACCTCGACCTTGCCCTGGCACTCCAAGTGCCTTATCTTTAAAGTTTGTAACAAAATCTTCTTCGATTAGGAACGGGTAAGAGGGATTCTCACCCTCTGTAATTTGTGGTGTTTTCCACTCAACATTTTTAACAACGAATGAATCCTCAGTAGCAACTGCCGGTTTTATAGTTAAGTAGGCAGCGGGAATGCTATCACCATGAACCTTACAAAGTTCGTAAAAAAAATCAGCCCAAGCGGAACACTGACCATTTCCCTGATTTGCTCCAGCAAGAAGCAGCCTTGCTGAAGCAATATCTACAGCACTATCGACATCTGGTAACCCATTCCCACCCAAGTCCGCGTAGTAAAAAATCGGGAATTCTACTTCTTTTGGTTCGGTTGGAATAACCTTGGCCACAAACCGATCCTCAAACCCAGAATAAATGGCCTTGATGAAATTATCAAAATCGGGGCCATCATCATCAAATTTCATCCCATCTGTCTCGATACACGCATGATAGAAGAGGCTTTCTTGCCTTAAATGACGTATTTCAACCTTATTTTTTCGGACAAAGGTAGCTGGAGTATCATGAGTGACGTAGAGAACGTGATAAGTTTCTAGGTCAGTGGTAGTGGGAACACTTCCAAGGCCCTGTTTTACAGAAACACTCCATTTAATTGTAAAGAATTCGCGTTCCTGTTCCCCTTCAGGGTACTTTCCGTATAATCGGACAACTTCAGGTAGAACCCCTCCACATTTAACCTTTTTAAGTTCATACAAATCCTCTGAATTCGCCACTTTCATCAAAGGAGTAGATTTAAGAGTAATGTTATTAGGCGCAGAAAGAGAGACCGAAGCTTGGGCTGGTTTCGAGGGGATCCTAAATCGAGCTGATAACGTGATTCCCTCATTGCGAGAATAACTCACAGGGAAATTGTGGCTATCGCTTTTCCATTGAGGGTCGCGATATTTAACAGTCATCCGGTCGTTAGTCAGTTCGTGATTTTCGAAAAAGGAAACCTCTTTGATTTCAATAGGAGACGCAGGTAATACCGTTACTTGAGGTCCAGCCGATCCCGTGCCTTCGGTAGAATTGGGATTTGGAGGATCTGAAGAGTTATTGGGGTCAGTCCCCGTAGCTTCCTCCTGTCCATCCCATTTTCCATCGCCGTCGGTATCGGGATTTTGAGGGTCTGTTCCATTCACTTTTTCAGCCTCGTCTGAAATACCATCACGATCCGAATCAACTACCCTAACTTTAACTCGGACAATTCCCTTTTCCCCAGCTGTTTGCAGACCAATAATAATATCCTGCCCAGAGGAGGGAGCAGAAAGGTTCGGATAGGCCAATTGAAAATCCTGCAGAATCGCGCTATCTTCGATCCCTAACACTGGCATCGAATTTGGAACGGACGCTAATTCAGGCGAGCTCGGAACAATCAGGAAAAGGTATGAACTACTTTTGTGGGTGAAAGGCGGAAACCCGGTGGCAGCAATCAAAAACTGAGGAAGTGAACTTTCAAAATAAGTCACCAATTGTTGAGTGCTAGGCGAGATCCACGAAATAACAGCTCCACCACTCGATACCGTTTGCACAGCCATCTCTACAATCGGGGTGGTATTTGGACTGCTCAGACCGCTTCCACTTGCTGGAACCAACGGAATCGTAAACGATTCACCTACACCCTTAAACTTGAAAGAATCAGCCCAGGATCCATCTTCCTGAAGAGCCTGCAATGTATACTCCCAATTGGGATTAGTCCCAAACTGAATAGCAAAGCAATCCATTCCACCGATCAGGACGCTAGTTTGGCTTGTTGAGATGGTCGGCTCTTCGATTTCGGCAGATTGGGCACTTACCTTATTTAAGCTCAACAAAAGGAGTAGGGCTGCATTCAAAATCAAGTAAATGGTTTTATAAACATTCCACAAAAAATTATCTCCATCAAAATACTATTCAAGTAGAATAATAACTTCTTAGGTGCGCCACAATCATCGCCGTCTGTCTCACAAACTCGAAGCCATTGTGCAGCCCCACGCCACCACGGATCTAGTTCGACAAATCCTTACAAATCCAAATGGACTAAAAAGAACGAAAACTTTTTCTAGGCAAGTGCTCAGAATTAGCCAAACTCCAAGCTGATCGAGAAAATAATCCAGCTCGATTCTCAACGCGTCCCGGGAGGTCCTTGTTTTCGCAGGCAGTTCTTCCGGGGCGCATTTTTTTGCCTCGGCACGGTTTCCTTAGCGCTTCTTAGGGAGATCAAAGAGCTTTTGCACCTCGTCGAGATACTTGTGGACAGGATCCTTCGTCATCTCTTCACCTTTACGGAGATTGTTTTTCAAGCGTAGAAAATCTTCAAACTCGCCGCTCTCTTTTTTAACCGTCGAAAGGTGATACCAATCCATCAAGTCAGTCAATTGGTCATACCGTCTCCCTTCTGCCGCGCGGAAAATTTTCAGATTCTCCAGCACCTTATCAGGATCCTCAGCCTCCCCCTTCGCAATATCCGAAAGCAACTGCAGATAGCCGCCAATCACGGGGCGATAAGTTGGAAAACAACGAAAACTCAAATGCGCCAACAAATCTGTCGCAGGCCGCACCGCTTCCACTCGCTCCTCTAGCTTGTCGATTGCGGCAACCGCTCGCCAGGCATCAAGGCCTACTCGGTATGTCCGACCACGTTCATCCGAGAGATGAAGTTCCAAGATCTTCAGCAACTGCGCTTCGGTTTCCGGCACCGTCATCGCCTCCGTGAGCTTTTTCTCCGACATCGAGGCCACCTGAAGCATCCACCAACGCTCCAGCCCTTTCGCACCCAAGTTCACCTGCGGAAAATAGCTTCGCATCAAGTTCAGTGGCTCCCCCTCATAGGTCGCCACCTTCCCCAGAAAACTCTTCATGCTCTCCTTCCCTTGCGGTTGCGCAAGCAGGGCCATCACAAGCGCTCCCGAGGAAGCTCTAAACAACTCCCGACTCAAAATGTCCAAATCTCCCACCATCGTTCGATCCGTCAACTTCTCAACCTCAACCCAGCCACCACTATCCACCAGCGAAGAATACATCCGCCGATCGCCCTGATTTTTACTCCACAGAAGGGCCTCCGACATCCCGTCCAACAACCACGGTCGAATCTCCACTCGCTCCGCAACCGTCTCCGGCGGAAGTGAGCGCAAGGTCCGCTCGATCAAAAGCATCTCCAAAAGGACCCGATCCAGTCGCTCCTGATTCAGAGAATTTCCACGACCCAAGCGAAGATCGATTTGAAGCCGATACCTTTGCTCCGCATCCTCAGTTTTCAAAAACTCACGCGCAATCTGGAAACCCTTCCCTTCCTCTGCCGGATAAAGCTGTAACACGATCGGAAAAGGCTTCCCCTCCACATCGCCCACCAGATTATCCAGATCCTTAATCAAGATCTCCGCATCTTGAATCATCGCCACGCGGAGAGGTGAACTGCCCCCATAAATGGTGAGGCGTCCTCCCACGCTACTCGTCTCATTCTCCTGCCCCCAGAGCAGTAACGGAAACAAACAGGCCAGAATCAAAAACACTCTCATGGGGCACAAAGCATCTCCTGCCCGCCCGTTCAGGACAAGAGTGGAATTGATCGCTTTCCTTTTTACCACCTTCGCGTATTTCATTGAACGTCGCCTATGAACAAGCTGGACGAAATCATTGCCTACAAAAAAACGGAGATCGAGCCCCTCATCCCTCTCACCAAAAAACTCCGCGCCTCCGCCCTCATGCGCAACGACTTCGGAGGCTTCCGCTCCGCTCTCGACCTTGGTCCCGACCGCCTCAGCGTCATCGCCGAGGTCAAAAAGGCCTCTCCCTCCGCCGGCGTCATCGATCCCAACTTCGATCCCGTCCGCCAAGCCCAGCGCTACATTGATGGCGGTGCCTCCTGCATGTCCATTCTTACCGATGAGAAATACTTCCAAGGCCACCTCTCATATCTCATGGAGATTTCCAAAATCTCCCCCATCCCCCTTCTCCGTAAAGACTTCACGGTTCACGAATCTCAGATCTACGAAGCCAGCGTCTCAGGAGCCGATGCCATCCTCCTCATCGTTGCCGCCCTCGATGACGAGCAACTCCGCAAGCTCTACGAGGCCGCCCAAGAAGTGCAGCTTGATGTCCTCGTCGAAGTCCACGACCTCCGCGAAATGGAACGCGCCCTCGATCTCGGCGCCGACCTCATCGGCATTAACAACCGGAACCTCAAGACCATGACCACCGACCTCATCGCAACCGAGCAACTCGCCGAAGAAGTCCCCGACGACGTCATCCTCGTCTCCGAGTCCGGCCTCAAAGACCCCAGCGACGCTCAACGCGCCCTCGACGCCGGAGCCAGCTCCATCCTCATCGGAGAAACCCTCATGCGCCACCAAGACCCCACCCGCGCCGTCGAAGAATACCTCGCCCTCCGGGTGAGTGAAGAATAGACACTATGAGCGAAGATATAGACTTCCGCCTCATAGTGATGGGAACTGAAAATGTTGCGATTGCTAGGGCTTCTGGAGATGAAGCTCTAACATGCCGAGGAGTAAGGATGGGAATGGGAGCCCACTATCGTTAAGTCGTATCATCGATTGTGCTTTCTCGACGGGATTTCCGGATTCGATAGGATTCAATGTGAATCATGCCCCCCCTCTACGTGATACGAGCCATGATACTCCTCGCCCTCAATCGTGGTGGAAATCTCTCGTGTCATATTTCAAGGAGAACGGCCAAAGGCCACTCACCTGCTACTGGGGGCGCCCCTCCAATTCTGGTTCAGGTTTTTCGTTGCCCTCAGGCTTTGAGTCCGGAGCGGTAGCGGGTTGGCGCGCGCCGTCTTGTTCTCCAAGTTTTTTGTGATGCTTGGTCGCAGCATCTTCGCTTCCAAATATCCTGCCATGACGCCAAATTCCCATTGACCACGAAAACCTTCTCACCTCAACTGCTGGGCTTAAAAATATTGCTCCTTGTTTCTGCATCAATTGAAAACGCATAAGCGCAGCTTACCAGCGTAGGCTCCTCCCCGATGGGCCAATTCAACAACCGATAACTTCGGGGCTACCGCCCAAAGCTATCTTTGGGGTTCTCCATCTTGGTGTTTTCAAATGCAGCTTGCAATCCACGTAACTCTTCAAAATCTGAGGGGTCTCCATCAAGCCTAGTCACATCTTCAAGAGCTTCCAATCGTTCGGAAATTTGTGATTCAGGATGGCGTTCGTCAATGATGAGCTGAACCAATGACTGCAACGATAGCCGAGTTGACGCAGGATCTTTTGCAACCTTCAAGGCTTCTTCGTGCAGCGCGATGGCTGACGCGGGAGCATCAGTAAAATCTGCTCTGGTGGCGAGTATACTCGGAATCCTTCCATAACGAGTCTCCAATTCAGAGAGAAGATCAAAAAGCCCTTCGGTGTGGTGCGCGCTAAGAACATCGTCATCAATCGCCGATGCGTTCACAACGTCGCACGCAGCTTGGTGAACGAGATCCCAGTCGTCAGTCGATATGCCATCGGTTGTCATGGTTTTCTATCAACGTTCGAGGAAAGCGGCGCCCCACCATGAGGCTAAACAATCTCCAATTCCGAAATCTACCTCCCCCACTCCAACAATTCCACGACAAACTTCATGAGCGGTGGGGTGTCGGCTTCTCCGTTTTGTTCGGCAAATCTGGGTTCTCTGATGATGGGTCGGCAATAAACTGAATCATGCGATCCCTGAAGACGGCCATCGCAAGGCCAGAGAAAGCGAAAGCAAGTGCTATCCCCTGAACATCCTTATACTGACTATCTATCTGGAATAATCGCTCTACGAGAGTCGATGAACCGCTTACGTATACAACGAGGACAAAGAACAGCAACGTAGACCCGCGCCGCCAAACAAGCATCATGAATCCCGCATAGGATGCACCTAGAAATGCCATGGTGATGAGATAACCATAAGGAGCTGGCTCAATGAAAAAAAGAACGAGTGCCAGAATCACCAAAAACCACATCCATATTCTTGAAGATCGAATCATCGCTATTGCCTGCGCTCTCCATTTGGCGAGATCCTCTGGTTTCATTATCGACCGAACGTATCAGAGCAGCCGCGCCCGAGCGAACGTAAAACGTGGATCCAAAAATGAACTTCCAGAGCGAAAGGCGTCGGTCTGTCTCATCTTGTTAAAGCCTGTTTTTCTTTTCAGCAAGTCCGTGTCCAGAGAAGGCCGTTCCAAACATATTTTATGGCTCCAGAGTCAAGATCACTGCTCCGCTTTCGAGGCATCCATCACGCTTCGATAGCCATCCTCTAATGCTTTTTCCATTAGTTTATCCCCCGCCGTTTTTGGTGGTCCAAACAGAACATAGATCAGTGTAGCTACCCCAATCATAAAGAGCCCTAATCCTCCGAGTATATGCGATATGTGCTTCATGATTTCTATCAACGTTCGAGGAAAGCGGCGCCCCACCATGAGGCTAAACGATCTCCAATTCCGAAATCTATCTCCCCCACTCCAAAACTTCCACGACAAACTTCATGAGAGGTGGGGTGTGAGCTTCTCCGTCTTGTTGTGCATTGGTTGATTCACCGCGTTCCGGTCACTTTCAAATTTACCGCTCGGTCATAAACTACGGACGCAAACGTCTCCAAATTCTCCATGCTGTGAATTCGACTCGAAGCTTTCAACCTCTTCTCAGGTGGGCAAGGGTAGTAATCGTTGAAACTTCCCATGCCGCCGTAGACCGACGTGACCGAAGCGGAATACGAGTTCAATGAATCCTGTGACACAGCTCCTAAAATAGAATTACCACGAGAACGAGCCGTTCTGAAATGCTTCACCCAGTGACAAGAAGGATCTAGCTCTAGAACAGCGATCAAATCATCTAATGTTTCGATCAAATCTTTGAGCTGCCCTCGACGCACATCCATGGAAATAGGTTTAGTCATCTAGCCTGCATTCTTGGCACAACGTTTGAGAACTGGCGACCCTCACCACGAGAGTTCTACCAGTTTCGATTGGCTGAACTTATCTCACCGAATCTCAAAATCCAAAACAAACTTTAGTGGCGGTGAGGTGTCGTCCAGCTTCGACGTGTTCGGCGGTGTCAGTGCCAGGAATCGTCGGATGACGTGTAAGTCTTAGATTCGCCAAGAGAGGTGCCAAACCAGACGATAAATGACTCCGCGTCTTTCTTCTGATAATAGACCGGACCTTCTTCCTTCTCTAGAATTCCAATTTCAGAAAGGTTCTCGGGTAGTCGCCCATTTTCCTTTTGGAATTTTTCGATCTTCTCTATCACTTTTCCCGCTGCGATCTTTTTGGGGTCGGCGACACACCCAGCGAACAAGAATGAGGTAGCTATAGTGAAAGCCATCGTCGCATTTTTCATTTCCAAGGCCGAACGTTTTAGGAAAGCGGAGCCCCACCATGAGGCTGATCGATTTCCAATGCAAAAATCTATCTCCCCCACTCCAAAAATTCCACGACAAACTTCATGAGCGGCGGGGTGTCGGCTTCTCTTTTTTGTTAGGCTCGGATGATTTGTTCAATCGATGCCTCAAGGCTATCGTAGTCCAATTCTCGGTACATTCCCCCTGGAAGTCTTTCCAAAAGGATTTGATTCAATTCCGTCGATTCCCTCAACTTAAGCTCCTCCGGTGCCAAAATGCTAATATTAAGATCCCCTCCGCGGTATCTCGAGCTAGTCGCAATTAGGTCCAACGCCCGCCTTGCGTGATCATGTGACGAAAAGATCCAGTAGCCACCTGAACCACTGCCTTCTGAACCGCCCTCGATCTGGGCATCTGCCATTCTCGAGTTAATATAGCTAGCCACCTCGTAATTGAACGTTACCCCGATTATCCGGTTCTTTCTCATGCCTAACATTAGAGGCCTGGCACCCGCTACCGGGAGCGCACCTCCGATTCTGGTTTGGGTTGCTCACCACCTTCCGACTTCGACTCCGGAGCGGTAGCGGGTTGCTCAGCGCCGCCTTGTTCGCGGTTGTATTTGATCCACGACGTAGGCTTGGCCTTCGCACCCTTCCCTGTGGTCTTCAAAAAGTCTTCAAGAGAAGCAACCTTCTTGTCAGAAAAAAGGAGGATTGGAAGGCAGCAATGACCACGATTCGAATAGTATTCTCCGGTAGATGTTCTGATCAGGGAAATATCTGAAAGACCGTCTTCAGCATGTGCAGAGTGACTCGTCAACAGCACCCAACTTCCATCTGCAAATTCAAGGTATCCTTTTTTAGGATACATTCTAAATACGCCATCTTTGTTAGGCTTCTCGGACTGGTTTAGATCGACTCTTCGGATTGAAGTAGGCACCTCCACCGCAGAAAGCTGAGCGTGCTTCTTCTCAAGCCAGGTAGCAATACTAGCCTTCTTCTGGCTTGCTAGAACGCTCCCACCCGTCACAAACAGCAGAAGAGCTATGAAAATGGCGTGGAGCTTCATTTTTTTCTCGATTAAAGTAGGAACGTCAGTTGCCTGACGTCCCTCTCGCAGATCCCTGCGTGCGGTTTTCCCGCACAGGGCTCCTCAGAGAGACGCGCAGTCCGGTTGATCAATTTAACTCGGGTTGGGAACTTCATTTCGTTTTCAACTTCTCTTTTAATACTCTGTTTCGTCTTCTTCAGACAAGGAGCATTTCTCGCTGGTTCTTCGACGTAACGTTAGCAGGTCGGCTTCCACGATAAGTCCTCTTACGGAGCTGTCTCAATCTTTGGGAGCCTGCGAGACTCCCTGCGGTCTGAATGGTTCCCTGTTTACGCTTCACTCATGTTGTTTCGCCATCCTTTACACCCGAGGGTGATCCGGTTCTTCGTTGGTCACGCGGTGCCTTCCGCGACTTTTTATGACTTAGCTAACACGAGCGCAAAACTCGGTAATTACTTCTGGTTAGGATTTATAATAATGGGACTTTCACCCGATAAGAAACGCCACGCTTTGCACGGCGCACAACGCTAAAGCTGACCCGCGCATGACCTGGCGGCGAGGGTCGATTGAAATAATCATGATTGAACTGGCTTCACGAGATTGTTCTACAGCGGGTCAGGCGTTGGTGTCCGGCGTCGTGTTCTGCAATTTGTTTCCCGGCGTGCCTCATAGAAGCTATTCATGGCGGAAGTATGTTTCGATACCGATAAACGACGTCCATTGCTCAGCTTCTTGATCCACCTCGAGCCTGGAGACGCCCGCAGTTAAGCATTCTTTTTCGTAGAAAGTTCCTTCACATTCATAGTCTAGGAACAGCGCGAACCCGTCCCGACCAAGGTCGATCTCTAGTCCCATCCCTTCATCCCCTCGATACAAGGCATTCAGATTATTGGCTGGAGCATGCGCGCACCAAGGCCGCTGAAGCGGTTGTCCATTCTGGGTAATATCCACGGAGGCCTTTTTGTCGTCGATAATCCTAATTGAGATCAGGAAGCCCCCGCCGTTCTTCCATTCGCCTTGATAGTTCTCGATCCAGGGGGAGCGCATTATTTCTCGGCAGAACGTTTATTGGACGGATTCCGTGTTTTGGTGAAAATATGGATTCCGTGTTTGGGTTATTGGGCCTTCTGAAAATTGACATTCTCTTTACTGGCCCTTCAACCAGAGAATTCAAACAACATTTGACATTAAGCTCCAGCCAAAAGGAGCTATTCTGAGGTAACTGCCCTCCCCTTCTTACATAGATGAGTTTGTGAGATGCCGCAGCTCTGGGGGTTTCCAAGCTCCTCGCACCGGTCCGAAAAACAAAAACCCTATCGATCATCACTGATCCATAGGATTCTGCTGCAATCTGCCAGACCACTGGCAGGCCTTAAAGTGTCTTGGGCGAAGATTACCTATCTTCTTCCATCTTGGCTTTTACCTTTTCCTCGATTTCAAGGTAGAGTTTTTCGTCCTCTTTCAAGGCGGTCTTGGTGGCATCACGGCCTTGTCCGAGTTGTGCTCCGTCGTAGCTAAACCAGCTTCCGCGCTTTTGGATGATGTCGAACTCTTGAGCGAGGTCGATGAGCGAGCCGACTGAGGAAATTCCCTCGTTATACATGATGTCAAATTCGGCATCGGTGAAAGGAGGCGCGACTTTGTTCTTCACGATCTTCACTTTTGTCCGGCTACCGGTGACGGTGCCATCGGTCGCTTTAATCTGACCAATACGGCGGATATCGACCCGAACGGAGGAGAAGAACTTGAGGGCACGACCACCGGGAGTGGTTTCGGGGCTGCCGAACATGACGCCAATCTTTTCACGAATCTGGTTGGTGAAAATAACAGAAGTGCGGGCCTTGGAAATGAAGCTGGTGAGCTTCCGCATCGCCGCGCTCATGAGGCGGGCCTGGGTGCCGACGGTGGAGTCACCGATCTCTCCGGCGAGTTCCTGCTTGGTGACGAGGGCCGCGACTGAGTCGAGAACGACGACATCGATGGCATTTGAGCGGACAAGAGTTTCAACGATCTGGAGTGCTTCCTCACCGGAGGACGGTTGAGATACAAGGAGGTCATCGATATTCACGCCGAGTCGACGAGCATACTGAGGGTCGAGGGCGTGCTCCACATCGATGAAGGCTGCGAGTCCTCCCGCTTTCTGAGCTTGGGCGATGACGGTTAAAGTGAGAGTCGTCTTACCGGAAGACTCAGGGCCAAAGACCTCAACAATTCTTCCGCGAGGAAATCCACCGACTCCGAGAGCGCGGTCGATCAAAAGGTTACCAGTCGGGATGGCATCGACATCCATCTTGGTATTATCGCCGAGGCGCATGATGGCGGCTTCACCGAAATCTTTCTGAATCGAGGTGATGGCAAGATCGAGGTTCTTCTTGCGGGCGGCGGCGAGTTTATCATCCCCTTTCGCAGCGGCGGCGGCAGGAGCTTTCTCTTTCTTTTCGGACATGGCGGCAGTTTTAGTGGTCGTGGTACTCATGGCAATGTTAGGTGTTGTTAACTGCGTGAATAAGAGCATGTGAACAGTGTTCATGAAAGCAAAAAGTGTTCAAATGAGTCATTTTATTTTGAAAGCCTTTAATAATAAGGATTCTCAGCCCACCAAATCACTGATTAGAGTCCTTTTTCATGAGCCTTGACCCACTTTTAAGCGGCCACGTTGCCCTCGTCACCGGAAGCAGTAAGGGCCTGGGAGCCGGAATCGCCAAAAGCCTCGCCTCAGCTGGCGCAAAGCTGGTCATCAACGCCTACAACAACATCGACCTCGGGCAAAAGGTTGCCGATGAGATCATCGCAAGCGGAGGCGAAGCAATCGCGATCCGCGCCGACGTCTCCAAAGAAAGCGAGGTGAAGTCACTCTTCGAGCAAGCGGGGAACGAACTTGGTCCCGTGGACATCATCGTGCCCAATGCCACCCCTCCCCAACCTCAGAGACCCATCGCAGATTACGACGAGGACTTCTACCGCAGCATGCTCGATTTCTTCGTCATCAGCCCCTTCCTCCTCGCGCAAGCCGCGATCCCCGGAATGAAGGAGCGTGGCTTTGGGCGCATCATTAATATCACTTCAGAAGTCTTCGCCTGCTCAAATCCCAACTTCTCGGCCTACGTCGCGGCCAAAGGTGGCCAGATCGGTTGGTCGCGTTCGATGGCCAAGGAGCTCGCGCCCTTTGGAATCACTGTCAACATGGTCGCGCCCGGATGGATCCCGGTTGAGCGTCACGCCAATGATCCGCAAGAAGACAAAGACGGCTACCTTGCCCAAATCCCCGTCGGCCGCTGGGGCACGCCGGAGGATGTCGGCCATGCCGTGAAATTCTTCGCGATGCCCGAGTCCAGTTTCATCACTGGTCAAACTCTCCACATCAATGGAGGGATCACTCCTTGGTAAAACTAATCGCGGAGCCCGAGTCCATCGAGGTCTTTAACTTGATGATAATTCAAAGCGGCTTCGACACACAAAGCGAGGCGCTCAAGATCCGGCTCTTCTCCTAGGAGAAAGCAGATCGCTCGATTCCCTTCGTAAGAAAAATTCTCCGGAAAGACCTCGCGGAAGGTTTCGACTAAGCTTGTTTGGCAATGGAAGAACATCCGGTAATGATCGGGATCATTTTCTTTCCAATGCATCCTGAGCGGCGATCCACTTTGGCATAAGTAAGCCGGCTCACCCCACTTGAGAGTTTCCTGCAATTCGTTTTCCAAGCCTAGCCGAGAGGCTGTCGTGAAGACGAGATCACGAAGAGCGAACATGCACTCCCGAACGGAATCAGGATAGGAACGAAAGACCTGCTCCACGGCATCACCTGAAAAGGGAATCATTTTTAAAAACAGCCCCTTATTCAGTGAGCTGAGTTGGGCTCGTTTGAGTTGGCTCGATTTTTCTCGGGGTCATTTTCCCCAAGGAATCGAGAGCCCCAAAAAGAACTCCGGCCCAGAGAACCGAAACGGCAAAGAGGTCATACTTCACGCCAAAGCAGATTGCTCCGAAGACCAAGGCGAGTCCTACAAAGGCTCTCGTTGCCAATGGACTCAATTTTGAGCTGTGTTTGAAAAGAAGAAATACCGCAATCAGAGCCAAGACAGCTGATGTCGCCACCATCACTCCGAATTCCTGCAGGGTCGTTTCGCGAAGGAAGAAGAACAGGCCAACACCAGTCAGCGTAGCCGACATTAGAGATAGGTAAAGTTTTCTTGAGTTCATGATTTAGAAGTTAAATTCATAACTGATTCTGACTCATGCGAGCCGTGAAATCGAGGTTAAAGCCCCAAGAATCTGCGATGATTTTTGTAACAGCGTTCGAATTCAGTCGAGATCTCTTGCTCATACTCGTGAACTGCTTAGCCCCAGATGGCCAGACCAACCCCATGAAGAAGCAGCCCGACGAGACCACCAATGAGCGTGCCATTCACACGGATGAATTGCAGGTCTGAGCCCACTTGATTTTCAATGCGCTCGATGAGTTCCTCAGCCTCCCAGCTATCGACCGTCCGGTTAATCAATTTCTCAGCATTAGGGCCGTAACGTCCGGTAAAGCTCGCGAGCAATTCCCCTCCTCGTTCCTCGAGAGCGAGGAGCCGCTGGGGATCTTCGTTAAGTCGAACCGCTGCTTTCGAGAGAACCTGACTCCACTCATCGAGGGTGCCTTTTTCTTCCAAGTCCTGACTACTTTCCACGAAGAGGTTGAGAGCTTTTTCTACCACCTCTTGCAAGGTCTGAAGGGTCTGGGGATCTTCAATGATTCGCTCCTTCAAAAGCTCCCATTGCTCTCCCCCACCCGCTTCTAACTCAAGAGCCGTGTCGCGCAGCGCTTCCTCGATCTTTTCATAAAGCGGGTGATCTTCATCCTGACTGGCGGCGCTGAGTTCAGAAGAGAACTTTTCAACTGCTTTTCCCGATACCGCGGCGGCGGCAGTCTGGCTGAGGAGATCGAGAATCTTCAGCTTCATCGGCTTGGTCGACTTACTGGCCTCGTCCATCACCCAATCGCGATTGGCCGCGACGCTTTGGCCAAGGCGAGCGAGGATGGGTGAAATGAGACTACGTTTCCCGGGGCTTTTTAAGAAGCCCTGCAAGAGAATGGTGATCAAACGAGCCATCGGAACGGTTGCGGCACTATGACGAATTCCCGAAGCCCCGAGACGGGCGAGAGTTTGACGATCACTCGGGGCGAGGAAATTGGGAATGCGCTGCAGGATCCAGCGGAGGGAATCGCGAGCGCGGGCGGGTTGAGCGAGGTGCTCGCTCGCTTTCTGGAATGGTCGAAAGCTGGCCCACTGGCGTCGCACTTCTTCGGGCGTGAGAAAACTCTTTCTGACAAAGGATGCCACCGCGATGCCAATGCGTTCCTTTTCCTTTCGCACAATCGCGGTGTGTGGAATAGGCAGGCCGAGCGGGTGTCGGAAGAGCGCCGTGACCGCGAACCAATCCGCAAGCCCCCCGACCATCGCCGCTTCCGCAAAGGCACGGACCCACGGCCAAAGAAAGCCTTGGTCCTCGAAGGATCTCGCCAAAATATAGAGGCAGGCCATCGCAGCCAGAAGGCCAGTGGCAATGCGCCGAATTTTTCGCAGGGTGGGATTGAGAGATTCAGTCACTGAAGAGATTGTGGACGATGAAAATTCATTCGCAAGGCAGCGACTCCGTGATTAAAGTTAATCATGGCAAAATTCCCTATCTTTCTTCTTTGCCTCAGTGCCTTTCCGGTCTGGGGACAAATCAGTAAGGAGGTGACTCTCACCTTAGTCGAAGAAGCTGGCTTCAATGACTTCAAAATCGATCTCTCCACCAATATCGGAGACTCCGATGATAATACGGAACTCTCTGGGACCATGGTGGCAAAAATCAACCTTTTCCCCGCTGAAATTACCACAGACGAGTTCACCATTCTCTCGGCGGATGTCGAAGGTTCCGACATCGAACTCTCGGGAGGAGGTTTTGCCGCGAACTACGACTTCACGGGCGAAGACCTCGGCTTTTCCGCAATCACAAGCACTCCGCCTGGAACGGTGGATTTCACCACTGGGGAATTCGATGCCTCACAACACGAAGTGACTATCAATCAAGGAATGCTGAGCGGTCGTGCTGGTTCACTTATTACAGGCTATCAGGATGTTGAATTTGATTTCAGCGTAGACAATTTCACCGGCCAAGGCGACGGCACCGGAACCGTAACAATCACCCAGGGACGAGTTGAGGACCGTAAATTCTATTTCGACATCTCGGTAGAACTTCCCACTTCGATCGACCAAGTCGTGCCTATCGACATTCCCCTCATCACAGCAGAAATCAAAGTCGAAGGCACCGTGAAAGCGGTTGGCGAAACCTTCATCGAAATCCCGGATTACGCCACTTGGGCTACTGACACGAACGTGGCCGTGGCGACGACCAGCGAAGACAACTTCGACCTCACTCCTTCCAATCCAAACTTCATTCTCTTCGCGCTCGGTTTTGATCGGGAAAGTGCGCCAACTCAGCTCTTCGATTTCTCACCTAGCGGAGCCACCCTTAAAGTGAATGGCATCTTCGCGGCAGGGGGCATCGAGATTCAATGGTCAGACGATCTCGATACTTGGGACCGCGTGCCCGACGCCTCGATGGTGAATGGCAAAAGCTCCTTTGATTTTGGCGATCCCATTTCAGATATAATCACCGTGAGCAAAGTTGGCATGAAGAAATTTCTCCGCGTCTCAACGGTCACACAAAATTAAGCCGAGGCCAAATCAGCTGCGATGGCCTCGAGGACATCTTCCTCCGGCTTGAAGTCTGCGGCGTGATACGAACTGCGCACCAAGGGTCCACTCGCAACATGACGAAAGCCTTTCGAGAGAGCGATCTCTTTCCATTCATCGAATTTCTCCGGCGTGACATACTCGACCACCGGAAGGTGCATCGGGGTGGGGCGGAGATATTGACCGAGAGTTAAAACGGTGACATCTGCTGCACGGAGATCATCGAAGGCTTGCTCAATCTCTTCGGGTCGTTCGCCTAAGCCGAGCATGATCCCGCTCTTTGTCGCGACCATTCCGCCGGCCATTTCCTTGGCCTTTTTGAGAACGGCAAGCGAGCGATCATACTGCGCCCGACTCCGAACAAGAGGAGTGAGGCGCTCAACTGTTTCGAGGTTGTGGTTAAAAATATGCGGGCGGGCTTTCATCACCAGGTCGAGGGCCCAGTCCTTGTCGTTAAAATCAGGAACGAGAACTTCGATGATGATCCCGGGATTTGTTTCGCGAACGGCTTCGATCGTTTTTTGAAAGTGCTCCGCACCACCGTCTTTGAGATCGTCCCGCGCCACGGCGGTGATCACGACGTGGTTTAAATTCATCCGCTTTGTAGCCTCAGCAACCCGAGTGGGCTCGTCTTCTTCGAGGGCATCCGGCTTGGCCGTCTTAACCGCACAGAAGCCACAAGCGCGCGTGCATTTTTCACCCGCGATCATGAAGGTCGCAGTCCCCTGCCCCCAACATTCCCAGCGATTCGGGCATTGGGCTTCTTCGCAAACGGTGACCAAATCGAGATCCTTGATCATCGACTTGGTGTCCCAAAAGACGGGATTATTGGGCAGACGGACTTTGATCCAACTCGGCTTCTTTTCCAAATGCAAGGATGCATCCATCTTCATCCGAGGACCGAAATTTCTGCCGCTACCGCAACCGCTCATGAGTGCTAGTTACTCCCTGATTGCCCCGAGCGCAATGCCGATCTCTCGGCATTAACGTTGCTGGGCTTTTGCCACCGGCATGAATTCCTGAAGCGCCTTGATGCGAGTCGCACTGACTGGGTGGGTGCTGAGAAATTCAGGAGTCGAAGAACGATTCTGCGCTCCCATGCGCTGCCAGAGCGTGACGGCTTCATTAGGATCGTAGCCCGCGCGAGCCATGAAGATGGTGCCGACGCGATCGGCTTCGAGCTCCTGAGTGCGCGAGAAGGTGAGACCAAAGGCGATTTCACCTCCTTTTTGAGCAATCGACCCTAGTTGCGAACCCGTTTCACCACCGCCGAGAACCGCTCCGAGAATCGCACCGCCAAGCGCGATCGTTTGATTATTCCTTACGCGCGCGGCGGCGTGATTCGAGGTCACGTGGGCCATTTCATGCGCCAAAACAGCGGCAAGTTGGCCATCCGTGGTCGCAACATTGAGGAGGCCGGTATTCACGCCCACTTTGCCACCGGGAAGGGCGAAGGCATTGGCGGAAGAATCTTCAAAGACCACGAATTCCCAATTGGCACCAGGCAAACTAATGACCGGACGTAAGCGAGCCGCGACACGATTCACGCGAGCGCGAGCGGAGGCATTCTGAGAAACTGGCGTTTTTTGCTTATACTGAGCGAAGGCCGCTTCCCCCTGACGAATGAGGCTGGTATCAGCTGGCCGGATGTCGACCTGCCCCGTGTTGGCATTATAAGCCGCTGGTGCCGCACAGCCAATCACGGCAATGGGAAGAAGGAGAGTGAGACCTTTCGACTTGAGAAGTTTTTTGAGGGGTAATTTCATCGCCCTTTAATAACCTCTGATAGTCCACCTTGTCAAACCAGAGAGCAATTGATGCAAAAGGTTGTTTCTCTAGCCCGTCTGGGACAATCTCTCCTCGTTCCGTGAATCTCCCTAATTCAATCACCTTTGCTCGTCTGGTTTTAACCGCAATTTTTGTGGTGAGTGTCAGCTTGGAAAGCACGATGGGACTCGTCATCGCACTGATCGTCTTCATCCTCGCCGCGATCTCGGACTGGCTCGATGGATACCTCGCGAGGAAAATGAACCTCGTCACTTCTCTCGGAAAATTGATGGATCCGCTCGCGGATAAAATCCTCGTTTCCTCTGCCTTCATCTTTTTCTCCAGCGTGGACCGCTGCCCCGTCTGGATCACCGCCGTCATCATCGGGCGCGAATTCCTAGTCACCGGACTCAGGCAGATCGCGGTGGATAAAGGCGAGGTGATCGCCGCCGACAATCTCGGCAAATGGAAGACCACTTTCCAAATCGCCTTCAGTATCACCTGCTTACTTTCCTTGATCTTCCACTCCAGCGCTCCAGATTCGGCCTTCGGTGAATTCTTAATGAACCTGAGCTCTCCAGACAGCTGGCTCTCCCCCTTCTTTCTCTGGGGGGCCTTCCTCTTAACGCTCCTTTCAGGCTTCAACTACTTGAAGAAATCTTGGAAGCTCCTTCTCGACTAAATGATCATCACCAACGCTCACCTCATTTCTCCTGGCTTCGAGAAAGAAGGAGCGAGTGTTCTGATCAAAGATGGCAAGATCATCGAAATTGGCGAAGTCAGCGATGGCGATATCGATCTCGGCGGCAAGATGCTCCTCCCCGGCTTCATCGACATTCATGCCCACGGAGCCGATGGCGCGGACGTCTGTGATGCCTCTGCTGAAAGCCTAGAGCACATCGCGCGGACCAAACGAAAAGAAGGCGTTACCACTTGGTTACCCACCACGCTCACCCAGCCTGTGGACAGGCTCATTGAAATCGTCGAAACCCTTCGTGATTGGGCCCCGTCCGCTCCGCTCAACATCCCCGGAATGCATCTCGAAGGTCCCTTTATCAACATCGAACAAGCAGGGGCACAAAACCCGCAGTTTGTTCGCGACCCTGATCTCAACGAGCTGCATCAACTTCATCAAATCTTCCCCGCTAAAATCCTCTCTCTCGCCCCAGAATTACCCGGCGCTTGCGAAGTCATCCGCGAAGCAAAAGGCATGGGCATCATCTCTTCGGCAGCTCACACCAAGGCCGATTACGAGACGGTGACTCGCGCGATGACTCATGGCCTGAAGCATTTGACACACTTCGGTAATGCCATGACCGGACTCCATCATCGCGAGATCGGCGTGGTCGGCGCAGGACTCCTTGAAGACAGCCTGAAGCTGGAACTCATTGCCGATGGCATCCATCTCGCACCCGAGATGCTCGAACTCATCTTCGCAAAGGTTCCTCGCGAAAACATCATGCTCATCAGCGACTCCGTGTCAGCTTCTTGGCAAGCAGATGGCGACACCAGTTTAGGGGGTCTCGATGTCGTGATTAAAAACGGTGAAGCTCGTTTAAAAAGCAACGGAGCACTCGCTGGATCAACTCTCCGTTACCCTCGCGGATTAAGACTGATTCACGAAATTACCGAAGAACCACTTTGTGACCTAGTCGCGACGACTTCGTGGAACCAAGCCTGCTCACTCGGCTTAACCAATCTTGGAAAAATCGAAGCCGGTTTCGACGCAGACTTGGTCGTTTTAAATAAAGACTTTGAGGTCGAAGGAACGTTTTTCAAGGGAACTTATTCAAGCTCGCCTTGATCCGCAAAGTAGTCGATCACGGCCTCACGAGTATTCACGCGCACTAGAGTGGTTTTACTTTCTGGCTCTTCCAAAATCTCCCGCAGCTTCAAAAGACGGCGTCCGCCTGACTGACTATCGTAGCTATTGAAGAGGATCTTATAGCGCTGATCAGGGACCAATTTCTCTGGATCGAGACCATAAAGAGCTCGGTCCGAGTAGCGAACACTCTTCGACTCCTCCATGATCGTCAGAATTTGCGCTCCCGTGATCGATGCGTGAACTAACCAATTCTCGTAAGGAATCCACGACCAAGCATCGGCGATCGTTTTGACGCCGGGCTCGATATCAGGGGTTTCGAAAGTCCCGTGAAAAACACCATCGGCCGGAGCCTTTTGCTTCTCGGCGGTCGCGAGGAAAGATTTACAAATCATCTGCCAAAAAGGGCTCCCCTTCCCTTTTGCTGAAATTGTAGATTTCACCGTCCCGATTGGAGTGTCACGACGTTTTGCAGCTTGTTCTACGACATCTTTCGTACTTTCAATGATCAAAGGATCCAGTTCAAAGCGATCATCCATCAACACCGTCCAAGCATTTCGTTTCACGAGCTTTCGGGATTCTAAATCAAAACTCAAATCAACACGACCACAGTTGATCCCAAAGTAGTTCGCCTGCGTGCAAAGAACACCCGACCAATACCAACTCGGCCGATCTTGGTGAGAATGACCTCCAATGTAGAGATCGATCCCCCGGACTTTCTTTAAAAGTTCCTGCACCGGGTTGGCATAGTCATCAGACCTCTTCCAACCCATGTGACCGAGGACCACAACCGCATCCACCTTTTCAGCCTCCAGTTCGCGAACACTTTGCTGAAGGCTTTCGATCGGATCAAAGACGCCAAAGCCCTTTAAAAGCTCAGGGCGCGACCATGATGGAATTCCCGGCGTAATCAGGCCCACCAAACCGATTTTAAAACCACCCACTTCCTTGATGACGTATGGAGCAAGCTTACTGAAAGCGCTTCCTTGAATCCCGCCTGCCTTCTTTCCCTCGATCGTGACATTGCCTGTCACAACTGGCATTGCAGAATTCTTCACCGCCGACTCCACGACATCGAGCCCCCAATCGAACTCGTGATTCCCAAGAACCCAGCCATCGTAGTTCATTTTATTGAAGCTATCGATCATGACCTTCCCCTCAGTCTGATAGCCTTCGATCGTGCCTTGATAAACATCCCCAATATCAAAGAGAAGATGGTCTGGGCATTCTTTGCGCCAACGACGAATCTGAGTCGCACAACGAGCAAGCCCGCCGACGTTCCCAATATCATCGTAGGTCTGCGTAGGCAGAATATGCCCGTGCAAATCAGTGGTATGGAAAAGCGAGATTGTCTTAAGAGAGCGCTTTTCAGCCGCCAAAGATGGAGTGGCGAGCCAAGCGGCTGCGCCTGTTAGGAAATGACGGCGAGGAGTCTTCATGAATTGAGATGTTGTGCCTTCCTGAGCTTCTCTGCACTGAGTTTTCTCTGGTAACGCCCCTGCACAATGTCGGTCAGGAGAAGGGTTCCAATCACAAAGTAGAAGGTCGTTTTAGTCATGGCCTGAATCTCGTTTCCAAAGAACTTAAGATGCGCCAAGTGCGCGCCCTCAGTGAGAAGCATGATTCCCACCACAAAGAGAACAAAGAGTCCTAGAACCTCATACATCCGGTTCTTCTTGAGGAAATCCGTCACCTTATCAGCAAGTAGAATCATAATCAGACCCCCAGTGAGAATCGCGATCACCATCACCACCATCTGATAACCACCATGACTGCCATCGGCATTCCGAGGATTACTCGCGAGAGCCATCGCGCTCAAAATAGAATCGAAGGAGAAGATCACGTTCATGAAAACAATGAGACCGATGACCTTTTTAGGTGATGAGGGCTGCCGATCAACCGCGTGTCCCTCGTCCTCCAGCGACATCATGTGCGAAATTTCCTTCGTCGCGGTGTAGAGAATGAAAGCCCCACCAAAAAGGACGATCACACTGTGGAAGTTAAAGGTTCCTTCAATCCAACCACCTTCACCCGTCGTGTAAAAAGGATCTTGAAGGGCCTCCACCAAGTTAATGAGGACGAAGAGTAAAATGATCCGCAGCGCAACCGCGATCCCGATACCCAGCTTACGGACCCGGCTTTGGTCCTCCTCAGGAGCACGCTGAGACTCGAGAGAAATATAGAGGAGGTTGTCGAAACCAAGGACTGCTTGCAAAAGAATGAGAAGACCAAGGGTGATGAGGGAGTTCAATAGATCAGGCATCAGGTCCCTACTATCTTGCTAGAAAGGCCATGCATAAAGCGAAAAAACCGACCAAACGGAATCGCTTGGTCGGTTTTTAAAAAAGGTGATTCTGCGAACTCTAGTCGATATCGATAGGATCCGTGATCCCCGGAATCTCCGGTGGAGGAGCAATTCCACTACCAGGCACGGTTGGCACAACCTCGGGAACAGGTGGTGTTGTCACATCAGGAACCGGAGGTGCATCTGGAAGAGTCGGCACTGGTGGAAGAGAGGGAACTGAAGGAGCTGAAGATGGAATCTCGGGCGCGGGAGCCACTGGAGCTAAATCTTTAGGCTCAACAGGAGGTGGCACTGAGCCAAACTCAGGAACTGGAGCGATTGGGCTCGAAGTCGGCTTCACCGGAGAACTCGCCCGATCAATGACCATAATTTCAGGAACGTAACCAACATCCCCTGAGTCGAGTTCAACTTTCACATAGGTCCCTTTGCTGGAAACCACCTTAAGAGGAGTGGCAACCTTAAGAACCTTGTCTGCTCGTGCATTCCCCTTCGGGATTTGCTTAAAGAATGTTGCGTTCGGCATCGAGGTCTCAACCCATTGTCCCGCTTTGTAACTTGGAGAAGTCGGAGCAACGACCACCGACTTACGTTCTGCCGAAGATGACGAGGACGAAGATCGGGAAGCGGAAGTAGAACCTGGGCTCCTCAAAGGATCAAAATTAGTATCACCGCTGAGGGGCTGCTTGAGGTTCTTAATATTCTGGAGAGACCCACAGGAAGCTAAAGCAAACGCAAGGGCTCCAAGAGTCAGGAGTGATGGGGATTTCATTACACCTCAAATCGAGCATAGACTCAGGGTCTGGTCAATTGGATTCCATGATGACTTAGATGTTTCGCTTTCATTAAATGACTAAATCGATACCCTAGCCGAATGCGTTCACTTCGGTCGATTCTCCTCACTGGAGGCGCGGGATTCATTGGCTCCACCCTAGTCCGGCAACTTCTGATGCGAGACGAAGTCGAACGCTTAGTCGTTCTCGACTCCCTCACTTACGCCGGAAGCAGAGAGAACTTAGTCGGCCCAGATCGCGATCCACGTTTTCACTTTGTCGAAGGAGACATTCTCGATCTAGCCCTAGTCACTCGCTTACTCCGTGAAAATGCTTGCTCGGGCCTCATGAATCTCGCTGCCGAATCTCACGTCGATAACTCTATTGAACGTCCGGGAGATTTTATCTCAACCAACATCGGAGGAACATCGGTTCTTCTCGAAGCAGCCCGCTCTGTCGCTGTCCCCTTCCTTCAATGCTCCACCGATGAAGTCTACGGCCCCATTAATTTCCCGAAATACGCTGACGAATCTCAAAAACTCCGCCCCTCCTCTCCCTACTCCGCCAGCAAAGCCAGCGCCGACCTCCTTGTCCAAGCAGCAAATACCACCTACGGCCAAGACGTCGTCATCGCGAGATGCACCAATAATTACGGCCCCCGTCAGCATCCGGAAAAACTCATCCCAAAGATGATCTATCATGCTCTACGTGACGAACCCCTACCTATCTACGGATCTGGACAACAAATCCGAGATTGGATTCATGTCGAAGACTGCGCCAAAGGACTCATTGCCACCTTCGAAAAAGGACATTCAAATCGCATCTACCACCTTGGAGCAAAATTCGAACGAACAAATCTCGGCATTGCCCGAAGTATTCTGAAACAACTCCACAAACCCGAATCTCTCATCCAGCAGGCCCCAGATCGCCCGGGACACGATGCCCGCTACGCTTTAGATCCACGCCTCGCTCTCATCGAACTCGATTGGCGCGCACGAATCCCCTTCCGATCCGGCTTCGAAGAAGTCGTCCGAGAACTGAGCCAAAATCTACGACTCGGCTAACCGACGCCCAGCTCCTCGCCGAGTTCATCTTCGACATAGCTAATTTCACGCGCCTGCAGTCCGTGATCACGAATTCCACGCAGGGTCCGCAATGAACCACGACGAGTCCCTGGACCTTTCACCTTCTTCACAGCCGTCTCCACCAACATCGGTGTCAAAGCAGCCAAGCCTAAGCAAGCAAGAGAGAGTCCAATCGGACGACGCGCTCGAGAACTCATCGCCTCCGAAACCAAAATTCCCGCAGCTACACCCAAGACAGCCGGAGCAAATGCCGCCGTTGTGTCTACCCAGTCTCGTTCTTCGTAAGAGTCATTCATGGATCCACTTTAACTCAGACCTCGAATCTTCCCAAATCAAAAAACTCAGGGAGTTTTGACAATTCCCCCTTCTCCTTATTCAATGCCTCCGATGAGCAACAACTATGCCCTTATTCTCGCCGGAGGAAGCGGAACCCGTTTCTGGCCTCTCAGCCGCAACGCCAAACCGAAGCAATTGCTCAACCTCTTCGACGACACCACCCTCCTCGATCAGACCATCACCCGCCTCCAAGGCCTCATTCCCACCGAAAACATCCTCATCCTCACAAACGCCCTCCAAGAAGAGGAAGTCCGCAAAGTGGCCCACATGCTCCCAGCCGGAAACATCTTCGCCGAACCTGCGAAACGCGACACCGCCCCCGCCGTCGCTCTCGGGATCGGACTCGTCGCCGCGCGTAACCCCGACGCGACCATGGCCGTCCTCCCCTCCGATCAACTCATCCAAGACACCGCCTCATTCCAATCCGTCCTCGGCGACAGTCTCTCCATCGCCTCCCAGACTGACGCCCTCGTCACCATCGGCATCAAGCCCACCTGGCCCTGCCCATCATACGGATACATCGAGCGAGGCCCCTCCGCCTCCCTCGACTTCCCAACCACGCACGAACCCTTCGAAGTCACCTGCTTCCGCGAAAAGCCTAATCCCGAACTCGCTGAGCAGTTCCTCCGCCAAGGCAACTTCGCTTGGAATGCCGGCATGTTCGTCTGGTCGCTCAAGACCGTCACCGCCGAGCTTCGCCAACACACCCCACAACTCGCAGGCTTCATCGATGAGCTCAAAGAATCCTCCGATGTCTCAGCCACCATCGCCGAGAAATTCCCCACTCTCGCTCCTATCTCCATCGACTACGCCCTCATGGAAAAAGCCTCCCGCGTCCTCAACATCGAGGCCACCTTCGATTGGGACGACGTCGGCTCTTGGATCTCCATCGCCAAATACCTCGACACCCAAGGCGAAGGAAACCAGACCAACCACGAAATCACCCAGATCGAATCCGAGAACAACATCATCTTTAACGACCGCAAAGACTCCCGCGTCGCCCTCCTCGGAGTCGATGACCTCATCGTCGTCCAAACCGATGACGCCCTCCTCATCGCCAACCGCCACCAAGCGGACGACATCAAAAAACTCAGTGACCAACTTCCTGAGAATCTGCTATAGTTGACCTATGTTAAAAGAGCGCATCGTTGAATTCGTCGAAACCCTCTCCTCAGAGGACAAGGCAGAGCTCTCGGCATACCTCCGCGAGCAGGACCAAAAAGCCTACGATCAAGAAGGCCTAGAAATCGCGCGCCAACGGAGCGAGGAAGTGAAAAGCGGCAAAGTGGAAATGTTAAGCTCCGAAGATTTCTGGAGAAAATTTAAACAGCACCGCGAAAGCCGCCGTGAAGTGTAAGTTTCATCCGGAAGCCCTCGCTGAGTTCGAGAGCGCGTCGGACTACTACCATCAGATTTCTGAAAACCTCGAAGCGAGATTCATCGACGAGTTTAGGCAGATTGAGGGAAATTTAGAAAACCACTCCCATTACGGACACCCTGCTGATTCATGTCGCAGACGCCTCAACTTTAAGAAGTTTCCTTATCATTTGATTTACGAAATTTTTCCCGATCACCTCGGCATCTTCGCCATCAGACATAACCATCAGGACACTCAAGATTACGATGACCGATCTTGGTAAACACCCCATCCTCGCCATCGACCACGGAGACGCCCGCATCGGCATCGCCGCGACCGATGAATTCGGTATCGGCGCGCACCCCGTCGAAACCATCGACTGCCGCACCACCGAGGTCATCCCCCGCATCCTTGAACTCGTCACCCAGCGTAAAATCCAAGCCGTCGTCCTCGGCCTCCCCCTCCGCATGGATGGCTCCGAAGGCACCGCCTCTGCCAAAGTCCGCAAGTTCGGCGAGCAACTCCGCAAGCAACTCGACCCCATCCCCCTCACCTACTTCGACGAACGCTTCACCACCATCAGCGCCGCCGAAAAACTCCACCAAGCCGGCAAAAACGCCAAAAAACAAAAGCCCCTCATCGACCAAGTCGCCGCCCTCGAAATCCTCAACGACTACCTCGGCTGGTAAACTCCCCCATGCACCTCAAACTCACCATCGCCTACGACGGCACCCCTTTCTGCGGCTGGCAAATCCAACCCGAGCTCGACACTGTGCAATCTCGGATCGAAAACGCCCTCGCCGAAGTCGCCAAAGAACCCATTCGCATCCACGGCGCTGGTCGCACCGACGCCGGCGTCCACGCCCTCGGCCAAGTCGCCCACTTCGAGGCTCCCGACCACCTTACCATGAACCCCTTCAACTGGGTTCCCGCGCTCAACACCAAACTCCCCCCCAGCATCCGCATCACAGAATGCGAAGAAGTCCCCACCGACTTCCACGCCCGCTACTCCGCTACCGCCAAAACCTACACCTACCACCTCTCCCTCGCTCCCATCCTCCCCCCCTTCCTCGCAAAAAGAGCCTGGCATCTCCCCCGCCAACTTAACCCCGATGACCTCGGCGAAGCCCTCTCGCACTACCTCGGCTCACACGACTTCCGCACCTTCTGCTCAAATCGCGGAAACGAAACCGAAGACACCGACTACGTCCGCCACCTCACCCGCGCCGACTTCGAGCACATCCCCGAAGGCTACCTCCTCACCTTCACCGGAAACGGCTTCCTCTACAAAATGGTCCGCTTCCTCACCGGCGCCGCCGTCCAAGCCGCCCAAGGCTACCTCCTCCAAGACGACCTCTACAATCTCGTCAACGACCCCAACTTCAGAATCAAACGATCGCTCCTCTGCGCCCCACCCGATGGCCTCTCACTCCTCAAGGTCGACTACGATAACCTTGCTTCCTAGCTTCACTTTTCTCAAAGTCCCCCCGTGAGCAAATCGTCCCAAAAACCGTGGAAACAACCGCTCATCACGGCCGTCCTCGTCGTCCTCGGCTCTGTTGCCATTTTTTTCCCTGCTTGGCTTCCGGATAGCCCCGTTCTCCCCACCGAAGACGGCATCGTCGAGGTCATGCAGTTCGTGCTCCTCCTCGCCACCGCCACCTTCTGGTTCGGAGCGGCTCGCCCTGCTGGCCGCATTGGCCCCTTCTACCAGATTATGGGTGCTTTCACCCTCGCCTCAGCCCTTGGTGAGGCCGATTCCCTCATCGAAAAAACCACTCACTTTCCAGTCGAATACTTCTTCATCCCCCTCGGCATCTTCGTCCTTCTAAAATTCAAAAAGCACCGCCAGCACTTTGGCGAGTTCTTTGGCGAATTCGCCTCTCACCCTGCGGCCGGATTCTTCGCCTCCGCCTTCATGCTCATCTTCGTTCTCGCCCGCTTTCTCGGCACCTCCCTCCTTTGGAGAGCCTCGCTTGGTGACAACTTCCACCCCGATGTCCCCGCCACTGTCGAAGCCTACCTCGAGCTCCTCGCCTGCTACCTCCTCCTCGTCGGCACCATCGGACTTTGCCTCGCAAATCGCTCGCACGACCCCACCGAATTCGACTAGATGGCCGTCCCTGACCTCATTCTTGGCAACTCGAACAAACGCTTCTCCGGCGTCACCTCGACCATGCTCCAAACCCTTCCCGAGGTCCAATCCAGCATGCCCCTCGCCGTTCTCGGAAAACACCACCTCCCCGAAAACACCCCTGTCCTCAGCTTCCGCGACCTCGTCAAACTCAACGACAAAGCCCGCCTCTTCCACGCTCGTAGAAATGACGAAATGATCCAGGCCCTCGCCGCTCGCAAACTCGGAGCAAAGCTCAAGATCGTCTTCACCTCCACCGCCCAACGCCACCATTCTAAGTTCACCCGTTGGCTCATGGCCCAGATGGACGGCATCCTCACTACCTGCTCCGCAGCCGAGTCCTACCTCGAAAACAAAGCCGACGTCATGATCCCTCACGGCATCGACCTCGACCGCTTCCAAGTCCCCGCCGACAAAAAACAAGCTTGGCAAAAACTCGGCTTCCCCGGCGAATACGGCATCGGCATCTTCGGCCGTGTCCGCCCGCAAAAAGGCATCGACCTCCTCGTCGATGCCGCCATCCCCCTCCTCAAAAAAGACCCCGCCCCCACCATCATCATCGTCGGAGAAACCACTCCCAAATTCCGCGACTATCAGAACCAACTTCAAAGCAAGATCGACGACGCAGGCCTCAGCCAACGCATCATCTTCCACGGCAAACGCCCCGGCTCCGAACTCCCCGCTCTTTTCCAAGGCATGTCCCTCGTCGCCGCCCTCTCTCGGAACGAAGGCTTCGGCCTCACCGTCCCCGAAGCCATGGCCAGCCAATGCGCCGTCCTCGCCTCCCACGCAGGCGCTTGGAAAGACATCGTCACCGATGGCCTCCACGGATCCCTCGTCCCCTGCGATGATCTCGATGCCACCCGCGAAAAATTGGCCCTCCTCCTCAAAGCTGACCTTCTAAAAATGGGCCAAGCTGGCCGCGCCCACGTTGAAGAAAACTACACCGTCAAACGTGAAGCCGCCGCCCTCGTCGACTACTACCAATCCGTTTTGAAATCCTAGTTCCAAAACACTCCCCTTTTCTTTTCCAAAAACCACGCTAAAAAAACCCCATGTATCTCACCGGATTTGCTGACGAAGCAGCACAAGACCTCGCCACCCAGATCAAAGCCACCAAAGAAATCGGCTGGACCCAAATCTCCGCTCGCGGCGTCAACGGAGCTAACATTCACGAACTCCCGCAAGACGAGTTCGACCAAGTCGCCGACCAACTCGACGCCGAAGGCATCACTATTCCCGAATTCGGCTCCCTCATCGGTAACTGGGGAAAAAGCATCACCACCGACTTCGACATCACCCTCGCCGAAATCGAACGCGCCATCCCCCGCATGACGCGCCTCGGCACCAAACTCATTCGCATCATGTCCTACGCCCAAGAACCCTGGGGCAGTGATCAAAACGAAAACGAACGCTTCCGCCGCCTTCGTGAAATTCACGCCCGCTTTGCCGATGCCGGCCTCCAAGCGATCCACGAAAACTGCATGAACTGGGGAGGCTTCTCCGCCGACCACACCCTCCGCCTCGTCGAAGAAGTCCCCGGCCTCAAGCTCGTCTTCGACACCGCCAACCCCGTCTTCCAACTCGACCGCTCCAAGCCAGAGCCTTTCCCTTGGCAAGACCCACTCGAGTTCTACCAAAAGGTCAAAGAACACGTCGTCCACGTCCACATCAAGGACTGCACCAATCCCCCCGCTGGTGAAACTGAACCCACCCAATACACCCTCCCCGGAGACGGCCAGGCCAAAGTACGAGAAATCCTCAAGGAGCTCAAAACCGACGGCTACACCGGTGGCATCGCCATCGAGCCCCACGTCGCCACCGTCTTCCACGCCACCGATGGCCAAGAGCCAGATTGGAAACAATGCTACGACTCATACGTCGAATACGGCCACGCCATGAACAAGCTCATGGAAGAAATTGCCTAGGCCTGCTTACACTCAAACACCTTCGTCACGTCCTCATCGCGTCCATAGACCATGAGGACGTCTTTTTTCTCCACGATCGTATCCTTCTTCGGAGCTCCGACAAACTCACCCTTGTCCCGGTAGATCCCCAGCACAAGCACCCCCTCATCTGCTGGTCGAACTTGGCGGAGTTCTTTCCCGATCCAATCATGCCCCTCTTTGATCTCCCCATCATAGACACAGTAACCGTCTCTTAAATTGAGAAGGTAATCGTAATCGATGATCCGCTTCATCCCCGCCCTTTCCAAAGTAGCCCGCATAAAACGATCCACCGGCCCGCTGATAAAACGGAGATTGAAAAAAAGCGCCAACGCCAGAATCCCCAGTCCAATCACCCCCAACCAAGCAAAAGTCATCCCCAAGCCTCGCTCACTGCTCCCCATCATCGTCACTAGCAATGTCGCTAATGCCGAAGTCAGCCCAATATTTCCCGCAATGATTAAATATAGGATAATTTTCCGCCGTACCGGATGACTCACCACCTGCTCCGCCTCCCTCGTCGTAAAGCCCACCCCAAAAAATGCCGACGCCGCCTGAAAACGAGCCACCGAGCGGGACATTCCAGTCAGCTGCAGCGCGCTCGACCCGATTTTCACGACGAGCAAGGCCACCAAAACAATCACCACCAGCGCTAAAAATGATCCCATACCCAAAAGATGAATCGAAACCGAATCGGAGGCGATATATTTCCCCATAACTGAACTTGATTCCGAGCCGCCCAATAGGGAGACTTGCCCCTCAGCATGAGTTTAGAGGAGCGCTATGAAATCCGCAGCAAGATCGGCCAAGGTGGCGTCGGTGCTGTTTACCGCGCCTTCGACCGTCATCTAAATCGCGAAGTTGCGATCAAGCGCGTCCTCGCCGACGGCGGCTACGAAAACCAAGAGGAAGCCACCACCGCCATGCTCAAAGAGGCCACCGCCCTCTGCTCCGTGAACCATCCGCACATTGTCACCGTCTTCGATGCCGGCGTTGACAAAGACGGCCCCTACGTCGTCATGGAGCTCCTCTCCGGACGTACCATCGACGAGATGATCGAACGCGGCATTCTCACCAAAGAAGACTTTCGCGAAGTCGCCGTCCAAAGCCAAGAAGCCCTCATCGCCGCTCAAGACCTCGACCTCGTTCACCGCGACATCAAGCCCACCAACCTCATGGTCACTTGGCTCGCCAGCGGACGATTTCAGGTCAAGCTCGTCGACTTCGGCCTCGCCAAGTTCTCTCCAAAGCCCTCGCTCCAAACCATCGACCATGGTGACGCCGTCTTCGGCTCCATTCACTTCATGGCACCCGAGCAATTCGAGCGCACCCCTCTCGACAAAAGCACCGACATGTATTCCCTCGGTTGCGTCTATTATTACTGCCTCGCCGGCCGCTATCCCTTCGATGGTGAAAATGCCGCGCAAGTCATGACCGCCCACCTTCAAAATAGCGTCACCCCAATCTCCGAGCTCCGTCCGGATCTTCCAAAGTGGATGAGCGATTGGGTCATGTGGCATCTCTCACGATCAATGGACAATCGCCCGCGCGATGCCCGTGAATCTCTCCAATCTTTTCTTATGAGCGAAAACACCCCCCAAGAAGGAACTCCCGAAGCTCCAACAGAGCAAATTCAAGCTGGCACTCCCTTGGCCAATCCTCCGGGACCTGCCAAGACTACCGTCAACACCACAACTGCGCCGCAGCCCATTCAGCCCCCGGCCGGCCAAGCACCGTCTATCCATACGGCAGCTCAAATCGTCAAAGCCGCTGCCCCAAGCGTTCAAGCAAACCGTCCTCGCCTCCTCATCCCCGGACAAGAGCCAGCTCCTGAAGCCGCCCCCCAAGAAACCGCACCGGTCGAAACGCCTGCACCAACTCCAGAAGCAGCTGAACCGACACCTCCCACTCCTGAACCCACTCCTGACCCAGTGCCCACAGCGCCTGCCTCAGTCGAAACTCCAGCTCCTGCCGCAAATCCCCTCGTCATCCCCACCGCCGCACCATCTCAGGCCCCAGCCCCAGAACCTGAGGCCGTCACTCCTCCCCCAGCTCCTGTCGAAACCGCCACTCCCCCAGCTACTCCTCCAGCCAACCCACTCGTTGTTCCTGCAGCGGCACAAGCTGAAGCTCCTGCTCCGGTCACCACTCCCCCCCCAATCGCTCCCCCTCCTGTCCCAGCAGCGGTTCCATCACCAGAACCTATTCAACAAGCCTCTCCTCAAACCACCGTGTCTTTAGAAGGAGCACCAGTTCAAGCAACAGTCCCCCTCACCGAGTCCGCTCCCGTCGCCCCTGTCGCCCGCCCAACCGAAAAAAGCGGCATGAGCAATGCGGTCAAAGGAATGATTGCCGCAGCCCTCGTAGCAGGACTCGTCGTCGCCGCCTTCGTCTTCATCGGTAAAAAACAGGAAAGCGACCGCAACAAAGCTCTTACCGAAATCACGGCCCCCTTCAAAGATATCAACAACCCTCCGAAGGAAGTCCCCCTCAAGAAAAAGCAAGTCCAACTCCTCCTCGACACCATCGCCTCCTCCGGCACCAAAGAAAAAGGCGAACGTGAAACCTATCTCCAAGCCCTCCTCATCGGAGAGTCAACCGACGGAACAGACATCAGCGAAATGGTCGCCAGCTTCGCCAAAACCACCTCGATGGACCAAGGAAATCGCCTCAAGCTCTTCCGACTCCTTGGCATTCGCGGTGAAGAAAGCGCCCTCCCTCATCTCATCGAATTCGCCAGCACAACCAGCGACGATAAAGCCGGACAGGCCGCTCTCGGTGCCACCAAAAAGATGGCCAACACCTCGAACTTCAAGAGCCTCCTCAACATCGTCACCAGCGCCTCGAACACCTCCGTCAAAGGCGCCGCTCGCGATGTCCTCAGCGAAGCCGTTCGCAGATCCGACAACCCCGGAGAATACTCCAGCGCCATCGTCGGGACCTACGAAAACACCACCGATGAAGACTCCAAAATCGCCCTTCTCCGACTCATGGGCGCATCCGGTGGCGATAAAGCCGCCTCTATCATCGAAGAGGTCCTTCAAGGTGAGAATCCTAAAATGAAAGCCTCCGCCGCTTACGCCCTTCGCTTCTGGCCAGATGACTCCCAGTTCCAAACCCTCCTCGACTACACCTCGACCGAAGACAACGACCTCCTCCGCAAGGAAGCCTTCAGAGCCTCGGTCGATTTCCTTCGCGACGAAGCCGGAATCACAGACGAGAACCTCTCTGGCTACTGGAAAGAAATGGCCAGCATCGCCACCGGCGCCACTGAGCAAAAACAAGTCATCGACTCCATGATTTCTCAAGACGGAGCATGGGCCAGCGGCATCCTCGACAACTTCATGAAAAATGGAGACAACGACAAAATCCAATGGCACGCCGAAAAAGCCAAAGAACGCCTCATCGAACGCAAGAAACGCTCTCAGCGATCCAAGCGCCCCGACTCCTCCAAAGAGAACGAAGAAGAATAAGCCTTCTCTAAATACAACTCATTTCAAAAAGGCGACCCTTCACACGAACGGTCGCCTTTTTTTCGATTTCTGATTCACTTCCAACATGAAGAGAAAAGCCTCTCTCCTTCTCCTATTCTTCACTCTTTGGTCATGCCAAACCGAAGACGAAAAACCATCTACCGAACCGAAAGAGATTGCGGTAGAAGCCCCAGAACAGGGAGAACCATCTGAGGTAAAAGACCCATTAACGAAACTTCATGAGATCACTTCTGTATTCGAAAACGAAGCACCCCCGACTGAAATCCTTTTGACCAAAAAAGATGTAGAGCTAGTGCTATTGTTTTTTTCAACCGGATCTCCCGAAGATCAGACAGCCTGGAAACACGCACTAGTTCAAGGAGTAGGCGTGGATAATACCGACATCGATCAAATTCTCCTCAACTCGGTTAGAAGCGGAATGAGAGACGAAAATACCCCACTTTTACTACAGATCATCGAAGCCCGCAGACAGCTTTCGAAAAAATAGAGCCCCATGTCCGACCTCATACCCCTTCTCCCTCCCCTCGTCGCCCTCGCGCTCATTCTCATCACGCGCAAGGCCGCCCTCTCCCTCTTCTGCGCCACCGTCGCCGGGGCCTTCCTCCTCGCTGGCCCCTCTCCCATCCTCGCCATTCGCTGTCTTTTCGAAGACCATCTCTTCCCTAAAATCGGCAGTAGCACTTGGAATCTCAGCGCCATCATCTTCACCCTCACTCTCGGTGCCTTCGCCACCCTTCTCGAAAAAGGCGGGGGCTTCACCGCCCTTCTCAATCGCCTCCTCGCCAAGAAAGGAAAAGACCCCAAAAAGAAACTCCTCTTCGGCGTCTACGGCCTCGGCCTCCTCTGCTTCTTCGATGGCCTCGCCAACGCCATCCTCCTCGGCCGCGTCGCTCGCCCCCTTACTGACTCCCTCCGCATCTCCCGACAATTCCTCGCCTATCTCATCGACTCCACTTCCGCCACCGTCGCCTGCGTCGCCTTCATCTCCACTTGGATCGCCGCCCAACTCTCCATCATTTCCGATAGCCTCGCTTTGGCCCCCTTCGAGGTCAATCCAGCTGCCCTATTTTTCAATTCCATTCCCGCAAACCCTTACTGCCTCCTCAGTCTCATCCTCATCCCCCTCGTCATCTTCAAAGCCTGGCACCTCGGCCCCATGAAAAAGGCCCAACCTGTCCCGCTCGATGACCATTCCGAACACATTGCTGAAAACTCCCCGCGCGTTGCCCTCATCCCCCTCGCCACCCTCGTTCTCACCCTCCCCGCCTTCATCTACCTCTGGCAAGATGGCAGCGACTGGTCGTGGCGAAACGCCTTCACCTCCGCTGGCGTCCCCTACGCCATGGTCGCCTCCGGCTTCGTCGCCCTCCTCTCCGCCTTTCTTTGCTTCCCAAAAGCTCAGAAAAAACAAGCTCCCCAACACATGCTCGATGGAGCCGCCTCTCTCATCCCCGCCCTCATCATCCTCATCTGCGCCTGGACCCTCGGCAGCATGTTCAAGAGCCTCGGCACTGCCGATCTCATCAAGCAACTCCTCGGCGACAACATCAGCACCATGTCCATCCCCCTCGTCATCTTCCTCGTCGGTGCGGTCATGTCCTTCCTCACCGGAACCTCCTGGGGAACCTTCGGCCTCCTCATGCCGATGGCCCTCCCACTCGTCCTAAACCTTGGAGTCGATCTCCCCGAAGCCGAGCTCATGAATCTTATCTCCATGACCATCGGAGCGGTCTTTGGCGGAGCCGTTTTCGGAGATCACTGCAGCCCCTTCTCAGACACCACCCTCGTCTCCGCCCTCGCTGCCGGTTGCAGCCCCACCTCACACGTCGCCACCCAACTCCCCTACGCCATGATCGCCGCCACCGGCGCAGCTTGCGCATACGGACTCATGTGGATCGGCCTCGCCTCATGGCTCGCCACCCTCATCATGGCCTCTCTTTTAGCAGCCTTAGTTCTCACCCGTAAAACCCCAAGCTAGGAACGCTTTCCATAAAGCTCATCCACTCCCACGCAACGCACTCCATCGATCACTTTCGCCTTCGGCTTCAGCCGCGTGAAGAGCCAGGGCGCAAGCGTCCGACCGAGTGGATTTGGAAAAGACGCCGCCTTCGCCTTCGCCTCCTTCACCGCAGCTTGCCACGAGCGCACCGTCCCCCACTTGCACTCCCCAACGTCAATAAACTCATCATCGCGAAGGCTCAGCACATCAATCTGAACTTCTTTATCCCAATACTCCCCCACCTCGTGCGAGGCCGCCACGTCCTCACTCAGGTAGATTTCCGAAATCGCCTCATGGCAGAGTTTTTCAAAACGCTCCCCATAGTAAGCCTCGATATGCGGAGCGATCACTTTGTCATAAGCCGCCGCAGGACGAACACTCACGATCCGACTGAGATTTCGAAAACCAAAGCGAAACCAAAAACGCAAAAGCGGATCCGTAACAACATACCTCACCGAGCGCGCCGTCGGCTTCTTCCCAGAGAGTGGGTAGCTTTTCCCAATATAGCCCAGCTCCATGAGGGTCTTTAAATAATACTGAATGCTGGCCGATGAAACTGAGCTCTTCCTCGCCAAGTCGGCCGCCGAAAGCGCCCCCGTCGAAAGCGTCATCAGGATCCCATGATACGTCTCCACCTCCCTCAATTCTTCCCGCAGGAGAAAATCAGACTCCCGAAAGAGTGCCGCATGCGGAGTGAGAAAATTCTCCTGCACATTCATCGCCACCGATTTGCGATCATCGTATTGCTGAAGATAAAACGGAATCCCACCACACAGCGACCACACCCGGACTTGATCCGCGCGCGAGTAATTGGGGTGGAACTTTGCGGCATCACGAAAGCCAAAAGGCTGCAGCTGAATTTGCCCCGTCCGCCGTCCATAAAGCGGACTCTTATTTCCCAACACCTCACGCTCCATAAAACCAATATAAGAGCCACAGAGAATCAGCATCACCTTACCCGAGCGCGACCAATCTAGATCCCAAAGCTCTTGCAAGATCGAGGGAAGCTCCGAGCTCGTCTCCGTGATCCATTGATACTCATCCAGCACAATGACGAGCTTCTCCCCCTTCGGTCTCCGCTCGACCACCAGTTGAAGCGCTTTCTTCCAACCCACATCACCAAGCTCAGCCAAAAGGGGTTCACTAAGCTTCTCGGCCGCAATCTCTAAAAACTCCGCAACCTGACACTCGGTCGTCGCTTGCTTCCCGAGATAGAAAACCGACGGCTTATCCTCAGTAAAGCGAAGGATCAACTCAGTTTTCCCAACCCGTCGACGCCCGTAGACCGGATAGAAGGCACTCTTCTTTCCGGCATACGCTTTGTTCAACACCTCCAACTCAGGGCTGCGACCTACGAACTCTTCCAACATGCTGGAAGAGTATCACAATTTATCGATGAGTCAACACTCACTGAGTCACGACTCACTGAGTCACGACTCACCGTTCTAAAATTCACAGTTCCCCGGCGTCCGCGCAAAGGGGATGACGTCGCGAATATTTTGCATCCCCGTGACATACATCAGCAGCCGTTCAAAGCCCGCCCCAAAGCCAGCGTGCGGTACCGTGCCATACTTTCGCAGATCCAGATACCAACCATAATTCTCCAAGCTCAGCTCATGATGCTCCATCGCCGCCTTCAATAAATCATATCGTTCTTCCCGCTGACTCCCACCGATAATCTCCCCCACTCCTGGCACCAAAACATCCATCGCTGTCACCGTCTTCCCATCATCATTCGCCCGCATGTAAAATGGCTTAATCGACTTCGGATAATTATAAACCGTGAGCGGACCTTTCACCACCTCCTCACAGAGATAGCGCTCATGCTCTGACTGCAGGTTAATCCCCCACTCCACCGGATAATCAAATTTCTTTCCCGACTTCTCCAACCGCTCAACCGCCTCGGTATAGCTCATCCGCTCAAACCCACCCGAAGCCAATCCCTCAAGCCGCTCACGCAGCCCCTTATCGACAAACTTCGCAAAGATCTCCAAATCCCCCTCATTATTCTCCAGCACATCCTTCACTAGGAACTGGATAAACTCCTCCGCCAAATCCATATCCCCTTCCAGATTACAAAAAGCCATCTCCGGCTCGATCATCCAGAACTCCGAGGCGTGCCGCGAGGTGTTCGAGTTCTCCGCCCGAAAGGTCGGACCAAAGGTATAGATATTCGAAAGCGCCGTCGCAAAACACTCGCCCTCCAACTGACCACTCACCGTCAGGTAACTCTTCTTCCCAAAGAAATCCTCCTCCGGCTTCCCAGCCCCATTCGACGTCACCTGAAACATCTCGCCCGCTCCCTCACAATCACTCGCCGTAATAATGGGCGTATGGACGTAGGTGAAATCGCGCTCATTAAAAAAGCGATGCACCGCATAAGCCAAGCGACTCCGCATCCGGAAGGTCGCCCCATAAAGATTCGTCCGAGGCCGCAAATGCGCGATCGAGCGCAAAAACTCCGGCGTATGCCCCTTCTTCTGTAACGGAAAATCCTCCGGCACCCCGCCCAGCAGCTCCACCTCCGTCGCCCTTACTTCCCAGCTCTGCCCCTTCCCCGGACTCTCCACCAACTCCCCCTTCACTTGAACCGAGGCCCCCGTATTCATCTTCCCCACCTCATCCGATCCCGGAATCCCCGCATCAATAATCACCTGAATCCCCTTCAGACAGGATCCATCATTCAGCTCAATAAAAGAAAACGCCTTAGAATCCCGCTTCGTCCTCACCCACCCGGAGAGCTCAACTGAGGCTTGGGCAGACTTGCTACCGAGGAGATTTTTAACAGACGTTCGCATGTCCAATTCCTAATCCCCAAACTCCTAACCCTCAACCAAGATCCGTGAAAATTCGCGAGATCCGTGGTTTCCCTCTCTCCCCTCAACCCAAGCCACAGAACCTAAGCAAATTGCCCATTCTACAATTGCTCATTCGCCCCCATCCCTTCTCCTCAACCAAGTTCCGCGCCCTCTACGTCCTCCGCGGTTAAAAAAACACCCCTCCTCCTCCAAAAAATCTTGCATTCGCACCGACTCGCCCTAGAAAGCCGGTCCCATGGCCCGCAAAGCTTGCAAGTCCAAAACCAGATCGTCCGTCGCCAAACGCTTTAAAGTAACTGGCACCGGTAAGATTCTGCGCCGCAAACAGGGCAAACGTCACATCCTCCAGAAAAAAAGCCGGAAACGGAAAAGAATGCTGGGTAAAGCGACGCTTGTTTCCGCTGCAGATATTACAAACGTGAAGAGAAATCTTCTCATGAAGTAAACCTTACCGTGCATACGTGCACGATGCCCCCGCCCGCAAAATGGGCGGCCTCTAGATAGCCAGCCTTCCTCGGAAGGACAACGAACGAGTGAGACTATCGGAGTGAATTAGAAACCCAACGACCCGTTCACCAAAAAGAAACAATGCCAAGAGCAACTAACAGTCCAGCCAGTCGGAAGCGCCGTAAGCGCGTCCTTCTTCGTGCCAAAGGATTCCGCGGCTTCCGTTCCAAGCTATTCCGCTATGCGAAGGATGCCGTCTACAAAGCCCGTCAATATGAGTATCGCGACCGTAAAAAGCGCAAAGGCCAATTCCGCCGTCTCTGGATCCAGCGCATCTCCGCTGCCGTCCGTGCCGAGGAAATGACCTACTCACGCTTCATCGAAGGCCTCAAAGCCGCAAACATCGAACTCGATCGCAAAGTCCTCGCAGACCTCGCCGTAGTTGATGCTGGCGCTTTTTCCGCTATCGTAGCACAGGCCAAGTCAGCCCTCGAAAAGAAGGCCGCTTAAATTCAGCCCCGCTGATAAACAACTTCCATGACCGCATCCGCAAGGATGCGGTCATTTTTATGGAGAGTGGGCTTTTAGCCCGCTTCCCCCCAACCAAGCCCAAAACCCCGAAGCGAAGCTTCGCTCCCAAAAGCGAACCGCCACAACCGCTAAAAGCCAATCGCTAGGTCGCCCACCCGCCATCTAACCCGATTCAACACCCACCACCCCTCTCTCCGTCATTGACCAATCCCCCCAACTCCCTTAACTCCACCCCAACATGACCGAGCAAGCCGCCCAAATCCAAACCGACGCCCTCGCCGCCATCGACGCCGCTTCCACCGAAGCCGCCCTCGAAGACGCCCGCGTCAAATTCCTCGGCAAAAAATCCCCCCTCAATGCCCTCGCCGGTGAAATGCGCAACCTCTCCAACGAGGACAAACCCAAACTCGGCGCCGCCCTCAATACCGCCCGCACTGCAATCAACGCGGCTCTCGACGCCAGCAAACAAAAACTCCAAGACGCCTCCGATGCCGCTTCCGTTGCGGACCTCGACGTCACCATGCCCGCCCGCGAACTCCCCGTCGGCGCCCTTCACCCCCTCACCGTCGTCAAAGACCGCGCCATCCAAATCCTCCGCCGCCTCGGCTTCGCCCTCGCCGATGGCCCCGAGATCGAAACCGAGTTCCATTGCTTCGACGCCCTCAACACCCCCGCCGATCACCCCGCGCGCAACGACTCCGACACCTTCTACTTCGACTCCGGCAAGCTCCTCCGCACCCACACCTCCTCCGTGCAAGTCCGCACCATGGAAAAGGAAGAACCACCCATCAAAATCATCGCCCCCGGCTCCGCTTACCGACGCGATGAAATCGACTCCACCCACCTCTCCGTCTTCAACCAGCTCGAGGGCCTCTACGTCGACTCCGACGTCCGCCTCTCCGATCTCAAAGGCACTCTCGAATTCTTCTACCGAGCCATGTTCGGCGATAAAACCGAAGTCCGCTTCCGCCCTCACTTCTTCCCCTTCACCGAGCCCTCCTTCGAGATCGACGTTAAACTCCAAGTCAAAGGCGAAGCCCCAAAATGGATCGAAGTCGCCGGCTGCGGCATGGTCGACCCCGCCGTCTTCACCGCCATCAACGAGAGCCGTGGCGACACAGCCTTCGACCCCGCCAAACTCACCGGCTACGCCTTCGGCATGGGCCTCGACCGCCTCGCCATGATCCAATACGGCATCAAAGACATCCGCCTCCTCATCGAGAACGACACCCGCTTCCTCAGCCAGTTCGCCTAAGGTGAATCGAGACGATCCAGCTGGGAACGCCGACGTCCCCGTCGGCTCCTCTCCCAACCCCAAAGGCTGGTATACCCGTGGCTACCTCCCCCACCGAGACGACCCCCGCCTCATCCAATCCATCACCTTCCGCCTCGCCGACAGCCTCCCCCAATCCAAGCTCAAGCAGCTCAAAAAAGACCTGCTCCAGCTCCCCGAACCCGAGCGCAAAACTGCCGAACGCCTAAAAATCGAACAATGGCTCGATTCCGGCATGGGCTGCTGTGCCCTCCGCCATCCGAAAGTCGCTGAATACCTGGAAGACACGCTCCTCCATTTCCACGGCGACCGCTACGATCTCCACGCCTGGTGCATCATGCCGAATCATGTCCACCTCCTCGTGCAGACACACCACGAAATGGGAACGATCGTGCAGGCTTGGAAATCATTCTCCGCTCGATGGATTCTCAACCAAAACGAAAGCTTCAAACTCGGCATCCCAAAGCCTGACCAACTCTGGATGCGTGAATACTGGGATCGCTACATCCGCAATGAAGAGCACTACAACAACGCCCTAAACTACATCCACCAAAACCCAGTCAAAGCTGGCTTGTGCAAAAACCCCGAGGACTGGCCCTGGTCCAGCGCTGGGAACGCCGACGTCCCCGTCGGCAAACCTAAGCCATAGATTGATAAGCCGACGAAGACGTCAACACTCCCACCATGCCCCTCACCCCCTCCACCTACCGCGCTCCCTTCCACCTCCGCAACGGCCATCTCGCCACCATCTACCCCACCCTTTTTCGCCGTGTCGCTTCTCCCCCCATCACGCGAGAACGCCTCGAACTTCCCGACGGGGACTTCCTCGACCTCGACTGGTCACCCCGCCAACACAAACGCCTCGCCATCATCGGCCACGGACTCGAAGGCGAATCATCCGCCAAATACATTCGTGGCATGTCCCTCGCCCTCCAAAAACGAAACTGGGACACCCTCGCTTGGAATTGCCGTGGCTGCTCCGGCGAACCCAACCGCCTCCTCCGCTCCTACCACTCCGGGGTGAGCGATGACCTCGGCCACGTGGTCGATCATGCCATCGCACAAGGCTACCAAAGCATCGCCCTCGTTGGCTTCAGCCTCGGCGGAAACATCATTCTCAAATACCTTGGCGAGCAAGGCTCCTACATCCACCCCGAGGTCAAAGCCGCCGTCGCCTTCTCCGCACCCTGCGATCTCACCTCCAGCTCCCTGCAACTTGGCGAGTGGCAAAACAAAATCTACATGTCCCGCTTCATGGACGGCCTCAAAGAGAAGGTCATCCAGAAGAACCAAAAATTCCCCGGCAAGCTCGACCTCAGCGATATCGAAAAAATCAAAACCTTCGCCGAATTCGATGACCGCTTCACCGCCCCTCTCAACGGCTTCACCGACGCCCGCGACTACTGGACCCACGCCAGCTCCAACCCCCATCTCTCCAACATCGCTATTCCCACCCTCATGGTTCAAGCGCTCGATGACCCCTTCCTCCCTGAACCCTGCTTCCCCAGAGAGATTGCCGAAAAAAGCCCCCATCTTTCCCTTGAGACCCCGCCTCACGGAGGCCATGTTGGCTTTGTCAGTCGCGGTCCAGAGTATTGGTCAGAAACCCGCTGCGCTGAATTTTTCAACTCATTTTAAACCCATGCCTCGCCTTATCCCACTCCTCCTCCTGCCTTTCACCCTCGCGGCAAAAGACCTCAGCTTGGAAATCCCCAGCCTCCGTCATCCAGTCAAAGTCTCCCTTCCTGAAAACTTCGACCCCTCGAAAAAGCACCCCACTCTCTTCTACTATCACGGAACAAGCGGACGCCCCACCACCGATCTCATGCGGACCCACGCCGGTCCAAACGATTGGATCATCGTGGGAATGACCTACACCCATCGCGGAAGATTCACCCTCTCAAAAGAATCGATGGCAGCCGAGCTCAAGGCATACCACAGCGTGCGCCAGCAAATGATTGCCCAACATAGCAGCGATCCCGACAAGCTCTACACTAGCGGATTCTCCCTCGGCGGCTGGTACAGCGACCTCATGCTTCAAGCAGAACCCTCCCTCGCTGGCGGCATCATCATCGGAGCCGGACATGCTCAAATCCCCCCAGGGGCATTGGCGAAATACGCCACCAAAAAGCCCGTCCACATCGCCGTCGGACGAAACGACCCCAATTACCTCTTCACGCTCAAAGCCTTCCTCTACCACCGTAAACTCGGAGGAAATGTCTCCATGGAAGTTTGGCAAAACCTCGCTCATACCTACCCGCAGACTGGCTCAGATTCCATCCGCCAATGGCTTAAACTCCAAAATAACTCAAGCGACGACCTCGCCGCCACTGCGGAAAAGGAACTCAACCAATTCCTCAGTAAAGCAAAGTCGCTCGCCCCACTCGCGCAATGGGATCGGCTCAGAGAAATCAAGGAGATGCCATACTACAAGCTCAGCTCAAAAGAATGGCAGACTGACTTTAAAAAAGTCCTCGCCACCCTCGAAGCCTCGCCCGTCATTGCCACCGAAGTTCCGCTCTACCGAGAACATCGCCGCCTCCATCACCAAGAAATCACCAATCAAACTCTAACTACAATTAAGAAGGTAAACGCAGCCTACCTCAACCTCTCCAGCAAGTTCCCAAAAACACGCCAAGCAAAGCTTATGGAAGAGGACTTCAAACGCACCGAAGCAATCTTGAAGCAAATCAAAGTCGTCCCCTCAGAAAAGAAACCCACCGAGGTGCCTTCCAGCCCTATTCCTCAGCGACGCATCCCGGGAAACCCGCTTATCAGATAGCTTTAAAAAAACATCTGTCATCTATCTTTTTATGCCTCGCCTTAAACTTGCCAGAAATCCGTGAACAAGACACAATCACTTCAGAGCAAATTTAAAGATGTCAGAAGTGAATCAACAAGCCATCGCCAACCGCTTAGGGCTGTCCCGTGCCACCGTGTCACGTTGCTTCACCAACCATGCGGGCATCAGCGCCACCACCCGCGCTAAAGTCTTCGAACTCGCCGCCGAAATCGGCTACGTCCACCTCGAAAGCCGAAGCCCCACCGTCCGGAAAGCCAAACGCAGCACCAATTTCACCGTCCTCATTTGCACGGACACGGAGGAATACTTTAAAGGCGAATACCAAAGCCCCGGCGCCCAAATTCTCGAAGGAGTTTCCGAGTATGGCCAACTTCACAACGCACGGGTTGACGTCAGCTTCATCCCACCTGACGTCACCGATCTGGACCACCCAGCCTTTCAAGATGTCGTCGGCCTCAAGGACCGTAAAAACCGTGGCATCCTCCTGATCTATCCTTTTCCAATTACCGTGATCCAGGAACTCGCTCTGCGCTTTCCTCTCGTATCCCTCGTCGACCAACAACAGCATGCCTCCATCGATTGCGTGGACGTCGATCACTACTCTGGGATCTCAGCCAGTATCGATCACCTCGTCAAAGCCGGCCACAGCCGCATCGGCTTCTGCACGCGCGACTACGCCGTTCCCGCCAGCTGGTCATTCCGGCGATATAGTGCCTTCATCGAAAAAATGGCGCGCCTCAAAGTCAAAGTCCGGCCCAACGACATCATCGGCATCCATCCCCGCACCTTTAAAAGCACCGAAGCCAATCTCGAAGCCGCCGCCAAACAAACGCGTGATGGCGTCACCGCCTGGGTCTGCGCTGCCGACCACCAGGCCCTCGATATGATCCAAGCTTTCAAAAAACTAGGAATCAAAGTCCCCACTGATGTCTCAGTCACCGGATTCGACGGAATCGAACTCAGCACTTCCGGCCCCTCCCTTTCGACAATCCAGATCCCCTTCCGCTCCATCGGAATGACCGGAGCTGAAAGACTCGCCGCCCGCGTCCACAAACGCTTCGGCGGCAAGCAGCACATCTATATTTCCGGCGAACTTCGCGAGGGGGATACCGTCTCAGGCCCGAAGGCTTAGCCCTTCGCCTTCCTATGCTTCCTGATCGCGGCGTTCTTCGAGTTCAGCGGTAATCTTAGTGACCTCGTCATCGCTCAAGCGATACCACAGCAGCACAATCGCCGTACTCATCAAGAGCACTCCCGGAATCACCGAAAACATCATCAGGATTCCATCTCTGGCTTCTTTCGTCTGATCGACATTTGCCTTGAAGCCATACATTCCGAGCATCCAACCAACCATCCCACCGCCGATGGCTAGGCCAATCTTCTGAATCAACATCGCTGAGGACATCGCAAGAGCAGTGGTCCTCCTTCCAAACTTCCATTCTCCGTAATCAACCACATCGGTATACATCGCCCATACCAAGGCGGGCATGGGACCGGCAATAAAGGCTCCGATCATATTCACGATCAGGATCAAATTGAAATTCGTTGGAGGGATCCAATAGAAGACAATGATTCCAATACCATTAAGAATCGTCAGCAGGATCAGGCTATTGCGCTTGCCAAACAACTTGATAATGGGCTTCGTCATGAAGAGACCCAATACCAAGGCAACCGGTGCGGAGGTCCAAAAGATCGAAGACTTATCGAGATACCACCAATACTTCTCAGGACCAAAATCGGTGACATAGTTGAGGTAAAACGGAGTCACCCCTAATCTCAAACCGAGTTGCGTAAGTGTGATGACCGCTACAATCAACATCACAATCAAGGGGACATTCTTCTTAAGCGCTCCAAAATCTTCACGAACACTTTGCTCCCCCTTTTGAGGAGGAACTCGTTCTTTGGTCGTGACGTAAGTGATCAAGAAAAGAATCGAAGCAAGAATAGCAAAAAATGGAATCGTTGCTCGCCACGCATCAGGAGAAGAATAACCACCAAAGTGATTGAGAAGCGGAATCAGAGCCAAACCAATAATCACCTGAGCCGAAAAGGCTCCTGCAAAGCGGAAGGTGGAGAGCGATGCACGATCCTTGGGATCAGATGACATCACACCCATAAGCGCCGAGTAGGGCACATTGACCGCCGTATAAATCGTCATTAAAGCGATGTAAGTGGCATAGGCGTAAATCAACTTTCCAGTGTCACTAAACTCCGGCCCCAGAAAGGCTAAAAAGCCAATCACCCCGTATGGAATCGCCAGCCATAAGAGATAGGGGCGATACTTCCCGGCCTTCGTTTTGGTTCGATCAGCAACCGCCCCCATAAAAGGGTCTGAAACCGCATCCCAAATTCTCGCGGCAACGTAAAGGACTCCCACCGCTTTAGGATTAAGACCCAAAACATCAGTGTAATAGCTAATCAAAAAAGCGTTCACGATATGGAACACAAAGTTCGAAGCAGTATCGCCGAGGCCGTAGCCGACTTTTTCCTTAACCGAAAGCTTAGAAGATGATGAAGATGACATGGATTTTATGATTTAGGAAATGAGCCAGTGGGCTGGGATTTGGACCTCGATCTTTTCAATCGCGCCTTCTTCAAAAATAACTTTAGAACTCGTTTCAGCATTCAGAACTCCGCCAGGAAACTCCCGCACGTCGCCTTGCAGTGGATAGACCGAAGCCGACGCATCTTCAAGATCAGGAAGCACTTGGTAAATCACCAAAGTGCGAGCGTAAGTGAAAGAAACATCGCCCTTCGCAAATTCGGCCGCCCGTAAAAAACGAGGAAGGAAGCTCAAGCAAGCATCCTTAAAATCAACCCCCAGCTCACCCAGTCGACAAAGAATCCCTTCCTTCACCTGCCCGGTCAAACCAGGCTGCTGTGCTCCCCGCTGCCCCTGACTATGAGAGTATGGCTCAGACGGAAAGGCCCCGTATTGCTCCGGGGTTTGACGGAAGCCGAGCCCCCGTTGAACCGAATAATAAGCCGCCACCGAGCGCTTCCGCACCTCTAGCTCAGCTCCAGAATCAAAGGCTTCTTGAACCACCTCTTGAGCTGCCACCAAGAGCTTAGAAACCATGTGCCAATAGACACAACCTAGTCCCTCATAACCGAACATCGAACCACTTCGGCCCGTGAAGGATTGATGACAGAAGACTTCTTCATAAAGCGACTCAATTTGACGTCGCTCGTTCTCTGCAAGCCCTTCCTCTTGATCCAAGGCACTCGCAAGAGCGTAGCCATTTACAAGAGATTCGTGAAAGCGCCAAGTCCCCTGCTCATCCCTCAAAGTGATCCGACCCTCACCCGCCTCCGCCATCCTCTTCAGACTCGGCACGCCCATCACTGAACTTTCCTGCAGCTGGTTCATCTCAGCAAAGCTCGCAAGCTCGCGATCAGGATAAAGCAGATAAGTCGGATGACGTTTCGAGCGAAGATCACTCTTTTCAAGCGTCTCCAAAACCCCCACGCCCTCCTCTGGTTTCAAAAGACCTGAGCTTAAAATCGCAACCTGTCCTTCTAACATCACTGGCAGACGACGAATCCCCATCTCCGCTTTATCCTCACGAATCTCGAGGACATTGTAAGAATGCCAGAGTCCATCAGAACGACGATTTGTCTCCAAAACGCCCTGAAGCACTGTCTTTGCTGAACTCAAAAAGGAGAGAATCTCCTCGAAAGAAATAGTCTCGGAATCCCTTGAAACAGATTCACGATAATTTTGCAGAGCCTTCCCAGAAGCACTGGCCCACTGAAAGCGAGCCTCATCAGAAAGCCCTTCTTGATCCGCAGCAAAGATCTCTTTCAACTCATTTAGGAGCTGCGCCAGAGCCCTCGAAATCATAAGCTCTTTCGCAGCCGACTTCGTTAAGATCCGCTCGATTAAAGTGACGTAGCGCAATAGGTAAGCCGTCGTCACCACGGAAAGCCCAGAACCAGCGAGAGCATTATTCGCATCATTCCATTCTGGCTTTTGCGTATTCATCCACACCCCACCGCCGGGCACGAGTTGACCAAGTTTCATCGTAGCTGGGATCAGCAACTTCTCCAGTAAGGTCGCCTTAGCGAGAGCTCCCGAATCATCGCGCAAAAGAAGCGCATCTCCGCCCATCTTCTCTTTCTGCGACATCAAAGCCTCATGCTTCTCAAAATCGAATTCAATGGTATCGCGAGGGTCGCGTAAGACATCTTCCCAGCTCTTGAATCGGTATGGTACATCCGCAAAAACATAGCGCTTCGCACCCAATTCACTCTGAAAATGATCCGGAGCAATCTTCTCCTTCAGTTCGAGAAATTTGAGGAGATAGACAATTTGATGATCTCCCCAGTAACCGATCGAGGCCCAGGGATTATCCTCCTCCGGCACCTCCCAATCCACTCCCGATGAGGTGACACGATAAGGATTAAAGCCATCGATCGTCGAGGCGTTGAGAAACTTACTAACGAAGCCATCGAGGAAGTCGGGATAACTCCAAGCAAGCGCTTCCCAGTTCTGAAAAATGTCCCGCCAGTTCCCCTCGAAGTGGTGCACGGGATTGCCTTTCCCATCCTTGAGTCGGATGTTGAACTTATTCCATGGACGGCTGGGATCTCCATGACGTCGGCCCAAAATCAACGGCAAGTATTCTTCTGCCAAACGCAGCAAATCGGCGTCCCCAAATTGAGTCGCCCACTTCAAAAGCTCACGTCGCTCGCAGGTCTCGGGTAGTTCATTGAGAGCCTCTTGGCAACTTTCCAGAAGCGGCCGATGATTCTGCGAGAGATAATGCCTAAAAGGCTCACGCCCCACCTTCGAATGATCCTCTGGCAATCCTCCTCGCAGGTAGTTGCAAAGCGTATTGTGATAATGGTAGTGCGCCACATCACGATCCGCCGTCACCTGAAATCCATCCACCGAAGCCGCCAGATCATGAAGGCGCTCCCGCTCTTTTTGAAGATCACCTTCCAGCGCTTCCAGCAAGGATTCCGTCTTCTCGAGTAGCGTCGAAAGCTTCGCGACATCCTGATGACTTTGCTCAATCTCAGCCACCATGATCCACTCCCGTGACTCTTTAGGAGCCAATGTCATTTCCCCGCCAAGGAGAAATGCCCCGCGCTCACCTCGACTTTTCTTTGCTCCTTCAGCTCTCCCTTCTTTGAGATAAGCCTCCGCTTCCCGGCGAGACAAAAAGCGATGCCCGTCTTCAAAACCGGAAGTCCAAATCGTGGTCGCCTTGAGACACTCCAAAGGAATGGGCGCATCCACGATCCCCGAAGCCAAGCGATGAATCATCAAAGAATCTCCGCATTCCAACTCGCTCATTTTATAAGCGTCAGCAAGGCAACTATACTCCAAATGAAGCCCACTATTCACCCCCGACGGCAGGACGTCTTGCAGCCCATCAATCATCCGCAAAGAACGAGTCTCGTCGCTTTCATTGACGATCTTTACCTTACGAACAAATCCAAACTCGTCAGAAAGCTGCCAACGATAAGAAAAGAGAAGCCCCAGCTCTTCGTGGCGCTCTTCAAAAATGAGTTCTTCACCGAGAAGGCTTTTCAAAAGTCGACGCTTCACGGGCATCGAATGCGTCGTCGTCGGCCAGAAGGGATGCCACAGCTGCCCCTCACAGCTGATCGCCGTCATCGCTCCGCTGCAGTTCCAGTTATCCAGAATTTTATCGACCGTCAGGTATGGAAAAAGCGCCGTATCTGGAGACTTTCTCCCCGCACTCAAAGAACCATTGCTACTGCAAAAAAACCACTGCTCGCTCGCGCTGACCAAGCTCAGGAAAAAGGGATCGAGCGATTCCAAGCCCCGGATCACAACATAGTCTCGCCCATCTCGGCTCACCCATTCATTGACCGAAACAAACTCTGCTTCGGGAACGGTCATCGGCTTTTCAAGTACTTGCATCGAGGGAGTCATCGTCTGGAAAAATTGGCACAGTCATTTTCGGACAGAATCACTGAGACCCTCGAATGTAACTTTATGCAAAATAGGAAGCACATAGCACCCTAGCAAGCCCCAAAGCCCGAATTGGAAAAATAATGCAATTTAATGCACTTATTTCTTGCGGAAATTTGGTGAGAGTTTACCTAAAGAGAAACACTATTATGACGTTTCGAAAAACAATCAGCCTCCCCTTCGCATGCCTTCTTGTCACTCAACCTTGCTCGGCAGATCTTTTCCCGGATGGCGACTTCGAAAACGGCCTTGGGTCCTGGTTTGAGCTCGGCAGCGGTGGAACCTTCGCCTTCAGCTACCCCACCAGCGGCGGAAACCCAGATGGCTACGGCATCATCGACAACAGCGCTGCTGATGGAGGCTTCGGAATTTGGATCAGTAACAATGAAGTTCCATACACCCTCGATGAACTCGGGCTCGTCGCAGGAAATAAATACAAGTTCACCCAAGACATGCAGCTCCTCTCCGGACCCAAGATCGGAGGCTTCAAACTCGACTTTACCAACGCCGGAGAAAATGTCTCATCCTCCGGCGAACTTTTCCCCGACCTCATCGGAGACGGCAGCACTTGGGAGACCTACACTTTCGAAATCGACATTCCGGCCGATGTTGATGGCTTCAAAGTCGTCCCTCTTTGGGGAGCTGAGTCATCCGTCGCCTATGACAATATCGGATTTGACCCCACTCCAATTTTGCCACCGGTAGAACCTCCCGTGGTCGAACCCAGCAGCGAGCCTCAATTATCCGAAGGCACTCTCGTCACTTGGGTTCCTACCAATTCAGAGAAATTCCACCAGCCCCAGTCATCCCAAGATGGCACCACCTGGACTGACCTCGGCCCTGCTTTCCTCGGCACTGAAACCACCACCATTCTCGATCCAGACTCAGCTCCATTTCATCGCGTCCAAGAAAAAGAACCTGCAGGTGAACAAGCTATCATCAACGGAGACTTCGAAATCGCTGATGCCGCTAATCCTGACTGCCCCGAAAGTTGGGCCTGCCTGTCCACTTCAGGTCAGCTCCCAACCAGAATTGAAAGCGATGCCTCTTCGGGCTCCGCTTCCATCCGTATTGCAGTTCAAAACGATGATTCTGGCTCACCAAACCAAGCTGAAATCCAGCAAAATCTCATCAACGCAGGCGGATTTGTCACCCCAGGAGAGAGCTACACTTTCTCATTTTCGGCGAAACAAATCAGCTATGGAGTCAGTTACGTACAAAACTACAGCGTTCAATGGGTTGATGGCACTGGAGCCGTCATTAATGGCGCTGGAATTGACTTCACCCCCTTCGACGGAGGAGACGGATCTTGGGCAGAAATTTCAGTCCCAAACCTCGTCGCCCCTGCCTCAGCTGGCGGAGTCTTCATTCAGATCTTTGGAGCAACTGGAGCAGTTCCTGGAGTCGATGCCAAAGGCGAAGTCTTGATCGACAATATCAGCCTATCGCTTGGTGGCGGTGCTGTTCCCGTAAATCTCGACACCACCACTGAGCCCGGCATCGGAATCACCCAGCTCGCTAAGTCAGGTGTCCTTTACAAAGCCCAGCAATCCGAAGACCTCCAGAACTTCACTGATCTGACCGGTACCTTCACCGGAAACGGACAAGCCATCGGAGCAGGCATCCCAGACGGAGGCCCCTCTCACTTCTTCCGCGTCCTCGAAATCCCAATCGTCGCCGACTAAACGCGACGCCACTTCGTCACCAAGGACACCGTCCACTGAAACTTTCGGGCGGTCTCGCGAATCAGAAACGGTTCGTCGGCGGCTTCGATCAACTCGAAGCTTCCGGCGAGTTCTTTTTCTAACCAATCACGCGTCCTCTCCTCCGGCCAATTCTCCTTCTTGGTAAAGTCCTCCAACCAAGTGCAAGGCGTCGCCAACACCAACTCCCCACCCTGCTTCACCAAATCCGGCAAGCGCTTTAAAAACTTCCGCGGCTCAGGCAATCGACACACCAAGTTCGCAGCATGCACCCGATCAAAAGCTCCCAAGTCCTCCCGCAAATTCATCGCATCCCCCACCTCGAAGGTCACCCCCACTCCATCAATCCCTTCCGGTCTTGAAACTTCCAGTTCACTATAATCTGAAGCCTCTTCAAGACGTCGACACATCATCTTGCCGCCACCCCGGATCTCCTCGGCCGCGTCGATAAAGGCCTTTGAAAAATCAATCCCAATCACCTCATCACTCTCGCGACTCATTTCTAAACTCGACCTCCCCACTGCACACCCCACATCGAGAGATCTCCTCACCTGTCCTCCCGAAAAATGACTCACCGTCCTAAGCGGAAAATCAAGCGCTTCACGAGGCCCTTTCTCCCAAGGAAGAATTTCTTTCGCCTTTCCATAATGAAAAAGGAGGTATTCTCCGACATATTGATCGGATTCGTAAACTTCTGACATACCTTGCCAATCAAGCCCCTAAAACGCCAATGTCTAGACCGAAGGCAACTTAGATCGATTGAATCGAAAAATTTCCATTGTTCTTTGAACAAAGATCGGCGAATTTAGTCAAAAGTTCCGTAACGATAATTCTAATTCATTCCCCCTCATGAAGCATCCTCTTCTCCTTCCCCTCCTAGCAGCCATCGCTTTTGGCCTCGCATCCTGTGCCTCGGTCAAAACCGCCGTAAGCAAAATCCAAGGTCCTTTAAAGCCCACGGCTACCAAAACCATCCCTATCAAAAAGACTGCCACCCCTGTAAAAGCAGTCACCGCTCAGAAATCAACCTTCGCTAGACTGCAAGAGAAAGGCTTCAAGCTCCCAAGTCTTTTCCGCAAAACCCCGCCTGTCGTAGAGATTAAAAAGGCAGGTCCGTCCAAAGCCATTGCCAAGAAAACCACGAGCAAGAAGTCCTACGCTAAGAAAACTAGCAGTAAAAAAGCCACCACAAAGAAGTCGAAGCCCTCGAAAGCCGATCTTCTTGCTTGGAAGAAAAAGGAATCAGCCAAGAAAGAAAAGGCCCTTGTCCCGAAAGACTTCGACCCTTCCGATCTGGATGTTGATGGCCAAATCCCTTCATACGGGATCCTCCCCTCGCTCAAACCTGGAGGTAGCACCTCGATCGAAGACATCGATGAAGCAGCCATCCTCCCGGCCGACGTCGCTAATTTGCCCTCCATCCCGAGTATTCCCAGTGTCCCTAGCATCCCTAAGCCCGTAAGAACTCCGGATCTCTCCACTGTTCCCGACTACCTCAAGCCAGTCGGTCCCGTTCCCTCAATCAAGAGAGGCGAATAAAAATTCACTTCTCGTGAGTTGGGGGTTTTCACTCCCGTCATCCTGCGCTAAAGCCTCGGCATCATGCTCAAGGCCGGAATCGTAGGAATGCCAAATGTAGGGAAGTCCACCCTCTTCAACGCCCTCACGCGCACTCGCAATGCCGAGGCCGCGAACTATCCCTTCTGCACCATTGACCCCAACGTGGGCATGGTCACCGTCCCGGACTCCCGCTTGGACAAGCTCTCCGAGATGTCCAAGTCCACCAAGGTCATTCCCACCGCCATCGAATTCGTCGACATCGCCGGCCTTGTCGAAGGCGCCTCCGAAGGAGCGGGCCTTGGAAACAAGTTCCTCGCCAACATTCGCGAAGTCGATGCCATCGTTCAAGTCGTTCGCTGCTTCGAAAACGACGACATCATTCACGAACTCGGCACCGTCGACCCCACGCGTGACATCGAAATCATCAACTCCGAGCTCATCCTCGCCGACCTCGCCGCTCTCGATAAACGAAAGCAGTCCCGCGAGAAAAAAGCCAAATCCGGCGACAAGGAATCCAAAGCTGAAGTCGACCTCATCCTCAAGCTCCTCCCCCACCTCGACGCCGGAAAACCCGCCCTCACTGCCGACCTCAGCGATGACGAACGCGAGCTCATGCGCGAGTTCTTCCTCCTCTCTTCAAAGCGCACCATCTTCGCCTGCAACGTCAACGAATCTGACCTCGCTGGAGCCGTCAAAGACCCCGCATCTCACCCTCTCGTCGCGAAAGTCAAAGACTACGCCGCCGAATCTCACGGGGCCGAGATCATTGTCATCTCAGCTCAAATCGAAGAAGAACTCGTCGAGCTCTCCCCCGAAGAAGCCACCGAATTCCTCGGCGACATGGGCGTCACCGACTCCGGAGTCTCCGACCTCATCAAAGCCGTCTACCACCTCCTCGGTCTCCGCACCTACATTACGACCGGTGAACAAGAGACCCGCGCTTGGACCATCACCGATGGCGACAAAGCCCCCGCCGCCGCCGGAGTCATCCACGGAGACTTCGAGCGAGGCTTCATCGCAGCCGAGGTCATCCACTACGATGACTTCGTCGCCCTCGGAGGCAAAGCCGCTGGTCGCGAAGCCGGCAAACTCCGGGTCGAAGGAAAAGAATACGTCGTCAAAGACGGCGACGTCATCGAATTCCGCTTCAACGTTTAAACGTTTGCCGACGCCAGGCTTCTCCGCGTTTCAACGCGTCAGCTCACCCCTCTCATTCTCCCTTGCACCACTTTGGCGACTTTCGCCGCAAACTGGTCGGACTACCCCAGTGAAATTAGGACGGCCTACGTTGAAGGAACAAAAACGAGGCCTCCGACAGAAGAATGTCCCAAGCGTGGATTTCCTCCTTTAAAAACTTCCGACCACCCTTAGCTTCCTTCATCCATGAGACCCCTCTCGATTCTTTTCACCCTTTCTCTCTCCATTCCTCTCCTTGCTCAACTCAAGGAGCCTCCAATCAAACCCATCGGTGCCATCGCGCCCGCGCCCACCATTTATGACTCCGTCGTAAAGATCGAGGTCGCCACCCAAGTCCCCGACTACCGCACTCCTTGGAACAGTGGACGCTTCTCGGGCGGCACCGGCACCGGCTTCATCATCGGCCCAAACCAAATCCTCACCAACGCCCACGTCGTTTCTGATAACCGCCGCCTCCTCGTCACTCGCCGCGGATCGTCCCAAAAGCACGTCGCCCGCGTTCGCCACATTGCTCACGATTGCGATCTCGCCCTCATCGAGCTTCAAGACTTCAAACCCTTCGAAGGACTCCCCCACCTTGAGATTGGCGGCATGCCCAAGCTCGAAAGCCGCGTCTCCGCCATCGGCTATCCCGTCGGCGGCGAGCGCCTCTCCGTCACGCAAGGAGTCGTCTCCCGCATCGACTTCAGCAGCTACAGCCACTCCCGCGCCGACTCTCACCTCGTCATCCAGATCGACGCCGCCATCAATCCCGGCAATTCCGGCGGGCCCGTCATTCAAGACAAAAAAGTGGTTGGTGTGGCCTTCCAAGGAAACACCCAAGCCGACAACGTGGGCTACATCATTCCCACCCCGGTCGTAAAACGCTTCCTTACCGACATCTCGGACGGAAAATACGACTACTATATGGACTTGGGAATTTCACCCTTCCCTCTCTTCAATCCCGCCATGCGCCGGGCCTTTGATCTTCCTGAAGATGGCAAAGGAGTTCTCGTCGCCAATGTCGTTCCTGATGGCCCCGCCGATGGAGTCTTAGAAAAAGGTGACGTCCTCCTGAGCATCGACGGAAATCCTATCGACAGCGCTGGCAACATTAGCATCGGCGGTGAATTCGTCGACATGAATGAAATCGTTGAGCGCAAATTCGCAGGAGATAAAGTGGCCTTCACCCTCATCCGCAAAGGCAACAAGATCGATAAAGAACTCACTCTCAAAAAATTCCCCTACTCCCGCATTTACGCCATTCAATATGAACAAATCCCCCGCTTCACCTTTTTTGCGGGCCTCGTTTTTCAGCCACTCGACCTGAACCTCTTCGCCAGCTACAAGTTCGATAACCGCCGCCTTCGTCAGATATACGCCGACTACATCTCCGAGGGCCTTTTCCGAGAGATGGCAGACGTCGTCGTCCTGACTCGAGTCGAAAAAGACAGCCTCACCACCCGCATGGGAGGCTTCACCGGACTCGTCGTCGAAGAGGTCAATGGAACGAAGATCAAAAACCTCCGCCAATTCCATGAAATCCTAAACGCCCCTGAGCCGCCCGAGTATCACGTCATCAAGTTCAACGGAGCCAGCCGCCCTCTGGTCATTCCTTCCGCCGAAGTGCCCGCCGCTCAAAAACGCATCATGGCTCAAAGCGGCATCACCAAGGCAGCCCAACTCGACTAAAACCAATTTTCTCAATTAACCTCTCTCGGAACCCAATTCCATGAAATCACTTCTCGCTCTCTTCCTGACTCTCTCCCTCCCCCTCCTCGCGGGGCCCGAAAAGTCAGTCATTCGTGTCAACTCGACCATTCAGAACTTCAGCGCCTCTCAACCCTGGGAAAAGGCTCCTTCCCGTTCTCGGCGTGGCCTCGGAACGATCCTTCCCGGCAACCGCATTCTCACCACCGCGGCCATGGCGACTGACGCCACCTACATCGAGCTTCAGTCCGCTGACAGCACCCAGACTGTCACCGCGAAAGTCAGCATGATCGATTACGATGCGAACCTTGCTTTGCTCGTCCCCGACAGTGAGCCCGGTTTCCTCGCCAAACTCACCCCCGCTGAAATCGCAGCCCCACCAAAGCCAGGCGAGCAACTGAGCCTCCTCCAGTTTGAAAACAATGGCGACCCGCTCTCCACCACCGGCACCATTCGTTCCATGGAGCTTCTCAGCACCTTCGTCACCGGACGATACTTCCTCTGCTACACCTTAAAGGCCTCCATGCAGACCTCCGGAAATTCCTTCACTCTCCCCGCCTTCGTCGATGGCAAACTCGCCGGCATCCTCACCAGCTACGACGCTAAAGACCAGATCAGCGACCTCATCTCCGTCGATATCATTGCCGCTTTCCTTAAGGACGCCTCCGATGGGAAATACGAAGGCTTTCCAAGCCTCGGAGTCGGCACCACCACCACCGAAGACCCACACTTCCGTGGCTGGCTCAAGCTCCCTGAAGATCAAGGAGGACTCTACATCACCCGCATTCTCCCCGGTGGTTCCGGCGACCTCGCTGGCCTTAAAAAAGGCGACGTCATCCTCAACGTCAGTGGCAACGACCTCGACCGCCGCGGCTACTTTCAACATCCAAAATACGGCACCCTTTACTGGCCACACCTCGTCAAAGGAGCTCCCCTCATGGGAGAAAAAATTCCCGTCCAAATTCTCCGCGACGGAAAACAAGAGACGATCGAAGTCACCCTAAAAAAGAGCCCTTCGCCCCTCGTTCCCACTCATCGCTTTGATCAAGCTCCCCCCTTCCTCATCAAAGGAGGCCTCGTCTTCCAAGAACTCTCCAGACCATACTTGGAAGCCTTTGGAAAAGATTGGTCCACTCGTGCCCCCCTCAACCTTCTCGACGTGCTCAGCAGTCCAGAAGATTATGAAAAGGGACGGCGGCGCGTCGTGGTCCTGACCCGCGTCGTCGCCACCGAGGCCACCATCGGCTACGACCGCCTCGCCAGCCAAATCATCAAGTCCGTCAATGGAGAGCCCGTAGCTGGACTCCCTGAACTCGCCGAAGCCTTAGAAAAAACTCCCGCCACCGGCATTCACATCATCGAAACTGACGAAGAACCCTATCAGATCTTCCTCGACGAATACCTCTCGGATCAAGTCGACGCTGACTTCCTCAAGCGCGGCCTTCCTATCCTGAAGCGCCTCTACGAAGTCAAAAAATAGGGCCAGCCAGAATTACTTCTGGGGAATCTTCAGCACCTGTCTCAAGCGGATCACATCAGACCGGAGCCCGTTAGCCTTCTTAATACTGGAGACACTCACCCCGTGGCGACGAGCAATCCCGCTCAAGGTATCCCCTTTCACCACTCGATACGTCACTGCTTTAGGAACGACCTTTGGTTCAGGCTTAGGCTCAGGTTTTGGTTCGGGCTTGGGCTCAGGTTTCTTTTCTGGTTCAGGCTCAGGCTCAGGTTTCGACTCTTCTTCCACCTTAGGAGGCATCGTCTCGCTCGCCCCTTCCCCTGATGAATCAATCGGCTTCGATGACTCCGGAAACATGTCGATGACATCCGGAGTTTCCACCTCCTCTGCAACTTCCGCAATCGATGTTGCCGTCCCTTCTTCCTTCACTGGCTCAGGCTCATCGATCCTTCTCAACTCAGGCCGCATCAACTCAGGAGTTTCCTCTGGCTTAATCTCGACAATCGGAGGAGTGGCGACTTCAGGAGTCCGGTTTGTAGAAGCCAAGGGAGAAATTGGAGAACCCACTTCACCAACCCGTCTTAGCATCGTCAATTGATGCAAAGCGATCCCTGAAGAATCAGTGAAGACTTGTGCATGGTGCCGATGAAACCCGGCTCTCAAGTATTTAATCTCATGCAGGAAAAGCTCTTGCTCCGTAAAACCCCAAACCACGGACCACTCACGATACTTCTCACCGTTAAACGTCTCGGCAATTGCTCGATACTGATTTGCTCCATCCTCAAGACGACCTTCAACCGTCGAAAAATATTGTTCTCCGGGCAGGTTTTCCATTTGCAGCTGCAGCCCAGCCTTACTGGTCCAAGGAGAGAATCGAGCTTCCCGCGCCAACTCCGCAGTAGAAGCGACAGACTCATTTTGATCGACCATTTTCTTTTCCTTCTGACCACAGGAGGTCAAAAGAGCTGCTAGACCGATAACGAGAGGGAAATTTCCTAAGGAAGGTTTTTTCATGAAGAACTATAGATGGGGGTTGAGCCAAGCTTGGGGGTCAAACTCGCCTTCGGCGGGAACCTAGCACCCCTTTTCGGCGATGAGAAGCGCCCAATTTCGATTGCACGCATTCTTTCTCGCTCCAAAAATAGCCGAAAAAACCACCTTCCCAAATGATGGGAAGGTGGTTGAAATCAGATTCTAGTGCTTCGAAGGCCTAGAAGGACCAACTTGCCTTAAGCTGGAAGTTATCATTTCTCTCCTCAGACGAGAAACGCCCAAGATAACTCGCTCCAATTCGCAAGGACTCAGTGACATCAAAGTCGAGACCCAAGCCAATCACTGCCGAATCAGTCGCGTATGAAGCACTGCTCACATCGAATGCGGAACCGCCTGCAAAGCTATGACTCGCTGAAGAATACTCATCTCCAAAGACATGCTCCCAACCGATCGTTCCGTGCAAACGAGAAGGAATGGAACCAGTCCGGAAGTCATGACCATAACGAAGACCCAACATAGAAGTCAGTCGATCCTGATCAAATCCATCCCCCTGCAAAGCACCTGGACCACCATCTTCGGCGTAGGAATCGCCGCTGAGATTAGTCCATCCTAAACGAAGGAATGGCTCGAGAGTCGAACGATGATTGAAACGATACTCATAACCCAACTCTCCAAAGATCTGGAGGGCATCCGCATCATAGTCGGCGGTGTAGGTATTACCGACTCCTCCCATCAAGGTGTTGCGGCGAGTTTCAATATCACTCTTGGTGTAGGATGCTCCAATCAGAACATTGACGAACCCATTTTCCATCTCAAGAGAACGTCCTAAGGTTGCCGCAAGAGTCATGCTCTCAATATCAGCACTCGAGCGACGGTCTGAGAGACTGACATCCCCATCGGTATGACCGAAGGAAAGTCCAGCACTCCAACCCTGACCGAGCATGACATTGGCGCCGACGAAGAACCCATCAAGCGATTGATCCAGATCAGAAATATTGTCATTACCATCAAGACTAAGCTCGTCTGAGACAAGGTTTCCCCAGAGGGCTACTCCATTAGAGTCAAGCTGGCGATGAGTCGTGGTGGATGCTAGTCCGCCCTTAGGATCATGATAATTTGTTGTCGTTGTGGTTCTACCATTGTCACGGTTATCACGAACATGGTCACGGATTCGATCAAGATTGACTCCCTGAACGACCCGCTCTGAACCAAGAATTGCCCCAGCAACTCCAGCATGGAGTTCTCCAGAGAGTTGATCGAAGTTCGCAGACGCGTTCTCAGCGCCTCCACGGACGATACTGTTATAGAGTTCGCCATTTCTTTCGGTTGAATTCAATCCAGCTGCAGCACTCGATTGGTTGTCAGTAAGGCCTTCAATCTCAGTCTCAAAATCAACATCGTTTCGAATAAGCTCAAGCTGAACTCCGAGATCGGTATTGGTGAGAACTGAGTTAAGGTTATCCAAGTTACCCGAGACCGTTTCAAAACTCCCGTTCACTGCTCCTTCAGTCTCGATAATCGCGTGAGATGAATGCCAAGTTTCTCCGTCGTCGGTATGGTAAACTACCTCTCCGCCGAGATTCGCATCTCCTCCAACAACCAAGAGATCGCTTGCTCCAGTGGATCGCTCTAAGTCGAGATGAAGTGTTCCCTCAGCAGTCTGAGTGTAGTCCCCACCAACCGTGATCGTTCCAACATCGTGACTATCATTGCAATGAGACCCTGGATTCAGCGTTCCACTGTTACTCAAGTTTCCACCGACTGAACCGAAGCCAGCAAGACCACCAGCACTGCCAACAATCGCGTTGCCGGCTATTGAGGTATCACTATCGGCAAGAGAGTCACCTAATACCAAGGTTCCTCCTTCAACAGAAGTGAGTCCGCTATAAGTGTTTGTGCCGCTCAGGACCAAGCTACCTGCTCCGAGCTTCGTCAAGTCACCCGTTCCAGTGATCGCTTGATCGAGGTGGAAGCAATTCTCAGCATCTACGATGTCGAATGAACCGCCTCCACTGAGAAGGGAAACATTTCTAGAAGTCCCTGTGAACTCAGTTCCGGTGACCTGAAGGGCACCACCATTGAAAGTAAGTCCGCCTTCTGCTGCACCAAGACTTCCATCTTGCGCAACCGAGAGAACTCCTTCGTTAATCGTCCATGGAGTTAACTCATCGGTCGTTCCAGTAAGATTCCACTGGCTCTCACCATCCTTGGAATACTGATTGAAGCCGACATACTGCTGACCAATTTGCCCAACATCGAAGGTCGAATTTTCATCTCCTCCAAGACAAAGGTGATCATCTGCCTCTCCGTCCATTTGCATCGCAACGACGTTCCCCTCAATCACTGAGTTCGAACGAAGCTCCAACATGTTGCCGCCACCTGAGAATTTAATGGCATTAGATTGGACCGAGCCATCACCCTTCATCCCTGCAATAATCGTTCCGTTGTTGATGATCGTGGTATTGCCTTCACCGGTGACAGCGATTCCACCCATGCCCATTCCGCCAAGCGCACCAGAGGCTCCTCCTGAACCAACTCCTCCTGCCGAGCCAGAGGCACCGGCAAGTCCGGCGGACCCAACCGCTCCTCCTGAACCAGATGAACCTGATGCTCCGGCCGCGCCTGCACCACCTGCCGCACCGCTCATACCGGCAGGCCCGGACTTACCATCCACGCCGGGATTTCCATTAGCGCCAGGAGCACCTGGATTTCCAGAGGCACCAGAAGTACCAGCGATCCCCTCGACTCCCATCGAACCATCAACTCCGTCAGCACCATCGACACCTGCGGTCGTTCCTGATCCAGGAACTCCGCCCGCGCCGTTTGCACCAATTCCCCCCATTGAACCTGCAATTCCTGATGGAGAATCTATTCCATCCAAACCATCTATACCACGGACTCCATCTTCGCCATCCATCCCGACTATGCCTGTCCCGGTCTTAGCTCCACCTGTTCCACCTTCTCCACCAGCACCACCGATACCACCGGCACCACCAACGGCCGCTCCACCAGCACCACCTTGTCCCGGTGTTCCTACGAGCCCAGCGCTACCGCCAGATCCGCCGACTCCACCAAGACCACCAGCTCCTCCTAAACCACCAGCTCCACCAGCTCCAGCGAGACCACCTTCTCCACCGAGACCGCCCGCCGCTCCGAGACCAATCGCGCCTCCAGCTCCAGCCACTCCGCCGATACCACCAACTCCGCCTTGACCAGCAGCACCTCCGGCACCACCAGCTCCACCGGCTCCACCGAGACCACCAATTCCGCCGTCTCCAGCAAGGCCACCGGCCCCGCCAACACCACCAGCTCCACCAGAACCGCCAAAGGCTCCAGTTCCGCCAGAAATCGTTCCCTCGTTGATAAGAGTTCCGCCGCTTCGAATTGCAACTCCGACGCCACCATCTCCGCCCGTGCCGCCAGCACCACCGGTTCCGCCAGCACCACCAGTGCCACCGTTTCCGCCGATCCCGCCAGCTCCACCATTTCCGCCAGCGGCTCCATTTCCACCAGATGCTCCATCTCCGCCAGCACCGCCATCTCCAGCACCACCACCGTCTCCGCCAAAGCCACCGTCTCCGCCGTCTCCACCATTTCCACCGAGACCACCAATTCCGCCGTCGCCTCCAGTTCCGCCGATTCCGCCGCTTCCGCCGCTTCCACCAATGCCGCCAATGCCGCCGTCACCGCCACTTCCACTAAATCCTGCGGCACCACCGTTTCCGCCCATGCCAGCCGTTCCGCCTTTTCCGCCGTCACCACCGTCACCACCGTCTCCGCCATCTCCGGCATCTCCGCCGTCGATATTTGGATTCATTGGATCAAAAATTGCATCAGCACCATTTCCTCCAGCACCCGCTGGATTACCGTCGGCACCATCTCCTCCCGTGGCATCGCCACCCTTCCCACCGTCGCCACCATTTCCGCCGTCGCCACCATTTCCGCCGGCGATACCTCCTCCACCTTGACTACCGGTGCCACCTTGACCGCCAACACCACCTTGGCCACCAACGCCACCTTGGCCGCCGTCACCTCCAATGCCACCGTTTCCGGCAGCACCTCCGTCTCCACCAGAACCACCGTCTCCACCGTTTTCCCCACTACTTCCAGATCCACCAACACCACCCAATCCACCTTGGCCTCCATCACCTCCGCTGCCACCTGTTCCGCCTACACCACCCTGACCCCCGATTCCACCATCACCACCTTGGGCTCCATCCTCTCCATCACCGCCCACGATTGTTGCGGTATTCGTGAGAATCGATCCTTGAGAAACGACATAACCAACCCCTCCATCACCACCATCACCGCCAGCTTCTCCATCCAGACCAGCTGCCCCATCGGCTCCGTTTTGACCAGCCGAACCCGTCGAGCCATTAGAGCCAACCTGTCCATCTAGACCTGCCGTTCCATTCTGACCATCTGCGCCATCCGTCCCATCGCCTCCTACCTCACCGGCCATTCCATCAGATCCAGAAGTACCTGATAAGCCTGCTGAACCAGCGAGACCATTGTCCCCGGTCATTCCTTGATCACCAACCATTCCTGGATTTCCTGAAACTCCATTTAGACCAGTGGAACCATCTTGACCAACAAGACCCGCTCCTCCATCTTGACCGACACGACCCAAACCTCCATTGGTCCCGTTTCCACCATTGCCTCCAGGCCCCTCCGCAGCAAAGCCGGTCGAGCCATTTCGGTCTTCTCCAGCTGCTCCCTGAGAGCCATCTTCTCCATCCGCTCCATCTGCTGCAGAAAGCATTGGATTGAGTAAAGCGTCAGAAAGCCCGACACCGACCGCTCCAGCTGATCCTGCTGATCCAGTCGATCCACCTGCACCGCTGGCACCATCCGTACCGCTGGCACCATCCGCACCGCTGGCACCATCGGCACCTTGCGCGCCATCCTGCGCTACATTGACTGTGACACCATCTGTTCCATTTTCGCCTGTCGCGCCAGTAGTTCCAGCCTGGCCTGATGATCCATTTTGGCCATCGGCTCCATTCGACCCACTCCCACCTGCCTGCCCAGCAGTGCCAGAACCTCCGGCCTGACCAGAGACATCATTGGTGAGCGTCTCAGAAGTCGTTGCCGCAGTTGCTCCTCCCGAGCCTCCTGCTGCTCCATCTGCCGCTACAAGCTGTGATGCGGACATCGCTCCTAGAGAAACGAAAAACATGGATGAGAAATTATAACGGGAAAGAAGGGACTTTGCAGTTTGCGAAGGCTTTTGGTTCATAAGTAATTTTTTGGGGTTATTAACAAACAATAATTGTTCGGAGGGCTTAATTACTTAGAACCATTAACAAATTCAATAAAAAATGAAAAAAACAGGGGCGTTATTCTGCGAATTTCATCTAAATCATTCATTTTGAGCGCTTTAACAATTTTAACGTCTTAAAATTTGAAAAAAAATAGCATTAAAGTATTCCAATCTTTAACTAAGAGACATTAAATAAACCGCTCGTCTCTTTACTCCCCCTCCTCGGCATGGAGGACATCTTTGAAAATATCGATCTTCCCTTCCGCGTAATGGCGGAGTTTTTCATAGCGGAACTTCTTCCACATCACGTCGCGTTTTTTGAGGGCTAAGGAATCTTTGATGCTCTCTTTCGACTCTTCAAAGCTTACCGAGAAATTTGCTTTATTTTCCTCATACCACGCGAGTGCTTCGTCGTCGCTGACGTCATCTGGGACTCTTGCCTCGAGGTAGTCTGCACGTTGCATTCGCGCGGCGAGGCGCATCTCCTGTTCTTTTTCACCGGACCATGAGGCCCGCTTTGCGAGTTCTTCGAAGACTCTTCCGTCAGGATAGCGTTTCTTTTCAATCTCCAAGGCACGCGCAATCTCCTCTTCCGGAACTGCCACTTCCTCTGCTTTGGACACCTTAATCTGAAGCTTGATTAATTCCTCATCGATCAGTTGTTGTAAAATCAGTTCACGGAGGAGGCGGTGTTCATCGACTCCTAAGCCTTCTGGCTCCCGTCCCCGACGCCAGAGGTATTCTTTGAGGGACTCTTCGACCTGAGCGCGGTAGATGGGACGGTAGTAAACACGAGCCACCACCCCGGAGGCTTTGGCCTCAGCGATGATTTCTTCGGCATCGCGAGGAGAGGTGTTGAGAGTCTTATAGATAGGACCTTTATAAACAAAGAGATCACAGATCAGATAGCCAACCAGGATGAGGTAAACCCCCATCCGCAGTGCCATGATCTTTGGGATACTCATCGTACAATCACGCGAGCCCCAGGACGAACAAACCGAGGGAAGCGAGCGACATCCCAGTTCGAAAGTCGGTAACAACCAGCACTCTGCGAACGTCCAATCGTGCGAGGACTAGAGGTTCCATGAATCCCGATTCCCGACTTTGAAAGACCATTCCACATCGCCCCAATTGGATTATTTGGACCGTGGGGCACTTGGATTGCTTTCTTGCTCCGCTTGCCAGTTTTCAGAAGCTGCTTGTCGTAACGCCAAGATGGAAATTCGACCGAATTAGTGATCGACCAAGTCCCGCGGTGGATAAATTTTTCCTGTCCTGGAGTTGTTGGAAACATCGCCACCAATTTACCAAGAGGGTCTTTTTCCCCCTCAGCAATAATCAAAGCTGTCCCGGGAATCGTGGGGGCAGATTGAGAGGGATCATAGATGAACATTTGCTTGTTCTTGGTATCAATAACGACGGTCCGCTTACTGAGTTTGGAATCTCTTTTATAGCTCCGACCAGCGGCTAGTTTTTCGATGCGGAAGGGCTCGATATTTGGAACCTTTAGGAGAGAACGAGGTTTCAGTCCGTAACACCTGCTCTTCCCATTCAATTCAATGAGAAAGGACTCAGAAGTATGGTAACGCTCCGCCATGAATTCGAGATAACTGCGGTAGGCCATCAACTTAACCTCTCCCAATTTGTCATAGCCATGCGGCAGCTTCGGGTTGATGTATTCTTTCGCCAGCGAGGGAACCGTCGCAGTTGCGTAAAGTGTTTTAACCTCTGCTTTCGCTTCCTTGAGGAGGGCCTCCCATGCTCCCGGCGACCGTCCTTTTGAGCGGTTATATGAGTAGACGGCTCGACGAGTAAAATTGCCCGGCTTGCCATCAAGGAAGCCAGGACCAAAACACTTCTGGTCTAGGAAAATTTGGATACGCAGGCCGTCTTCTCCAGTCTTAGGCGCGTCGTTTTGGGCAACCAACGAAAGCGAAGAAAGCGAGATTACAGATAGAATTATGGGGAACAGTCTCATGGGGAATGAAATTTTGGAGAGTCAAATTTAACATACCCAGAATAATAAGCAATCCTTACGATTAGGGGAAAATTTGGAAGCAATTTGACCATAATAGCCTCGATTGCCTGCTCATGCTTGAAGCAAAATGACATTTGAGGGGAATTAGGGACAAATGAAGGCCTCTCCGCCCTGTAAAACGCTATAAACCTTGATTTCTTTGGCTCTTAACGTACCTCGCACCCATGCGTTTTGACGAACTTGGTCTCAAAGAGACCGTCCTCGAAGCCGTGACTGAGTCCGGCTACGAGAATCCTACCCCAATTCAGGCACAAGCCATTCCCTTGATTTTGGAGGGCCGGGATGTCATCGGAGCTTCTCAGACTGGCACCGGAAAGACCGCGGCCTTCGCCCTCCCCTCTCTTTCCAAGATCGAGCCTATCGGCAAACCTCAGATCCTTATTCTGGAGCCCACCCGAGAGCTCGCCGATCAGGTCGCTGAACAATTCCTTCACTATGGAAAGAAGACCGGTTGTAAAGTCGCTCTTCTCTACGGTGGAGTCGGTCACGGTAAGCAGGACGAGCAACTCGCCGCCGGAGCGGATATCGTGGTCGCCACTCCAGGACGACTCGTCGATCACTTCTATCGTGGCACGATGAAGTTCAAGGAAATCAAGATCCTTATTCTTGATGAAGTCGACCGCATGCTCGACATGGGTTTCCTTCCACAGGTTCGTAAGATCATCAATATCTGCCCTTGGAACAATGAAGAGCAGAGCCGCCAAACCCTCTTCTTCTCCGCCACCATGCCACCCGTCATCGCCGGTTTTGCCGAATGGTGCCTCACCGATCCTGCCACAGTTGAAATTGCACGTCGTGAAGTTGCCTCGACTGTTTCTCACTCTTTCTTCCCCGTCGCGATGACTCAACGGGACGAACTCCTCCTCGGGCTCCTTGAAAAGACAGCCTACGATTCCTTGATGATCTTCACCCGCACTCGGAAGGAAGCGGATGTCATTGCCAACCTCCTCTCCCAACAAGAAGCCATCGGAAACACCGTCACCGTGATGCACTCTGACATTCGTCAAAATGATCGGATGAAAGCTCTCAAGGGCTTTAAGGAAGGCATTTATAAAATCCTCGTTGCCACCGATGTCGCAGCCCGAGGCATCGATATTTCCGACGTGACTCACGTGATCAACTACCGTGTTCCTGAAAACGCCGAAGATTACGTTCACCGGATCGGCCGGACTGGTCGTGCCGAGAAGGAAGGCGATGCCTTCACTCTCCTCACCGCCGATGAGCTGGAATATGCTGACGCGGTGGAAGGCTTCATTAATAAGAAGATCGAGCGCAAGAAGCTCGAGGGCTTCGAATATCAATACACTGCGCTTCTTGACACCGAGCCGCGCAAGCCCATCAAAAAACCTCGCCGTGGAGGCGGAAAACGCCGCCGCCGATAGAGACCCATGCGCACTTTAGGAATCGACCCTGCGGTGCGTAATACCGGCTACGCGATCCTCGAAGGTGACCACACCTCAGCGAAAGCTCTCGACTACGGAGTCATCTCAATCCCTGCCCGTATCAAGCAATCCGGTGCTCTTGGTGCCATTTGTACTGGGGTCAAAAACCTCATCGAAAAGTGGCAACCCGATGAAGTCGCCATCGAGGGAATCATTTACGTCCAATCACACCGGACTGCCATTTCGATGGGAGCCGCTCGCGCCGCCCCCCTGATCGCGGCTGCCTCATACGGCCTCAAGGTTTACGAATACTCTCCTAAAAAGGTCAAAAAGGCCATCGTCGGCAAAGGCACCGCTGACAAAGATCAAGTGGCCTTCATGATCCGCGCCCTCCTCGGATTGGCAGAGACTCCCCCGTCTGACGCCGCCGACGCCATGGCGATCGCTTTAGCGCACCTACAAGCATCCGATCCGAGGCGCGCAGCGCTGCTCGATCGCCGAGAAGTTTAAGTCACCTTGGACGACTTCTTTCCAAGAAGCGCATTGGCAGCTGCCAGCCCTGAGGTCATTGCTCCTTCGATCGAAGCACTAACGCTATGATCACCACAGATGATGACTCCATCGATCTCATGGAAGCCCACAGATTTCGTCTCCGGCTGGCAGGGCAGAGCCCTTCGAATCACATCCGTGCGAAGATGATCCCAGCTCTCCACTTGAGCTCCAAACCATTCCCCCAACTCAGTTTTCACGAATCCGGGAAGGTTTTCATCTTCATGAAGCCCCAAGAGCGATACTGACACCAAAGACTGCCCCGCCGGAGCATACGAGCCCGAGACATCACTCATCACCGCAACATTGTTCACTAGCCCTTTTGATCGACCATTCAAAGCAATGATCGCTTCATCGAGAGGTGATTGCTCCGCTGCAAAGTAGACATTCGTAACCGCGCGCCAATCGGGAGCCTCACTTGCAAATGCCGGAACGAATTCGCCTGCGACTGAAGCCTCCGTTGCCACAATCACTCTCGAAGCGCTGATTACCTCGCCTGACTTTAAAGAAACCTCGTTTTGACTCAAAGAGGTGGCCTTCGTATTCAACCTCACGGCCCCATTTGGGAGGCGACCAAGAAGTTGCTTTGGGATTTCACCCATTCCTTTCTCGGGAACCGTGGCACTTCCCTGACTGAACATCCGAAAGGTGAACTCAAACATACGACTCGAGGTCTGCAACTCTCGCTCCAAAAAAATCCCGCCATAAAAGCTCCGGAAAAAGACATCGATCATCTTCTTCGAGAAACCAAAATCACGCAGGTAACTTTCCGTCGTCATGTCAGGACGGGCCGCAATTTCATCTAACGACGAATCGAGCACTCTCTGGCGCAGGACCGCCACCCTGAGTTTATCAAGCAGAGAACCAATCGGAGCAAACGCCGACCGCAGCACAGAGGCCGGACGCCTGAAGACATCCATCACTCGGTGCAGTGACGTTCCATCATAGACCAAGGCTCCTGGCTCAAAGGGACACAGCTTGAGACTCTCAAGATCGAGGATTTCTCCCGCTACAGGATACGCATCAAGAAACACCTGAAAGCCGCGATCGAGTAAGAAACCATCGACCTCATCAGTTCTGACCCGTCCCCCCACTCCATCGGATGCCTCCAACAAAACCACTGGCATTCCCGCCTCATGCAAGGTGACCGCACAAGTGAGACCGGAGATTCCAGCTCCAATGATGACGACAGGTTTCATTTCTTTCTCTTCGCTTAGGATCTCCTTTTACACAAGGGCGAACAAAAAGCCCCCAACTACGAAAACGCAGTCGGGGGCTGAAAGTTCGATGCTGAAATCTACTCAACCGAAGCCATGTCACTCGCTTCCATCACTCCAAGAGCATGGTTTGCAAGGGCCATCAACTGGTTGTTGACGTCAGTGTAGAGCATCTCGACTCGGATATCTCCTTCAGACATACGCTTCACCGCTTCCTTATTGAAGGATTTACGCATGGTGTTGGATTGCTCCTCAAGAGTCTTCACCGAAGTGATCACCTCTGGCGGAGTCTGGCGAAGAAGGTAATTATCAACTGCTCCTAAGGCCTGACCGACCACCGAAGTAATCTGGCCAATCTGCTCCACCTGATGATCGGTGAACTTGTAGCTCTTGTTGTATTTCTTCTCCGTCAGCTTCACGAGACGGTAAATACAATCGGTTGCTTCTTCCAACTCAGCGACAATCCGGATCATCGCGGCGATATTTGAGGCATTGCTTGCGTTCATATCACGAGCGACACATTTCACGAGATACTCAGTGATATCCTGCATCATCAAGTCAGCCTCTTCCTCCATATCCTTAAGGCGAGAAACCTCGGATGAGAGATCCGCAGAGGGATTGTCAAAGACGCTTTTGAAGCCCTTAAACATGTCGTTGGTGTGATGAGACATCTTACGAACGGCATCTTCTGCTTCGGCAATATTGAGTTCACCGAGATCAACAAGGTTTTGCGAAATGTAGCGGAGACGCGTTCGGTCACTATCAGACTCATTCTTCTCTGGGACCCACTTCTTAACGATTGCGGCAATTTGAGGAACAAACCAAATCAAGAGCAGAACGTTCGCAAGGTTGAAACAGGTGTGGAAAATGGCGGTTGCAAAGGCCACCTTGTTGGTCGCGAAATTATCTTTCGCCTCCTTCATCCCTTCCGGAAGAAGATCAGCAATCTTCCAGACTAAGGCCGTGAAGCCGAGGAAGACCACCAGCATCCATATCGTGCCTGCCACATTGAATAAGAAGTGAGCTCGAGCCGCTCGTTTCGCTTCGGTATTCGCACCAAGCGAAGCTAGCCAAGCAGTCACCGTCGTTCCGATATTTTCACCAAGAACAACCGCCGCTGAAATCTTAAAGGCTTCAAAAGAATCGGTTCCAAACCAACCGGCACTCGCACAAGTGATCGTGATCGCCATTGCAGCCGAGGAAGATTGAACCAAGAGAGTGAGAATGATGCCTGCGATCATAAACAGGACGTAGGTCAGATACCCCTTATTACTCAAGAGGCCGATCCAGTACTGAATCGTGCTGATGACATCTTGGTCAGCTTTCACGCCTGACTTCAAATCTGGGACAGCACCTTTCAAGAGACCCAAGCCGAGGAAAAGCAAACCAAAGCCGAGGATGAACTCGCCCAAGGACTTCCACTTTCCCTTCCCTACAAAGAAAAGAGGAAAACCAACTCCAATGATAGGAACGGCAATCTTAGCGATACTAAATTTACCAACCCATGCGATGATCCATGCAGTGAGCGTGGTGCCTAAGTTGGCGCCCATGATCACCCCAATCGATTCGACAAGTGTCAGCAAGCCAACATTTACAAAGGAGACCACCAAAACCGTTGTCGCCGATGATGATTGAACAAGACCAGTCGTAAAAAGACCAGTGAGCACCCCTTTAAAACGGTTACCCGTAATCGAGGCGAGAGCAGCCCGCATACGCGCGCCAGCAAATTTCTGAACGCCTTCCGACATGACTTTCATGCCGAAAAGGAAAACACCGAGAGCTCCGAGGATCTGAAGTATAGTGACCATAATTTGAGAAGCCTCTTACTGGCGATTTTCAAGTCGTAAGGCCAGTCAAATCATCGCTCAAATGACGTTTTTTGTGACAAATTTGTCACAAAAAAAAACTAGAATCGAGACCGCCATTCCAATTTTTTTTCCGGATGACTCCAGATGGGCACGCAAGCTTCCAAACCCTTAAACGAGCAGGGCTTTAGAGACCTAGTTCAAGTGAACTGAGCCTAGCTAGGCTCAGTTTTGGCCGAAACCTCGAGTGGCGGCGCGGGAGGAGGAGGCGAAACTGTATCCTCCTGAGCACGAGCAGGGAAAACGGCATCTTTCCAAGTTTGCTTCCCGTTGTTTCCACTCACGGTATTTCCATCCTCGTTCGAGATTTCGACTCCTTTCTCGAAAACAATTCCCGCCTCACCATTTTTGGTGATGCTGTTGTTCAATAACTCGATCCCTTTACTCTCCCGCTCGAAAAACATGCCTCCCAGAAGGTTTTCGTGAGCCGCACAATTCGAAATCTTAACGCCATTTGTCTCTGAGAAAAAGAAGCCTACTTCACGATTCCCTTCACTCCGCGACCGATCGACGATCACCACTTCGGCAGGAGAAATTGCTAACAAACCTGAACGCCCATTCCCGGTAAAGACAGATTCGATCACCTGGCCGCTCGCTCCCTCCCAAAAATCAACCCCGTGGTGGAGATTCTTTTCAGAAGTGACCTTATTTAAGACAACATGAGAACCTGAGCCAGTGACCGAAATACCATCCCAACCACAGTCGGTAAACTTGCTTAAGGTAATCCTCGCTTTTCCTCCGTTGATCACCGCGATGCCGTGACCGCTTGCGCGCGTCACCAGGAGATTATCCGCCTCCAAATCACCCCCATCGACAGCCACGATCGGAAAGCGTTCTTCATCGTTGACCAATCCAGTGTGGCGAAGCGTCAGCGAGGAAACCCGGACCTCATCAGAACTTGGATCGACCGAAATCACCGCTCCAATATTTGCGGGACACTCGATAATAGTATCGCTCCGTCCCTCACCCACGAGATCAACCCCCTTTGGAATAAGCAAGGACTCTTGGTAAATGCCTTTCGACACAAACACCCGGTCGTTCTTCTCGGCATTTTTCAGGGCCTCGGTAATCGTAGAATAATCTCCGGGCACTTTGATGACCTTCCCGTAGGAAGACATCTTTTGATAAAGCTCACGGTTCTCTTTCGAGGGATAAATCTGCATCGCCTTTTCCACCAACTTGAGGGCTTCTGCCGAATAGGTTCCTCGATCGAGTTCCTTAGCTTGCGCCACGAGCGCGCTCGCTTCCGCACGGCGTTCTTTCATCGACTCTTGAGCAGTTTCAAGCCGCTCCTGAATTATAGAGATCTTTGGATGCGAGGGATTTGCTTTCACCAAAGCATCGAGTTGATTCGTGGCCACTTCCCAATCTTCTTCGTCCATCGCTTTCTCGATCGACTTGACCATGAGAACGCTGCGGACTTGCATCTTACTTTCCTTAATCACGGACCGGATATCCGGAATCTTAGGATGATCAGGTTGAAGCTTTTCAACCTCCGAACAGAAACCCTCGGCTTCGCTCAGCTGGCCTGCCTCAAGAGCAGATTCGGCATTACTAATTAGAAAGGCGATTTGCTGCCCCCGCTCTTCGACCCGACGCTGTTTCACCAAGGCCAGCGACGCCTTTACTTTTTCCTCATCGACGCCTTCCGCCTTCATCAGCTCGACGATATTTTCAGCCTCATCCCAGCGACGTTTCTCGAGAGCCTCCTCAAAACGATCTTCCGTCTCGCGAAGATTCACGACATTTTTTCGGGTCCCAACCCCGCTCTTTTCCCATTGTTGATAGCCCCAGTATCCACCTCCAGCAAGCAGCGCCAAAACTAAGGCCCAGAGTAAAACACCCTTCCCTGATGATGATCCAGACGATGATTCTTTGGCAGGAGCTACCGCGACCTCTTTTCGATCTTCAGCAGCCATCCGGAGCACTTCGCGAAGCTCCTTCAGATCTTTTTCGTAACTAGCTCTTGCCGCCGGGTCTTTTGCCTCGGCGGCCATGCCTGCAAGACGCATTTCGACCTCTTTCCAATGAGGGAGATAATTGGCAAGACGGTCGTCTGGCCCAAGGCCAAGCCTCTTGCGAGCTGCTTCTACAGTTAAAGGTTCTGAAGGAGGGTGATCCACGGGCGGGAAATTGCCTCATTTCACTGCTTTGGCCAACCCCAAAACCGATGCTTTAGACATCCTTACCAAAGGCCGTATTTCCCATAAACCATGGCAAACGCCGCCATACTTGAGTTGGCAACTGCGTGCATGACAACACAGGCAAGGAGGCTCTTGGTCTTAACCGCCACCCAGTAAGTGATTGAGCCATAGACCAATGCACCGGCCCAATCGAGAGGAGCATGAGCCAACATAAAGGCCAAGGTTACCACCACGAAGGAAATCAGAGCCGGTTTTCCAAACGGAACCTTCCAATAATTCCCGTCCATATCGAGGAGGAACCTCATCAAGAAACCTCGCCAAAAAATCTCTTCCACCAGCGACACAATGATCACCGCACGCGTAATTCGAAAAATAAGCGAAGCCCAATATGCCGCAGGATTTTCAAACACCCCCGGATCAAAGCCTTCATCTCGTGGAGCCAAGCCCGTGAGTTTCTGGAAAAAACTATCCGGCTTCCCCGTCATCCCAAAGTGATCATAGAGCACGGTCGGCAAAAGCCAGAAACCAATCCCGACAAAGCCAGCGAACACTCCAATCCAAACTTTGTTACTCCAGCGAAATTCGTAGTGCTTCCAAAAAAACGCCAAGACGAGAGCACAGACAATCGTTTGAATAGGATAGAAAAGCTGCTCCGGCCAGTGACGATACCATGGGGCATTGTCGTGCTCCCACAACATGGCTTCCCCCGCAAACTGGTAGATCAGATTAAAAATCATGAAGGCCGCGAAGGGCACCACGTAAGCATAGGTGCGGTTCTCTCGCCAAATTTTCAGCTGATCAATCATGGGCTATTTTAGAGGGTGCCGATGTATCGCTCCATCGCGACCATTGCTTTTTTCAAATCGTCCATCCCCGTAGCATAGCAGCACCGCAAAAAGCCCTCACCACAAGGCCCAAAGGCATCGCCCGGAACCGCTGCCACTTGCTCGGCCTCCAGCAAGCCCATCGCAAAATCCTTACTACTAAGCCCAAACTTCCGAATATCCGGAAAGACGTAAAAAGCCCCACCGGGAGAGTGACAATCGATCCCCATCCCATTGAGTTTTTCGACCAGAAAATCCCGACGCTGGCGATACTCGGTCTTCATCGGCTGATAAAGAGATTCCCCTCCATTCAGCGCCTCTAGTGCCGCCGCTTGACTCGTGATCGGCGCGCAAAGAATCCCATATTGGTGAATCTTCATCATCGCATCGATCAACTCTGGCGGTGCACAGGCGTAACCCAATCGGAAACCAGTCATCGCGAAAGCCTTCGAAAATCCATGCAACAAAATCGTCCGCTCACGCATTCCCGGAAGCGAAGCAATGCTCACATGCTCCTCATCATCGTAGCGGAGTTCGCTGTAAATTTCATCCGACAGCACAATGAGGTCATGCTCGATACAAAGCTTCGCAATCCCTTCCAAATCTTCCTGCGATGCCACCGCACCCGTCGGGTTCGTTGGGAAATTCAACATCACCACCTTCGTCTTCGGAGTGATCGCAGCCGCCAAGGCTTCAGGCTTGAGAGAAAAGCCATCCTCTTTGGTCGTCGCCACCGGAACAGCCACCCCATGAGCCATGATGATGCTTGGTGAATATGAGACATAACAGGGCTCGTGATAAATCACCTCATCGCCCGGATTCAAAAGAGCGCGCAAAGCCAGATCAAGTGCCTCAGAAACCCCCACCGTGATCAGAACTTCACTCTTGGCATCGTAGGAAACATGGAAAAAACCATCCACGTATTCGGAAATTTTCTGACGCAAGGTCAGGAGTCCCAGATTCGAGGTATAGCTCGTCTCACCTTTCTCGAGTGAATAAATCGCAGCCTCACGGATTGACCATGGCGTCGTGAAATCTGGCTCCCCCACCCCGAGTGAAATCACGTCATCACGCCCGATCACCAGTTCAAAAAAATCACGGATTCCCGAGCGAGGAATGGCATTCAGATGCTCGGCTAGTTTGGATTGAATTTCCATTTCTGATAGAGGGAGTTAGGGCGAAACAGGAAGCCGAGTTGGCTCATTTTCCTTCCCAAAAAAGAAACCATTTTCCTTATAGGACTTCAGCCGGAAATGAGTGGCGGTCGAAATCACCCCCTCAATGGAACTCAATTTCTCAGAAACAAAGGCCGCCACCGAAACGAGATCGGAACCCTCGACCAAAACCAAAAGATCATATCCTCCACTGATCAAGTAGCAGCTCGTCACCTGCTCAAACTGCGCGATCCTCTTGGCCTGTCGGTTAAAACCTCCACCTCTTTCTGGCGTAATTTTAACCTCAATAAAGGCATTTACTTGATCTCCCCCATCACGAGCGGGATCAACCATCGCTTGATAACCACTGATCGTCCCATCCGCTTCCCACTCCGCAATTTGAGCCTTCACCGCCTCTTCGCTTGAAGAAACTTGAGCTGCTAAATCAGAGTCGGACTGGCGCGCATTTCGCCTTAGGAGATCGAGGAGTTCGTTCATAAAATTGGATAATATTTAGTCGCCAAAGCACACCCCAATCGCGCGGGCCGCTTTCACCACTTCGGTGTCGGATTCTACTAGGCGCAGTTCCATCACCGCCTCCTTGATCGGCACTGAGCCCACATGATAACTGTGATAACTCACCATTTTGCCAAAGTCTCCTTCCGCTGCGAGTTGGGCTGCCATCACCCCGAAACGCACACCCAAAATCCGGTCCAAGGGAGTCGGCGCGCCACCCCGTTGAATGTGACCTAAAGTCGTGCTACGAGTTTCCTTCCCCGTCAACTCTCCTACCTTCTTAGCAACCTGATCACCAATCCCACCCAAGCGGACTTCGCCACCGCAGTTTTCATCAATTGTCGTTAAATTGCCTTCTGGATTGATCGCCCCTTCGGCCACCACGATCAATGAACTGGTGTAGCCTTGAGCCTCTCGCAGTCGCAAATGTTCTGCCACCTTTTCATAAGAAAATGGAATTTCGGGAATGAGGATCACATTGGCCGCTCCTGCCATCCCACCCCAGAGGGCGATCCAACCAGCATGACGCCCCATCACTTCCAGAACCATCACACGCTTGTGGCTCTTCGCTGTCGTATAAAGACGGTCCAAGCCATCCACCACCGTGCTCACCGCACTATCGAAACCGAAGGTCATCGAGGTCGCCTTGAGATCATTATCAATCGTCTTTGGAACGCCGATGATTGGCCAACCTTGCTCATAAAGCTGGTGCGCGGTCGTCAATGAACCATCGCCACCAACCACAACGAGCGCTCCGATCTCAAGCTGATCGAGAGTCTTCTTCGCACGATCCACAATCTCCTGCGGCACTTGCGCTACATTTCCCTCACCGACTTTAGCGGCAAAGTTTCCCTTATTGGTTGTTCCGAGAATCGTCCCACCCTCTTTTAAAATCCCCTCGGTATCCTTGGGCGTTAAAAAGGTGAAATCTCCCGGAGGCAGAAGCCCCTCAAATCCATCTCGAAACCCGATGGTCTCCCACCCTTTAGCCGCGGCAGCACCGACGACGCCATGAATGACCGCATTGAGTCCGGGGCAATCGCCTCCGCAATTTAGAATTCCAATTCTCATGTTTGTATAAAATGTGTGTGTAGAAAATTACTTGGGCACTGGAACAGCGAGCAGCTCCGCGGCCTGATTCACCGGTGAACCTTGTTGACGCCAGCCTTCATAAGCAGCCCATCCTTGTGTGATCAAGGTTTGAGTGATTCCCCAACGATCTCGGCTGCCCAAAGAAATCACGATCAGCCGACGTCCTGTCAAGCTTGTCGACCCATCGCTCTGCTTCTGCACGATCGATTTTTTTTCGGAACTCGTCGCTGCACAAGGCCCAGCCAAGACGGTATTTCCACTTTTAATGCCATTCACGCCCCCTTTCCCCACCATCGCGTGCGTATTGACCACCTTAAAGGACCTCTTTTGCCCACCCCGATAGCAGGAAACCGTCCGCTGCGACTGCTTGACGTAAAATTGAAATCCCGTGTCCCGCATCGCATAAATTGCCAAACGCGCCATATCGCGCGCAGTCGAAGTCCCGCGCTGACTGGCGCTATCCATGCCATGTGGATTGGCAAACTTTGTCCGAGTCATCCCCAGCCCGCGCGCTAATTGATTCATTTCTGTCACAAAAGCCCCTTGCGGAGACCGTCCTCCCGCACGGCTCTGAATCGAGCGGCCCACATGCTCTGCCAAGGTAAAGGCCGCAACGTTATCCGAGCCAAGAAGCATGGAATACATCGCCTCACGGAGAGAAACTTGATCCCCTGGTATCAAGCCCATTGGATTCGAGCCCCCCAGTGTGGCCGCTCCATTCGGAACCACCGCCTTTTGCGCCAAACTCGCCTTACTCAGCCTTGCCCAATCCAAAACCACCATCGCGGTAGCAATCTTGCTAAGGCTCGCGACTGGACGCTTTTGATTCGCATTCAATTCGAGGAGGATCTTACCACTATAAGACTCCACCGCGATATAGCTCTCACCAGCTCTCACAAAGGAGCTTAACGCAAATAAGCAGGCCATCGCCAAAATCGCGCAATTCGAAACAAATCGGGAGGGGGAAATCTGTCGGCTCATCAGGTGAAGCAAACTCTAGTGAATTCAAACTCTATGACAACTCTGAATCCCCATTCTAAAAGGCGGCCCAATCCTCTTAAAAAAATTCCCTCATCGTGACATTTTCCCATTGCCAAGAGGAGCGTTCTTCGGTGGAATGAAAGGCGTAATGAGAAAGCTCCTATTGATCACCTTGGCACTCGCCTTCGCAGTGCCTGTCCAAGCAGACATCCAAGCCCCTCCAGGAACTAAGTATACTTCTTCCCGTAAGCTTGGCCGTGCCATTGCTAACATCATCTACGGAGTGGTCGAGATTCCTGAGCAAATCGTTCGCAAAACCAACGTTGACGGAAGCAAAGCTGGCTGGTCCCACGGTGTCGTTGACGGCACTCGCCGCGCCTTCAAGCGTATTGGCTACGGCTTCTACGAGCTCGTAACCTTCCATTGCCCAACTTACCACGGCACTTTCAAGCCACCTTACACTCGTTGCGGAGCTGATGATCGCATCGAAATGAATCCTCGTGACGGTCTTTCCGAATTCCCGCCAGAGCTCGGTGCTGAGTCCTACTTCAGCCATTCTCGCTCACAGCGTTGGTAAATCCCTCTGGATTTCAAATCCTTTCCAAAAGCTGACTTCTCCGGAAGTCAGCTTTTTTTTGCTCATTCACCTCAACGACCTAGAGCTTTCGGATCAAGATCGCTCCTATCCAAGCAAAAGCTCTCCGCCACCACGGGCGACATTCCGCCCCATCCCAATTTCACCTTCTCACTCGATTCTAAATCACGATGATACTGTTGAATCAGCCGACTCACCACCTCCGGATCGCCCGCCGCTGAGAAAACCCCAGACCGCTATCGCCCTTCCCACCCCATCAGAGAGGAACATATATATCTCTAGATGCACAAAACGCTGAGCTTTCTCGATCTCGTCGGCCATCGCTCGAAAGACCTCATCGCCCGAAAAATAAAGATCAACCACCGTTCCCACGAGTCTTCACAGCCGCGTGATCACGAGCCAAATTCTCAGTCCAACACGACTCTCTGATATCTTCAGACTCCTCCATCATTCTGACTTTTTTGAATTATTTTCAAAGAAACTCGTTTTTGAAACGTATTATAATGAAACGATGCGCTCTATTGCTTTAATAGCCACTCTCATTTTCTCCTTCGCCCCTCTTTCGGCCCGTGAGTGGCGGAGTACTTCGGGCGATAAATCATTCGAAGCCAACTACCTTTCGAACGACGGCAAGCAAGTCACCCTGCGAAAGGGCAACAGCATCCTCACCTTCGCCATCGAGAAACTCCATGCCGACGATCAGGCTTGGCTAAAAGAAAACCATCCTCCTACCAGCAAATCAGGCGGTAGCTCCAAAGGCCCTGCCAAAGCGGCTCCAAAAGGAGCAGCCTTCGACACCCTAGAATTCGGCGACACCAATAAGGAAGTCATCGAAAAGCTCACCGCCAGTTCGATGGTCGAATGCACCGTCGCCGAAGTCATGCTCGCTCGGATTGGTCTCAATGGCTCATTCCGAATCAAGCAAACCATCGGAGGCCTCCATTGCCATCTCTACTTCGACTGGGACAGTAACAATAAGCTCAAAGAAGTGACCCTCCGCACCCAAGGCAAGCCCCTAAGCTTCTACGGCGGTAAACTCGAATCCAACTGGAGTGAACTCATCAAGCTCCTCACCATCCTCCATGGCGACGCCGTCCAAGGTGCCCCCTATCCAAAATCTGCCGACCTTCAAGACGGTCTCATCCTTGGCTCCCACCTCTGGCGCACCGAAGACGGGCACTCCGTCCTCCTCGGCACCGGCCAAGAAGGCAGCAACTACTCCGTCATCGTCCGCATCACCAGCGACCACATCGCTGCGAATCCGATCGAGTGAAACTCTCCTCGACGCACCATTTTTAAACCGGCGTCGATAAGACACTACCGACAATCCGCACGAGAATCATCACTGCGAGATACCACACGCAGATCTTAATCGTGTTCCGTCGGCTCAAGCCGCAAACCTTATCCACCAGCACATAGAGCGCGGCGAGAGACACCAAACCTGCGAGAGGTCCGATCACTCCCCCAAGGAGCATTCGGCTTAACATACTCACGATCGCGAC
>CALGJQ010000026.1 GCA_937928545.1 uncultured Verrucomicrobiales bacterium
CCGGAGGTGGCGGTAGCGTTTGCTGAGACGTTTTTGCATGCGCCAGGAGAGGGTTTTGACTTCGTGGGGTTGGCCGTCCTGGCGTTTGGAAAGTTGGGCGCTGATCTTGGGTTCACGTCGGTAAGCTTGGGCGGATTCACAGAGCATCCAGCGGGCGTGTCCGTTCCCGCACTTGGTGATGGAGCCCTGACGCCGTTTGTTGCCGGTGCTTTCTTCGCTGGGGACAAGTCCGAGGAAGGCCATGAGGGGGCGGGGACTTTTAAAGCGACGAAGGTCGCCAAGTTCGCTGATGACGGTCATGGCGGCGACTTCTTGAAAACCTTTGCAGGCCATGAGGGCTTCGACAATGGGACGCCATTCCCAATCGATGAGGACTTGTTTCATTTTTTCCTCGAAAGCTTGAACCCTTTCTACGCAAGCGTTGATGGTTTGGAGATATCCTTCCAGAACGAGGGCCTGAGTGGGATCGGGCAAGGTAAGCTCCCGGAGATATCGCATGTGCGCGGCGGTCCATTTTGTTTTCTGATCGTAGCGGTAGCCGTTGCGTAGGAGGAAGGAGTTGAGGCGTTGTTTTGAGCGAGCGAGGTCGTCACTGGCATCGGTGCGGGCACGGCAAAGATCACGCACCGCTTCGTCGAGTGCGGGAGGAATGCGGACTTCGACGATGTCGCCGTTGCGGAACATCTTTGCAATTTTTTGGGCATCGCGCTTGTCGGTCTTGATGCGTTCGTTGGGCTTTCGTTCGGTTTTAGAAGGAGCTAAGACGACGCATTCGACTTTGAGTTGGAGAAGTCGTCGAGCGAGGACAAAGCCGGTGGGTCCAGCTTCATAGCAAACTTTGAGATCCCGCAAAGAGACTCCGAGTTTTTTAGCAAGAGCGCGGAGGGCGCGTTCGGCGGCAAGATTAGTGCCACCACAAGAGCCATGGAAGATGGCTTGGGAGCGTGAGCCCTCGTGAGTGTATGCAATGGCAATTGAATCCTTGTGGACGTCGAGTCCGATGTAGTAGGTTTTGGTCATGGCGTATCTAGGTATTTCTATATTGTTGGATAGGTCTGACTGCTGTCACGGCAGTGAGATAGCCCACGAAAACCCTAGGTGCGCCGCTTCCTCTTTCAAGGTCCGGACACACGGGCTGCAACCATAGAATCTAGCCATAAAGAAATGGGGAAAGATTACCACGCATCACAGATCAGCGAGCCTGGTTGGTACATCGCCTCATATCTCCAACGGATTGACCCTGTCACAGCCTACGAGGACAAAGATTCTTCTCATGAGCCATGGGTTCTGTGGGAGAATCGGATTCTAATTCGCGCCTCAGATCCAGACCAAGCTCTCCGCAGAACCAACGAGCATTTATCGGGACTGATGAGCGATTACACGAATTCAGACGGAGTGCTACTACGTGATAGCATTGTGGGATTAACTAGTCTTATTCCTATCTATGACGCCCTTGAAGACGGAAGCGAGGTAGAGTGGATCGACCACACAGGGGAGACAGTCATGGAGATGTTTGAGCGTGTGAGAGACACCTCTGAGCTGGAGGCGTTCACCGTCCCTGACAGAGCTAAAGACAAACCGGGCTAACAATAAGCGGAAGCTGACCGACACCCCACCGCTCATGAAGTTTGTCGTGGATAAAGAAGGGTGGAGGAGTTAGAACTTTTGAATTGGAGATCGTTGAGCCCTACGGTGGGCGCCGCTTTCCTCAAACATTTTCCTGAAAATGTATCGTAATCTCTACAGCTTCCTTGCGCTCTTCCTTCTTGTGGGCGCTTCAGCCGGTGCTGAGGAGGAGCTTCCTGAACACGCGATTCCAGTCTTGCGGAATTGGCTATACCAAAACGAAGACGTCGTGGAAGTTTGTGTCTTTCGCGAGAAGTGGGTGGCGCCGACGAATGACTTTCCGAAAGGAATCCTGCTCCGATACGGGACAATTACCCGGGTGCACAAAGGGAAACTATCGGTGGGAGACAAGGTCTATCTTACGAGTTACATTGAGTTCCCAGCGAAGGAATGGAAGCAGGAAGCGAAGCTCAGACCGGATCGAGTGTCGCTAGTGGACGGGGAACTCGTTGTCGCGATGTTTTCAGCTTCGGACACCAAGAAGACTGATGGTTATTGGGATGTCGGCGATGGGGTTTGTCGATTTTCATTCGACGATTATTTCTACCGAGCCTTTCAATCGGAGCTTCGGCGCGATAGAAGCTTAAAGGGAGAAGCCAATTAGGAGGCGAACATGATCCCAAGTCAGCGCGCATCAATTGGCCATTCGTCTTCCGCTAGTGGATGAGGGGCTTCGAACGGGAGTCTCAAAAAATAAACTTTAGCAGCAATGAAAGTCACAGCAGAGCAATTCGGTCGTATCTTCGGGTGGAGCGTCGTGGCGGTGGGGGTGTTTTTTGTCATCGCATTCTTGGCGATCGCTCAGCCTGGAGGGAGCGGTGTGATTGGCTCGATTCAAACACCAGATGGTTCTGAGTATGTCGTCGAGCAGCGCTGTAATTGGAGTGTGGAACCGTATACCGTAAGGTTCTACATGCGGAATCCTGATGGTGAATGGGGTTGGTGTTACATCGATCATGAGGCTCCAAGATGGAGAGATGTTGAAGTGACCTTTGACGAGGTGGCCGATGAGATTGTGGTGACTGAACAAGGTGTCCGGCGTGCTTCCCTAAATCGTGGCACTCAGACTTTCTGGTTCGACAATGGGTCATTTATCCGTGAATTGGATGCGCCGCAGAGTAAGGGTGCTCCAGCTTTTGTATCACCTTAGTCGGCTCAATCGAAATCGCGAAGAAGCTGGACAACACTCTTCGCTCGGGGTCGCCTGACCTGTAACGCTCGCTTTCAAAATGAATCAATTGGTGCTCATCATCTTTACTTTCTTGTTCGTGAGTTGCGGAGAGCCAGTGTCAAAAATTGGAGAAGATCCGTGGGAGGGATTTTCGGAGCACGAAAAGATTTTCAGCTGCATGTATGCTGGCGATGCTGATCAATTTCCTGAGTCAGTGAAACCGGTGGAGGACTACGCTTTGATGATTAAAGGCCATTGGGAATCTGCCGAGGGTGTTCCCGAGATTTCAGCGGTCATCGGAAGAAAAGAGGACGGAACAATTAGGACTGCGATTGGGTTGAATGCGATGAAGGAGTTATTTTCGACGATCGAACCGAATTCAACGATCCGCCGATACGATAAGTGCACGGTTCCTCTCACCTATGATGTTCCTCAAGAGGACATAGATCAGGCGGAAGAGTTGATCCCAGAAGGATTGATTTGGTCTGGTGATGTCGGTAGCGGTGAGAATGTGATTTGCACCTGTCCCAAGAGCTAGCAATTGAGAGAGTCGAGAATAGGGCGGTGAATCTGGAGGCTGACTACTTGTAAGGTTGGGGGAGTTTGGCTAGAAGAAGAAGGAGGGGGCAGGAAAGCTGGCAAGTCGGCCAGCGGCCGGATTAGCTCATACGTTCGCTTCAAAAATCAGCATAATGAAGATTCGTCTATGGCTTCCAATTCTCTTGGTGTTGATCGCCGTAGGATTGCTAGCGGTCAGAATCTCCTATGTGGGGTCAAAGCCATTGCTGATCGGAAGGGTTGGCGACTACAGTGTCGTTTCCTGTGAGACGAAACATTCGATAGGCAGTTTTTTATCCCGCGATGCCCGTGGAGGATTCTATCGAGTTTACGATGCCGAGGGAGCTTAGAGGCCGTCTGATCAATGCCAAACGAGTGTTTCAAATTTGATGTTTTGGAAGTCTGCGGCTTTGCCGTTTGATTGGAAAAGAAACCCTCGTGGGCTGCGAGGCCTTTCACCGCAAGCTGCGTTGATCCTCGGTCCCTGGTCTCGACCAGCTCCCTCGTCTCGCCTTGCTTGAGGTGAAATTCCTTCGCAGCACTCATTCGGCATTGATCAGACGGCCTCTTAGGTTTTCGAACTTTTTTCTGATACCTTTGCGTTTGATGTGGTGACTACAGGGTCTCAGTCAGCAGAGTTTCTGCTTGATTCTGGGGACACACATCGGTGGGACCTTCCATAACAAGCTGACCTAAGCGAACAAGATACTGTGCTAAAAGTGAACGGGGACGATAAAACGAGAAAGGAGATTCAAAAATGAAGGTGGGTAGGTCACGCTCACGATCGTGTCAGAAGATGATCTTATCGAATTGTTTCGTTCCCAGGATGTTGATGCCCTCAAGCAAGTCATTGCGGTCTTGGATGGAGCGGGAATTGGGTACCATTTGATCGCTGATGAGGGAGGTTTTGATTTAACCTCGATTGGTTCGGGTGATGATGATTCGGAAAGGGTGATCAATATCGAGAGGTCGAATTTTGAGGCGGCCCGCACGCTTTTAGAAGAGGATTGCTTGAAGGCGGATCTTCCTAAAGATCACCATCTTCTTCATTCGTCTGATGAGGAGTTAATCGAGGTTGTGACTCATGCTTCGGAGTGGAGTGCCTTTGATACGGCTCATGCGCGGAGGCTTCTTGGGGAGAGGGGGGTGGATGTGAAGAAGTTGGAGGAAGAGCGGGCGGCGCGGGTGGCCCGATTGAGGGCAGGTCAGCCAGGCCCAAAGGGGCTCATTCTGTTTGGCTGGGTTTTTTCCATTCTTGGCGGGCTGATTGGGATTGCGGTCGCATATTCTCTCATGACGTCAAAAGTGACGAAGGCAGATGGTGAGTTTTTGAAATACGATGAAGTGACTCGGAAAATCGGGGGCAAAATGTTCAAGGTCGCGGTCATTGTTGCGGTCATTAGTGTGATTCTCCGATTTACGGTTTTTGCGAAGCTCTGATCATCTGGGTTGAGAATGATCAGGAAATGAAATGACTCGGGCTGCTGGGAGAGTTTGCCTCGCTCCGGTTTCAATGGCTCTCTGGTCTTGATTGTGAATCGCCTACTTTTCGTGCTTACGACCGCGCTTTCCCCTTTTTCTTTCTCTTATGTCTCGTGACGATGATTCTGATGCGGCTTAAGGTGATACAGCGTGAAGGAGCGTTAAGGGGAAAAGTTTTTCTCCGCTCCGACATGCCCCTTAGTGGGCAGCCGAAGCGGAGAAATGGCTTTCAGCAAGTTAGCAAAGAAGCAACTTGTCATAGGTTACTATGTATTTTTTGAGAGAAAGTTAGCGCTCAGAGCAAAAAAAGTGATTTTTTTTTTCCTAGGCGATGGGGTCGGGGCAGTAGGCGCGGCGTTGGCATTTGAGGCAGAAGTCGCCTAGGTAGAGGGAATCGACCCATTCCATAAGGGGGGAGAGGTGTTTTTGTTCGTCGGTGACGAAGCCGGCTTCGAAGTTTCGTTTGAGGGGCCCTTTGGCGCCGATCCCGGCGCCGGTGAGGTTTGCGGAGCCGATGAAGGCTTCTCGGCCATCGATGATGATGGCTTTGGTGTGAATGCGCGGGCAGAGGATGCGTTCGAAGAGGTCACTCTCGATGAGGGCGGGGTATTTGTCGAAGTCCTGGCGAAAGCGGGGTCCGGGTTCTTTGGCGTGGAAGAGTCGGACGGCGATGCCTTCGTGAATGAGGTCGGAGAGGATCTCGAGGAGGGGGACAAAGCGGCGACCTTTTTTGACGTGAAGGTCCTTGAGGTCTGCGGTGACGATCCAGAGGAATTTTTCAGCGCGGGGGAGCATGTCGACGATGACGCGTTGGTGGATTTCTTCGTTGAGAATGAGGTCGGTCATCGCGGGGAGAGCTTAGCCCGTTTGGCTTAAAAATGAAACTGAGAAGCTTGGGTGGGTAAGGGGAAGTGAAGCGTGGATCTTGGTTGAGGAGGGGAGGAATGGACAAATGAACGATTGCGGAATGGACAATTGGGTGTGGTTGAGGGAGGGGGGGGAGCCACGAATTTCAAGAATAGCGAAGGGGGACGCCGTCTTGGTTGGGGGGCTGGGGGTGAGGGTGGGCAGTTTGGAAACAGCCCTTCCTTGGGGGGGATGAGGGTGGGGACATAAAAAAGGCCCACCTTGTGGTGGGCCTTTTTGAAAAATGTTAGTTTGGGGTTGTTTACCAACCTCCGCTTTCGCGGTCGCGATTTCCTCGGCGATCACGGTCGCGACCACCACCACGGCGATCGTTTCCACCACCACCACCACGGCGATCTCCACCGTATCCACCACCACCACCGCCTCCGCGGTTTTGCTGGGGACGACGCTCTTCAGCTTCGTTAACGCGGAGGTTGCGACCTTGGAGGTCAGCTCCGTCCATTTCTTCGATGGCTTTACGAGCTTGGTCGTCGTCAGCCAATGTGATGAAGGCAAATCCGCGTGGACGGTTTGTCTCACGGTCGAGAGGGATGAAGAGGTCTTCGATGGTTCCGTAAGCAGAGAAGGCTTCACGGATGTCCTCATCAGAGGCGCTAAAGGGCAGATTGCCGAGATACAGTTTCATAGTCTTTAATTTGAACACGCGACCAAAACAGCTTTCTGGTAGGCCACGTGTGAGCAAACTGGCGGTTTTATTTGAAAAAGCGAGAATTGTTCTCATTTTTTATAGGTTTGTGGGGACAAGTCTGGCGATGGGTGAGGCTCGTCTTATGATTTGCGCTGCTGCGGTGGGGTCGATAGCGTCGAGGGCGATGAAGGTTTTTTTGGCGGGTTTAATCAGTTTGGTGTCGGTGGTGGGTGCGGGTGAGATTGAGGATTTCCTTGCGCTGGCGAAGGTGAAGCATGGGGATTTTGGTGAGAGGGCGTCACGATTTTTGGTCGATGGGATGCCTAAGTCAGACCGGGAGACTTTGACGTCGGATTTTTTGATGGGGAATTTGGAATGGGTGGTGAAGGTGCGGGGGGAGTTTGGGTGGGCGAAGGAGATGCCGGAGGAGGTGTTTTTTAATGAGGTGTTGCCTTATGCTTCTCTGGATGAGACGCGGGAGGATTGGCGTTCGTATTTTTATCCAAAGGCGAAGGAGTTGGTGAAGGGTGCGAGGACGACGACGGAGGCGGCGCAGGCGATTAACGAGGGGATTTTTAATTTGATTCAGGTTCATTATGATACGGGGCGGAAGGCGCCGAATCAGAGTCCGGCGGAGTCGATAAGGTTGGGGAAGGCGACGTGTACGGGGCTTTCGATTATTTTGGTGGATGCGTGTCGGTCGGTGGGGGTGCCGGCGCGGATTGCGGGGACGGCCTTGTGGACGAATAAGAGGGGGAATCATACTTGGGTGGAGATTTGGGATGGGGG